>DASWRT010000366.1:0-10755 GCA_036403035.1 Allostellaceae bacterium | reverse complement strand
CGCATCGCTTCGTCGATGTCCTTGACGATCGGGATGGCGCCTCCCCATCCGATGACGTCGCCCACGGTCTTGCCGTGCTGCGTGCTGTCGATCACCGCGACGCAGCGGTCGGCGCGATAGTGGAGAAACGATGCTGCGATCTTGCTCGTGAACAGGCCGAAGCAGCCTTCGGCGAAAACCACGCACTTCTTGGCCAGGAGCTCCGCGTTGCTGAGTCTTGTCATCGTTGCCTCCAAAGGAATTCCGGTGCGCGCCGCCCGCGCCATCACTGCGCGAGGGCAGCGGTGGCGGCTGTGGCTGTGGCTGTGGTTGTGGTTTCGGCGGTCGTCGTCGGCGACGCCGCTATGGTCGCCGGTTCGGTCGTCAGCTCGTAGGCATCGATCGCCGCGTGGATCGCCTCGGCGATCTGGCTCTCGGTCCCGCCGCCGAACAGGAAGCGGCCGCCCTGCAGGTTCGCGTAGCCGCCGCCGGCATCCTCCAGCATCTGGCCCGGCCGGGGCACCAGCTCGCGGTAGAGAAACGGGATCTTCCCGAGCAGCGGTGTCGCGCGCAGCACTGTCTGCGGCAACGGCTGCGGCCGGGGAATCGTGACCCAGCCGCCGCTTTGGCCGCCGACACTGCTCCGGCAGTCGACGGGCTTGACCTCGTGCCCCAGCACCACGTCCACCCACAGCTTGAAGAGGTTCACGCCGTAGACGTCGTGGATGACGTAGGACACGTCGGCGCCCGGCACGCGCGCCCCGATCTCCAGGAAGACCAGGTCCCGCCCGGTGTCGAAGAATTCGAGATGGAAGGCGGACGCCCTGAGGTCGAGCGCCGCGAGGCAGCGCAGGGCGAAATGTCGGCACCGGTCGTAGAGGGCCGGCTCCGTCTGGATGATCGACCCGAGCGGCGCGCCGGCCTCGAAATCCAGGCACGGCGAGATGTACCGGGACACGCTCATGAACAGGCAGGCGCCGCTTCGGTCGACGACGCCGTCCGCATGCAGCACCTCGCCCGCGATATACTCCTCGATCTCGAAGCCGCGCATCGTCCGGTCGTTGCGCCCGATCCTCTCCAGCACGGCCTCCAGCTCCGCCGGATCGTTTACCTTGCTGACGTCCTTGCTGGAGGCTCCGCGGACCGGCTTCACGATGAGCGGGAAGCCCAGCGCTTCCGAGACGGCGAGAACCTGCTCCGGGCTTTCGCACGGGAACCACCGCGGCGTCGGCACGCCGGCCTTCCGCAGGATCGTCTTCATGACCGTCTTGTCGCGGAAACGGTCGACATAGGCGGGTCGCGGGCCGGGGATGCCGCAGCGCTCCCGCAGTTGCGCCGCCACGTCGAGCAGATACTCCGACAGGCCGATGACGTGATCGAACGGACCGTCCGTCTCGATCAGCCGTTTGACGACGCCGGCGAGGCGATCGATGTCGGCGAAATCCGGGACGAGATGGATGCGGATGGCCGGGCCGCCGCCGCCCGAGCCGGCGAGCACGCCCTGCCGTCCCGGCGGATCGCAGATGTAGGTGACGCGATACCGGTCGTGGGGGATGATGTCGCCATACCGGGCGAGCTTATTGTCCCAGCGCTCGCTGTCCGGGTATTGCGGCCACCGGTTCAGGATGAGGATGCTGCCGGACATTTGCAGGTTCCGCGCTTGACCGTCCGTTACGCCTCTTCCTCGGCGAAGGTCGCGTAGCCGCTCTGCCGCTTATGGACGTCGCCCGGCGCGACGTGCTCGCCCTGCTGAAGCGCGAAGAGGGAATTGAAGGGCTTCTCCGCGATCGGCAGCGGGTACTGGAACGACTCGCTGGTGGCGTAGCCGAGCTGTCGGCCGCGCAGCAGATAGACGCCCGGCTCGTTGTGCGCGGCGTGCGGACCGAAATAGATCGGCAGCGAGTCGGCGGCCCTGTAGGCCGGGATGAAGACGCGCCGGTAGCGGTCGGACCGGTTCGGCTCGGACGCGTGCAGCACCTTGCAGTGCAGGAAGACGCCGCAACCCGCCGCGCCGCCGACCGCAACTTCGGCGCAGCCCTGCGGCAGCTTCGACGAGTCTACCTTGCCTCTGAAGTGCCCGTTGTCGGTATGGTCGTAGACTGGCCCCTTGTGCGAGCCGCTCAGGACCCGCACGCAGCCGTTCTCCTCCGACGCGTCGTCGAGATAGATGACGCAGGCGACGAGCTTCGAGTTCGTGTGCGGGTAGTAGGACATGTCCTGGTGCCATGCGACCGGCGACCCGACCCGCGGCCCCTTCATGTTCAGCTTGCTGTGGTGGAACATGATGTCGGGGCCGATGAGCCCCTCCAGCCGGTCGAGGATCCGCGGGTCCTCCTGGGCGTTCCGGAAGGCGTCGTGGCGCTTCGAGGGCGACCAGATCCGGCGCATCACCGACCGGTCTCCCGGCTCCAGTTCCGCGATGTCGCCCAGGTCCGCGGCCCCTGCGACGATGTGGTCGATGGCGCGCCTCATCGATTCCACCGCGTCCCGGTCGAGCAGGTCGTGGACGACGAGAAAGCCGTTGTCGCTGAAAAACCGGATGTCTTCGTCCGACAGGTGGTGATTCATGATCATCCTCACTGATGGCGCGCTGACTCTTCGGAGCCCTCATACAGAGCATTCGCACGTTCTGCTCGCGCGGCAGCCGGCAGGACTGGAGAGGAAGCGTCGCTGGCGCCGTCGCCGTCTCCGGCCGGGAGCGCCGCTGAACCGCGGCTTGCCGTTCGCCTGCCACGCCGTAAGGGCCGCAGCATGGGGCGATATTACGAGGCCGCCTGCGCTGGCCGGTAGATAGGCGGAGGTATACGGGTGGCGGCGGGGAGAAGCGCGCTTCGCCCGGCGGCGGCTCCCCTATCGCGCCGATAGCGCGCACCGCCGCCGCGGTCAGGGCAAAAGCCGTCATCCTGCATCCAATGCCGAGTCGGTTGAAATACCCTCAACAGTATAGGTTTACAAAATCAACTCACCCTCTAAACTTGTAAAAAAAGAATTCGAAACCCTCTAGGGCAAAACTTGTCATCAAGCTAAAGTAAGGCGGACAGGATGGCAAAGCACGCGGTGAACAACATCGAGGTAATTCCTGAACTTTCCTGTCGTCAGCGGCAGATATTACAGTGCCTTATTATGGGATTTCACAACAAAACAATTGCAAATTATCTTCATATTGAAGTTGTTACTGTGAAGATGCATATCGGTGTCTTGTTCCGGAAGCTCGGCGTGACGAACAGGACCGAAGCGGCGGTGCGCGGGATCAGGCTCTGCGTCGACGGATCGGCATCCAATCTTGAGTTGCCGCACCGCGAACGGCGCGGGCGCGCCGGCGGCGGCGCCGGGACGGATCTGGGCGTGCGGCGGAACCCGCCCGATCGGCGGAACTCCGCCGTGTAACCCTCCACGAGGGCCGTTGCCCCGTACGGATCTCGTGGCCTCACGGCCGGGGCGATGCGAGCGTGAACGGAAAGGGACGAACGATCCATGCCGGCCAATCCGTTCGCCGCCTTCGACGACCCGCTCTTCCGGTCCCGGACGATCTACCTGCTGTCGCTGTCCAACCTGACGGCGGCCATCAGCGTCGGCATTTCGATCACCGTCGCGTCCTGGTACCTGGTGAACGCGGAGGACGGGCAGGCGCTGCTCAGCTACGTCGCGTTCTGCGCCAATTCGAGCATGATCTTCATCGGTCCGGTTCTCGGCGTCTACATCGACCGCCTGTCGAGGAAGCGGATGCTGATCCTGCTGCGGCTCGGCTTTCTGTTCTCGCTGCTTCTTCTCTTCTGCTTCCATCGGTTCTTGGATCTGCATGTCGCCGCGCTGGCGATCTATTTCGTCGCCGGGTGCGTGTTCCTCGCCGCGAACAACTCGGCCCGGCCGGCCTTCGTGCAGGAGGTGATCCCGAGGAACAAATACAACCTGGTGAATTCCCTGATGGAGGTGGAAGGCCAGGCAGCCACCGTCTTCACCGGCGCCGCCATCGCGCTGATGCTGAAGGACTGGAGCCTGGAGCGCATCGTGCTCTGGAACGCCGTGATGATCGCGATCTCGGTGCTCGCCGTGTCGTCGATCCGATATCGGCCGGGCCACGTCGCGGCCGCCGGGAAGCGCGGCAGCGTCGTCGGCGATTTCCGCGCCGGGGCGGACTACCTCGTTCGCCGGCCGGCCTCGTCCGTCCTGATGCTGGCGTCGTTCGCACCCTACGCCTGCGTGATGGTCGGCAACTACCTCGTTCCGACGCTGCTGGTCGGCGTCCTGAAGGCGCCGATCGTGGAGTTCGCGAAGTACGAGATGCTGTTCGGGATCGGCGCGATCCTCGCCGCCTTCCTCCTGCCGAGGATGATCCGGAAATGGGATTACGTCCCGTCGATCGTCCTCAACATGGCTCTCTTCTCCGCCGTCGTCCTGCTCCAGTCCGGCGCGCCGAGCCTGCTCACGATCGTATGGCTGGCGCCCGTGCTGGGATTCGGAAACGCCGGGATCCGCGTGGCGCGGAACAGCTGGGTCATGCAGATCGTCGAAAAGAGCATGATCGGACGGGTGAACAGCACCTTGGCCAGCGTCGCGCTGGGGTTCCAGGCCCTGCTTACCGGCGCGATCGGCGCGATCGTCATCGCTTACGGCGCCGACCGGGGGCTGTGGGTGCTGTTCGCGGTCCTGGCGTCGAGCACCACCCTCTCGGTCTATTGCTCCTGGCAACTCCCGGCGTCGCAGCCGCAGGTCTCCTCCTGACACGACCGCCGCGGCGGTGAAGCACGACGCGGCGCGGGCTGCGTCGCCGCCTTGGCGAGCGACGCACCGTCCGGTTGCCGGGCGGCGCCCTTCCCTATCCGGATCGCCGAACCGAACGAGGCGGAAGCGAGCGTATACCTCAGCATATCTGTCCGCCTTCCGGACGTCCCGATACCCTCATGGAGAGCACGCATTCCACCCGGCACGATCGGGGCGGACCGCAAGCGCGGGCAGGGCCCGGACCGGACTGTCGCAGGCGTGCTCCAGACCGCAGGCATCCCGATCACCCCGCGTACAAGCAGGAGCTGACGATGAACCGCGTACGCAATTCCGGAATCGCTCACCCGCAACCCTATTTCTCGGATCTCGAAGGGCTGAAGCGAAAGGCCGAGCTGGACCGCTATCTCGATCGCAAGATGGAGGAATGGAAGCGGACCGTTCCCTTCGCGTCGCACTTGAAGGACAAGCAGATCAACCTGCCGTACTACCGGCGGACGCTGATCGAGCATGTCTGGCGCATTCGCCTGTCGCGCGTCAGCCAGTCCAAGGCCATCTACAAGATCGCCGAGATCTCGCCCAGGGCCGCCGCGGACTACGCGCACTATCAGGCCGACGAGATGCTCCACGACAAGCTGTACTTCAGGGATTGCGAGGCTGCGGGCATCACGCTGGACGAGATCTACGGCACGGAGCCGTACCTCTCGACGCGCCTGTTCCAAGGCTTCTTCTATTACGCGCTGGAGCACGAGCACCCGATGGCGCCCGTCGTCTCCAACTACCTCGTCGAGTACACCCAGGCGAAGCTTCAGCCCGAGTTCGTGCATTCGCTTCAGGAGACGCTGGGACGGGACATGGTGAAGGGCCAGGAGGCCCACCTCAGCGTCGACACCAACGAGGACCACTCGATGGAGATGTGGAAGATCCTCACGCAGCTCATCCTGAGCGAGGACGATTTCCGGATGGTCTTCAAGTACATCGACGACATCCAGGAGATCCTCGCGATGTTCTTCCGCGAGGTCTACGAGGACACCGTCGTCAACGCCCGCAAGACGGCGGTCGGGTGATGTCGATGTTTTCCTTGGATCGAGCCGCCGGCGACGATACCGCCCGGCTCGTGCACGTGCCGTCGTCGAAGCCGGAGACGCAGCGGGCTCTGCTCATCGCGTCCCTGGCGGAGGGGACATCCCGGATCTACAACGATCTCCGGTGCCAGGAAACCGACACCATGATCGCCGCCTGCGAGAACATCGGGGCGAAGATCCGCCGTCACGACGGATACGCGGAGGTGACGGGCGTCGGCGGCCGGCGCACCTCCGCCCGGTCGCCGATCATCCAGGCGTCCGGCTCCGGGCTGGTCTTCCGGACCTTCGCGGCAATCGCGTCCGCAATCGAGGGCATCACCGTGATCACCGGCGACGCGACGCTGCGGAACCGGGTCATGTCGCCGCTGATCGCGTCGCTGCGGGACCTCGGCGCCGAGATCTCGCACATCGCCGAGGACGGGCGAGCCCCGATCGTCGTGCTGGGCGACCGGCTGGAGGGCGGCGTCACTACGGTGCCGGGCAACATCAGCTCGCAGTTCATCACCGCCTTGCTGCTCGCGGCGCCGCTCGCGCGGAAGCCGACGACGATCCGCGTCACCGGCACGATCCTGTCGCAATCCTACATCCGGCAGACGCTGACGGCGATGCGGCACGCCGGCGCCGCGGTGGACTGCACCGACGATTTCCGCACCTTCAGGGTCGAGCCGGGCGCGTACCGGGCGGTCGACACGGTCATAAGCGGCGACTACACCTCCGCCTCGTATCTCCTCGCGGCGACGGCCCTGTTCGAGGGCCGCTACACGCTGCGCAACATGTCCGAGGAGAGCCTGCAGGGAGAGCGCGCCATCGTCGACATCGTCCGGCGCCTGGGCCTGCAACTCGCGTTCGACGAGCGGGATCAGACCCTGACCGTCGTCAACGGCGGTCGCGGCGTCCTGAAGGGCGACTTCCATTTCGACACCAGCGACTGCCCGAACATCATTCCCACCCTCGCCGCGATCGGCGCGTTCGTGGACGGCACCTTCAAGGTCACGGGCGGCTCGATCACCCGGCTTCACAAGTCGCCGCGGATTCAGGCGATGATCGCCGAACTGACCAAGCTGGCCGTCGATATCGAGCCGATCTTCGACGGCGACGTGCTCGACGGCTTCCTCATCCGCGGCGACGGCGCCGACCCGGAGGGCGGCGTCGAGTTGAGCAGTTGGGGCGATCACCGGATCTTCATGTCTCTGTACATCGCGACGGCGAAGTGCCGACACGGCAACCGGCTGCCGGGCGGCGACAGCGTCGTGTGCTCGTTCCCCGGCTTCTTCGATGCCTTCGGCGCCCTGACGAATGGGACGGCGCCGGCGGCGGCGGAGCTGGTCTCCGCGACCTGACGGCCCCGGTCCCGCCCCGCCTCCTCCTTCCCCGCACGGGCGAAGGGTTTTGAGAGCGTTCGGCTTTTCTCCCTTCCCCTGCGAGGGAAGGGCGGGGCGGGGCAAGCCGGCGCAATGCCCGGCTGCCCGTTCCAAGCCCGGTCGAAATCCGATCCAGGGCGCGACCGTGCGAGCGGCCGCGATTGCCGGCCCGCCGCGCAATCGCCCAAAGGCGGGTCTTGTCTTGCACCGTTCGTATGCGGCAAAAGGTGGCCTTCGACCGCGGCGGCCTCCGCGGTAGCGGAACCTACCGGCAGGAACTGCACGTCGCATGCGGAACGGCAATATCGATGTGACCGGCCCGAACGGTGCGCCGGCGAGCCCGAACTTCCTCGTCGGCGGCGGCGAGATGGGCGCGCTGATGCGCGCCTTCGGTTGGGAGGACACCCCGTTAGGGCCGCCGGAGAGCTGGCCGCAAAGCCTCAAGACCGCCGTCCGGATCATGCTGACGTCCCGCCAGCCGATCTGGATCGGATGGGGCAGCGAGCTGACCTTTCTCTACAACGATGCGTACAAGTCGATCATCGGCGGCAAGCATCCCCGGGCGCTCGGGCAGCCGACGCGGATAGTCTGGCAGGAAATCTGGAGCGAAATCGGCCCGATGCTCGCCACCGCCATGGCGGGGGCCGAGGGAACCTATGTCGAGGCGCAGCTCCTCGTCATGGAGCGCAACGGCTACCCCGAGGAGACCTACTACACCTTCTCGTACAGCCCGATCCCCGACGATGACGGCGGCGCGGGCGGCATCATCTGCGCCAACACCGACGACACGCAGCGCGTCATCGGCGAGCGTCAGCTCGTCCTCCTGAAGGAATTGGCGGCGCGAACGGCCGACGCCCGGACATGGCGGGAGGTCTGCGACCGGACCGTCGCCGCCCTGGGCACCAATTCGCACGACATCCCCTTCGCGATGCTGTACGTCGCCGATCAGGAGGATGGAAACCTGACTCTTGCCGGCGTGTGCGGCATCGAGCGGAACCATCCGTCGGTGCCCGAGACGGTAAGGGTCGATCGCTCCCCGACGGCATGGTCGTTCAGCGAGGTGCTGCGGGACCACCAACTCCGCGTCGTCTCCGATTTGGGAGCGCTCTTCGGCGCCGGCGTCCCGACCAGCGGCGGCGCTTGGCGACAGCCTTCGAGTCAGGCGGCCCTGCTCCCGATCCTTCCCACCGGCGAGACGGGACGTGCCGGCGTCCTGATCGTCGGCCTGAACCCGTTCCGGCTTTTCGATGAGAGCTATCAGGGTTTCCTCGGCCTCGCCGCGGGCCAGATCGCGGCCGCCTTGGCCAACGCGCAGGCGCTCGAAGAGGAGCGCAAGCGCGCCGAGGCGCTCGCCGAGATCGACCGCGCCAAGACCGCCTTCTTCTCCAACGTCAGCCACGAGTTCCGCACGCCGCTGACGCTGATGCTGGGGCCTCTGGAGGAGGTCCTGTCGAAGCTGCCGGCCGAGGGCGGGCGGGACGCCGGAGAGCGGGCGCTGATCGATACGGCGCACCGCAACGGCCTGCGCCTCCTGAAGCTCGTCAACAGCCTGCTCGATTTCTCCCGCATCGAGGCCGGCCGCGTCGAGGCGAACTACGAGCCGACCGATCTCGCCGCCTTCACCGCTGAGCTCGCGTCGAATTTCCGCTCCGCGGTCGACCGCGCCGGGCTGCGCCTCGTCATCGAGTGCCCGCCGCTCCGCGAGCCGGTCTATGTCGACCGCGACATGTGGGAGAAGGTGGTCCTCAACCTGCTCTCCAACGCCTTCAAGTTCACGTTCGACGGCGAGATCGCCGTCGCGCTTTGCCTGTCGGCGGACGGCGCGGCGGCGGAGCTGACCGTGCGCGACACCGGCACCGGCATCCCCGAGCACGAGCTGCCGCGCCTGTTCGAGCGCTTCCACCGGGTCGAAGGTGCGAAGGGCCGGACCTTTGAAGGCAGCGGCATCGGCCTCGCCCTGGTGCAGGAGCTGGTCCGGCTGCACGGCGGCACGATCCGGGCCGACAGCACGTTCGGCCGCGGCACCACCTTTACCGTCGCCCTCCCGCTCGGCGACGCGCACCTGCCGGCCGAGCGCGTCCGCGGCGGACGGACCCGCGTGTACACCGGGGTCCGCGCCCAGGCCTATGTCGAGGAGGCGCTGCGCTGGCTTCCTGCCGGCGCTGCCGGCGGCGGGCTCGCGGAGGCGGACGCAGGCGCTGACGCAGGCGCTGACGCCGCCCTGTCGCGCTCGGCGGCGGACGATCTGGGCATGCCGCTTCCAGCGTCCGCCGGTGCTGCCGGCGCCCGCGTGCTGCTGGCCGACGACAACGCCGACATGCGCGACTACGTCTGCCGGCTGCTCGTCGACCAGGGCTACGAGGTCGAGGCGGTTCCGGACGGCGAGGCGGCGCTGGCCGCCGCCCGGCGGCGTGCGCCGGATCTCGTGCTGTCGGACGTCATGATGCCGCGCCTCGACGGCTTCGGCCTTCTGCGCGCCCTCCGCGCGGACCCTGCCCTGCGCGAGATCCCCGTGCTGCTCCTCTCGGCCCGCGCGGGCGAGGAGACGCGGGTCGAAGGGATGGACGCAGGCGCGGACGATTACCTGACGAAGCCGTTTTCCGCGCGCGAGCTGCTCGCCCGCGTCGGCGCCAATTTGCAGATGGCGCGCCTTCGCCGGGAAGCCATGGAGGCGCTGCGCGCCCGCACGGTCGAGCTGGAAACGGTGCTGGCGACGGTGCCGACCGCCGTATGGTTCACGTACGATTCCGAGGCCCGCACGATATCCGGCAACCCTCAGGCGGCGGCGCTGCTCCGCCTCCCGGAGCATGCGAACCCCTCGCTCTCCGCGTCGGACCACATCAGGCCGAACTCCTTCCGCGCCTTCCGCGACGGGATCGAGATCCCGGCCGACGACTTGCCGGTGCAGCGGGCGGCGCGGGGCGAGGAGGTCCGCAATGACGAGCTGGAGATACTCTTCGCCGACGGCAGCTCGATCGCCATCCTGATGCACGCGACGCCGCTGCGGGACGATGCGGGGCGGGTCGTCGGCGCGGTGGGCGCCGCCGTCGACATCACGGCGCGCAAGCAGGCCGAATCGGTGCTGCGCGACCTCAACGCGGCGCTGGAGGAGCGCGTCGCCGCCGAGATGGCGCGCCGCCGGCAGCTCGAGGCCGACCTCCGGCAGGCGCAGAAGATGGAGGCGATCGGTCAGCTGACCGGCGGCATCGCGCATGACTTCAACAACCTGCTCCAGGGTGTCGTCGGCAGTCTGCACATGCTCCGCAGCCGCGCCGCGGCGGGTCGCACGGCCGATCTCGGTCGCTATGTGGATGCGGCCCTGGCCTCGGCCGACCGGGCTGCCGCGCTCACCCATCGCCTGCTCGCCTTTGCCCGCCGTCAACCGCTTGATCCAAAGCCGGTGGACGCCAACCGCCTGGTGGCCTCGCTGGAGGACTTGGTGCGGCGCACGGCCGGGCCCGCGATCCAGGTCGAGACGGTGCTGGCCGGGGGGCTCTGGCCGACGCTGTGCGACCCGCACCAGCTCGAGAATGCGCTCCTGAACCTCTGCATCAATGCCCGCGATGCGATGCCGGAGGGTGGCCGCCTCACGATCGAGACGGGGAACGCGC
>DASWRT010000365.1:0-24608 GCA_036403035.1 Allostellaceae bacterium | reverse complement strand
CGGACTTCGACGCGCTCGCCGGCAAGATCCGCGGCGTGCCCGGCGTCACCGCGGTGATCCCGCAGGTCGAGGGACAGGTGATGGCGACGGTGAACAACGTCGCCTCCGGCGCCGTCGTGCGCGGCCAGCGTGTCGAGGATCTGCGCGACCATTCGGTGATCGGCTCGCACATCCTCGAAGGCTCGCTCGACAAGCTCGACGAGGACAGCGTCGTGATCGGGACGCGGATGGCGCTGAAGCTGCGGGTGTCGCCGGGCGACGAGATCACGCTGATCTCGCCGCAGGGCAACGCGACGCCGTTCGGCACCGTGCCGCGGATCAAGAACTACAAGGTGGCGGCGCTGTTTAACCTCGGCATGTCCGAGTACGACAGCGGCTTCGTCTTCATGTCGCTCCCGGCGGCGCAGCTCTTCTTCCGCGTGCCGGACGCGGTGACGACGCTCGAAGTGTTCGTCCACGATCCCGACAACGTCCAGTCCGAGATGCAGGGGATCGCCAGGATCGTCGGCAAGGAAGGCCGGATCTTCGACTGGCAGCAGGCGAACTCCAGCTTCTTCAACGCGATCCAGGTCGAGCGGAACGTCATGTTCCTGATCCTGACGCTGATCATCGTCGTCGCCGCGTTCAACATCATCTCCAGCATGATCATGCTGGTGAAGGATAAGGGGCGGGACATCGCGATCCTGCGCACGATGGGCGCGACCAGGGGCATGATCCTGCGCATCTTCATGCTGAGCGGCGCCAGCATCGGCGTCGTCGGCACGATCGCCGGCTTCTTCCTCGGCCTGGGGTTCGCGGCGAACATCGAGTCGATCCGGCAGGTGCTCCAGCACCTCACCGGGACGCAGCTCTTCGATCCGACGATCTACTTCCTCAGCCAGCTTCCGGCGAAGGTCGACCCGACCGAGGTCGCGGTCGTGGTGGTCATGGCGCTCGCGCTCTCCTTCCTCGCCACGCTCTACCCGTCCTGGCGGGCGGCGCGGCTCGATCCGGTCGAGGCGCTCCGCTATGAATGAGACGGCCGAGATGATGGCGGCGCGCGCCGCCGCCGACGCCGGCACGCCGGCGCTGGAGCTGCGGGGCATCGTCCGCACCTACCAGCAGGGCGGCGCGAAGCTGCCGGTGCTGCGCGGCGCCTCGTTGACGCTGTGGCCGGGCGAGATCGTCGCACTGGTCGGGCCGTCGGGCGCCGGCAAGTCGACCCTGCTGCACATCGCCGGGCTGCTCGAATACCCGGACGGCGGAGAGGTGATCCTCGGCGGGCAGGATTGCGACCGCATGTCGGACTCGCAGCGTACCGCGGAGCGGCGGGCGCAGCTCGGTTTCGTCTACCAGTTCCACCATCTGCTGCCGGAGTTCTCCGCGATCGAGAACGTGACGCTGCCGCAGATGATCGCCGGAGTGCCGCGCGCAAAGGCGCGGGAGCGCGCGGCGCAGCTCCTGGAGATGGTCGGGCTGACCCGGCGGGCCCAGCACCGCCCGGCCCGGCTCTCCGGCGGCGAGCAGCAGCGCGTCGCGATCGTGCGGGCGCTCGCCAACGGCCCCCGCGTGCTGCTCGGCGACGAGCCGACCGGCAACCTCGACGTCGACACCGGCGGCGCGGTCATGGAGGCGCTGGTCGGGATCGTCCGCGCGACCGGGCTCGCGGCGCTGATCGCGACGCACAATCCCGACCTTGCGCAGCGGATGGACCGGATCCTGTCGCTGGAGGGCGGCGTCCTCGTCGACCGGTAAGAGCCTATCTCAGTCGGCCAGCCGCTCGATCACGAGATCCAGAAGGGCGCGCAGCCGCGCCAGCCGCCGGAGATCCCGGTGGTAGCCGACCCACGTGTCCCGTCCGGGCGGCTCCTCGCCCAAATCCACCCGCGTCAGCGTGGCGATCGAATCGCCCAACGGTCGGGGCAGCACCGCCAGTCCGACGCCATGGGCGCAGAGGCGGGCCTGGACGTCGCGGTTGTTGCTCCGCGCGGCGATGCGGGCGTTCGGGAGCACGCGCTGGACCCAGGCGACGTCCGGCATGCCGCCGAACGCGGTGTCCATCGTCACGACAGCGGTTCCCGTCCCGTCGCCGGCACGGGGATGCTTCTCGCCTGAACGGACGTAAGCGCCGTACGGAATGCGCAGCAGCCTGCGGGAGATCACTTCCGGTTCGTCGAACGGCCTGATGCGGAACACGATGTCCGCCTCGCGGCGCGGCAGGCTGTAGAAGCGGGCGTCGGTCAGGAGTTCGATCACGACCCGCGGCTGGTTCCGGGCGAACTCGGCAAGGACGGGCGTCAGCATGTGCGCGCCGAACCAGTCGGACGAGGAGAGGCGCAGCATCCCGTCGAGCTGCCGATCCTGTCCCGCGAGCCGGCGCTGCAAGGCCAGCGCCTCTTCCTCGATCCGTTCGGCGTGCGAGAGGACGGCCGCCCCTTCGTCGGTCAGCACGAAGCCGTCGCCCGTCCGCTGAAAGAGCGCGTGCCCCACGGCTTGCTCGAGCGTCCGCAAGCGACGTCCCATCGTCGGCTGGCTCTGGCCGAGCGCCCTGGCGGCGGCGCCCAGCGTGCCTTCGCGGGCTATCGCAAGGAAGACCCGCAGGTCGCTCCACTCCATGCCGGTTCCCTCACTGGCGGCCGACCCATTCAATAGTGAATGGGAGTCGTGCGACATCTTTGATGTCCCGACAAGAGCAATGGAGCGAAAGTGGACCTCGAAAGAACGCGGGGTCATGTCATGAGCACGCCGAAAACGATGAAGGCCGCCGTCCTGGAACAGCACGGCGCTCCATTCAGAATAGTTTCAGTCTCGCGTCCGAAGCCCCGTCCCGGCGAGGTGCTGGTCAGGATCAAGGCGAGCGGCGTCAACCCGCTCGATACGAAGATCCACGCCGGCGGCGCCGATCATGCCCGCCAAGCCCTCCCCGCGATCCTCGGCATGGATCTGGCGGGCGTGGTCGAGGCGGTGGGCAGCGGGGCGACGATGTTCCGGCCGGGGGACGAAGTCTACAGCATGGCAGGCGGCGTCGGCGGCGTGCAGGGCTCGCTCGCCGAGTTCGCCGCCGTCGACGCCGATCTGCTCGCGCCGAAGCCGTCGAACCTCACCATGCGGGAAGCCGCCGCGCTCCCGCTCGTCTTCATCACCGCCTGGGAAGGGCTCGTCGACCGGGCTCAGGTTCGCGCGGGACAGAAGGTGCTGATCCACGGCGGCGGAGGCGGGGTCGGTCACGTCGCGATTCAGATCGCCAAGGCGTTGGGCGCCGAGGTCTTCGCGACGGAGTCGGCGGCCAAGAAGACGCGGATCGAGAAGCTCGGCGCCGTGCCCATCGATTACCGCGCGCGGAGCGTCGAGGATTACGTGGCCGAACACACCGGTGGACGCGGCTTCGACATGGTCTACGATACCGCCGGGGGTCCGATGCTGGATGCCTCGTTCCTCGCGGTGCGGCGCTTCGGGCATGTAGTGAGCTGTCTCGGCTGGGGGACGCACGCGCTCGGCCCGCTCTCCTTCCGCGCCGCGACGTACTCCGGGGTGTTCACGCTGCTGCCGCTCCTGACCGGGGAAGGTCGGGCACATCACGGGGAGATACTGCGCGAGGCGACGCGGCTGGTCGAAGCCGGCAAGGTCGCACCGATCGTCGATCCTCGACATTTCACTTTGGAGACGGCCTGCGACGCGCACCGCGCCATCACGAACCGAACCGCGGCCGGCAAGATCGTCGTCGACGTCGCCGAATAGCCGGCCACCTCAGTCTCAATGGCGAAAAGGGAGATAGCCATGCCGACGATCACGACGAAATCCGGCGCTGAACTCTTCTACAAGGATTGGGGGAAGGGGCGCCGGTCGTGTCCTCCCACGGCTGGCCGTTGAGCGCCGATGCGTGGGACGGCCAGATGGTATTCTTCGACGAGCGCGGGTATCGCGTCATTGCCCACGACCGCCGCGGCCACGGCTGATCCAGCCAGAGCTGGGACGGCAACGACATGGATACGTTCGCCGACGACCTCTCCGATCTCGTCGACGCTCTCGGTCTGAAGAATGCGGCGCTGGTCGGCCACTCCACGGGCGGAGGCGAAGTCACCCGCTATATCGGCCGCCATGGAACGTCGCGCGTCGCGAAGGCCGTGCTGGTCGGCGCGGTCCTGCCGCTGATGCTCAAGACCGAGAGCAATCCGGGCGGCCTGCCGATCGAGGTCTTCGACGACATCCGCGCCAAGACATTCAACGACCGCTCGCAGTTCTTCAAGGATCTCTCCGTCCCGTTCTACGGCTTCAACCGGGAAGGGGCCAAAATCTCCCAAGGCTTGCAGGACTCCTTCTGGCTGCAAGGCATGCTGGCCGGGATCAAGCCCATTCTCGACTGCATCAAGCAGTTCTCCGAAACGGACTTCACCGAGGATCTGAAGAAGTTCGACGTTCCTACCCTGATCGTGCACGGCGACGACGACCAGATCGTGCCGACCGGAGCTTCGGCGCTGCTCTCGTCCAAGCTCGTGAAGGGCGCGACGCTGAAGGTCTATCCAGGCGCGCCGCACGGCCTCGCCAGCACCCATCAGGATCAGCTCAACGCGGACATGCTCGCGTTCATCCGGTCTTGAGGAGCGCGTGCCGCCGTCACTGGACGGCGTCATCTTGACCGGGCGGCTGCGCGTTCTGCCGTTCAGCGCGCAGCCGTCGCCTGACTTGGTCCTCCACGTCTGGCATCGCCTTGATGATCATGCGGCGAGTTTCTTCTGCCTCGGCCCGCCCCTTGGGCTCCGGATTTCGTGCGGCCGCGATCGTCAACCAATATGCGCTTTCGACGGCCCAGCCGATATCTGGTGGAGGGCCTTTTGTCCGATCCAATCGGTCGACGAATTGTCTGAAAAAGTGACGGCCTAAAAGCAGTGGTGCGCCGGGGTCGCCTGCTTTTGCGGCGACGAGAAACCAGCGTGCCGCCGCCTCGTGGTCCATCGGCACGCCGTCGCCCCTCCAATACATCTTGCCAAGGTCCAGTGCGGCGGATGGTTGTTGCTGTTCCGCCGCTTTGGTCAGCCAGATTAGAGCGTCGGCTGTGGACCGTTGCACCCCCACGCCGCGCAGGTAGCGACCGCCGAGATCCGCTTGCGCATCGGGGCTTCCGCTTTTAGCGCCCTCCAAGCACAGGGCGAGGCCGCGCGCGTCGTCGCGCGCCACACCTTTGCCGTTGAAATACTGGTTTCCTATCGCGCAGAGAGCCTCCGCGTACCCGTGATTGGCAGCTTTCTCGTACCAATTCAATGAAAGCCGGAAGTCTTGAACGCCGCCTACTCCCTCATAGTAGCAGTCGCCGGTTGCCTTCTCTGCTTCCGGCATGCCGCCTGTCGCGGCCTGTTCGAAGAGCGCACAGGCGTGGGCTAGATCGCGCTCCACGCCCTGCCCGAAGGCATGCAGCAGGCCCAGCTCGAGCGCTGCTTGTGGAACGCCGCGATCGGCGAGCGTGCGATAAATTCCCGCCGCCTCGGCAAAGGCGCCACTCCGATTCGCTCGTCCCGCCGCTCGCAACATCTCTTCGGTTTCATTGGCGAGAGCGGAAGTTCCCCCGAACCCGATCGCTAGGGGAAGCAGTAAAGCAATGGAAAGCCGCATGATCCTCCTCCCGGGCGGGAAATCCGGCTAAACGCCGACACACGCAAAGGATGAATGATCCTTCGATATTTCGCAACTTCAGATTGTGAGGCGTTGCCCCCGCTGACAACCGGCTGCCCCTGTGACATTGTGCCGGCATCATCGTCCCAGCTTTGAGCGTCCATGGCGCACGCCGATTTCGTCCATCTCCGCGTTCATTCCGCCTACTCCCTCTCGGCCGGCGCGATCCGGGTCAAGGAGCTGGTCAAGCTCTGCAAGCAGCAGAAGATGCCGGCGGTCGCCGTCACCGACACCGGCAACCTGTTCGGCGCGCTGGAGTTCGCGCTCGCCGCGATCGATGTCGGGGTGCAGCCGGTCGTCGGCTGCGAGCTGGCGCTGCGCCGCCTCGCCGATCCGGCGGATCAGCGGAAGCTCGGGCGTCAGGCGCCGGGGCCGCTCGCCCCCGACCGGGTCGTCCTGCTGGTGCAGAACGAGGCCGGCTACGCCAACCTGCTGAAGCTGGTCAGCCGCGCCTTCCTGGAGACCGAGGGCGGCGAGGATCCGCAGCTCGACATCGATGCGCTCCACGGCTTCACGGACGGGCTGATCGCGCTGACCGGCGGTCCCGCCGGACCGGTCGGGCGCTTGCTCGGGGACGGGCAGGGCGATGCGGCGGAAGCGATGCTGCGGCGCCTCGCCGGGTTGTTTCCGGGCCGGCTCTATGTCGAGCTGATGCGGCACGGCATGGCCACGGAGGACCGGATCGAGCCCGCGCTGATCGACCTCGCCTACAAGCACGCCCTGCCGCTGGTCGCGACCAACGACGCCTACTTCCCCGACACCGGCTTCCACGAGGCGCACGACGTCCTGCTCTCGATCGCCGACGGCACCGTCGTCGGCAACCCGGACCGGCGGCGGCTGACTCCGGAGCACTATTTCAAGCCCGCCCAGGCGATGCGGGCGCTGTTCGCCGACGTCCCGGAAGCCTGCGACAACACGCTGGTCATCGCGCGGCGCTGCGCCTACTGGCCGATGCCGCGCAAGCCGATCCTGCCGGCCTTTCCGACGCAGGACGGGCGCGACGAGGCGGCCGAGTTGCGCGCGATGGCGGAGCAGGGCCTGCGGCGCCGGCTGGAGGCGACGGTCTGGACCGAGGGCATGGGCGAGGCGGAGCGGGAGGCGCTCGCCAAGCCCTATTTCGAGCGCCTGGAGTTCGAGCTGGACGTCATCATCCAGATGAAGTTCCCCGGCTACTTCCTGATCGTCGCGGACTTCATCCAGTGGTCGAAGTCGCAGGGCATCCCCGTCGGCCCCGGCCGCGGCTCGGGCGCCGGCTCGGTCGTCGCCTGGGCGCTCACCATCACCGACCTCGACCCGCTCCGCTTCGGCCTGCTGTTCGAGCGCTTCCTCAACCCGGAACGCGTGTCGATGCCGGACTTCGACATCGACTTCTGCCAGGACCGGCGCGACGAGGTGATCCGCTACGTCCAGAATAAGTACGGGCACGACCGCGTCGCGCAGATCATCACGTTCGGCAAGCTCCAGGCGCGCGCCGTGCTGCGCGACGTGGGCCGCGCGCTGGAGATGCCGTACGGTCAGGTCGACCGGATCTGCAAGCTGGTGCCGAACAACCCGGCCAACCCGGTGACCTTGCAGCAGGCGATCGACGGCGAGCCGATGCTCCAGGAGATGCGGGCCTCGGACGAGACGATCGCGCGCCTGATGCAGATCGCGCTGAAGCTCGAAGGGCTGTACCGCCACGCCTCGACGCACGCCGCCGGCGTCGTGATCGGCGACCGGCCGCTGGCGGAGCTGGTGCCGCTCTACCGCGACCCGCGCTCCGACATGCCGGTGACGCAGTTCAACATGAAGTTCGTCGAGCAGGCCGGGCTCGTCAAATTCGACTTCCTCGGCCTGAAGAACCTCACCGTCCTGGTGAAGGCGCTGGAGTTCCTGAAGGAGTGCGGCGTCGATCTCGATCTGTCTCGGCTGCCGCTCGACGACAAGCCGTCGTATGACCTGCTGGCGCGCGGCGACACGGTCGGCGTGTTCCAGCTCGAAGGCGCGGGCATGCGCGACATGCTCAAGAAGCTGCGCCCCGACCGGTTCGAGGACATCATCGCCGTCGTCTCGCTCTACCGGCCGGGGCCGATGGAGAACATCCCGCGCTACATCGCGGTGAAGCACGGTCAGGAGGAGCCCGACTATCTCCATCCGTCCCTTGAGAACATCCTCAAGGAGACGCACGGGATCATGATCTACCAGGAACAGGTGATGCAGATCGCGCAGGTGCTGTCGGGCTATACGCTCGGCGGCGCCGACCTGCTGCGCCGCGCGATGGGCAAGAAGATCAAGGAGGAGATGGACGCGCAGCGGAAGATCTTCGTCGAGGGCGCCGAGAGGAACAATGTTCCCGCCGCCAAGTCGAACGAGATCTTCGATCAGGTGAACAAGTTCGCCGGCTACGGCTTCAACAAGTCGCACGCCGCCGCCTACGCGCTGGTCGCCTACCAGACCGCCTATCTCAAGGCGAACTACCCGGTCGAGTTCCTCGCGGCGTTCATGACGCTCGACATGGGCAACACCGACCGGCTCAACATCTTCCGGCAGGAGCTGACCCGGCTCGGCATCAAGCTGCTGTCGCCCGACATCAACAAGTCGGGCGTCGCCTTCACGATCGAGCGCAACGCCGATGGCACGCCCGCCGCGATCCGCTACGCCCTCGCCGCGGTGAAGGGCGTCGGCGCGCAGGCGATGGAGGCAATCGTCGCCGAGCGCAAGGCGAACGGCCCGTACAAGAGCCTCGCCGACTTCGCTCGCCGCGTCGACACGAAGAGCTTCAACCGCCGGCAGTTCGAGACGCTGGTGAAGGCGGGCGCCTTCGACGTGCTGAACCGCAACCGCGCCCAGACCTTCCTCGCCTGCGAGATGGTGCTGCGGCACGCCGCCGCCGCCGCCGCGGAGCGCGAGAGCCAGCAGGTCAGTCTGTTCGGCGGCAGCGGCGGCGCGCCGGAACCGCTGCCGCCGCTGCCCGCGGCGCGCGACTGGCCGCTGATGGAGAAATTGCAGAACGAGTTCGACGCGATCGGCTTCTACCTGTCGAGCCATCCGCTCGACGCCTACGGCAAGAGCCTGGACCGCGTCGGCATCGTCCGCTTCGCCGACCTGCCGGCGCGGCTCGCCGCGGGCGGCTCGACGCGGCACAAGCTCGCCGGCATCGTGGTCGGGCGCAAGGAGCGCACGTCGGCGCGCGGCAACCGCTTCGCCTTCGTGCAGATGTCCGACGCGACCGGCATGTTCGAGGTGATGCTGTTCTCCGACGTGCTCGGCCCGGCCCGCGCCGTGCTCGATTCCGGGCAGCCGCTCGTCGTGACCGTCGACGTGCAGGCGTCGAGCGACGAGGATGCGCAGCGCCTCACCGCGCAGCGAGTCGAGCCCTTGGACGGCGTCGTCGCGCACGCGGCGGCGGGGCTGCGCGTCTTCGTCAGCGAGATCGACGCGCTGCCGACGCTGAAGAGCCTGATCCAGCGCGACGGGCAGGGCAGGGGGCGCGTCACCGTCGTCGTCAGCGTCGACACCAGCCGCGAGGTCGAGATCGCGCTGCCCGGCGGATACCGCATCGGCCCCGGCATCCGCGCCGCCGTCAAGTCGGTCCCCGGCGTGCTCGACGTGCACGACGTTTGACGCTGACCAGGGCGGCCGGCGCGGCAAGCCCGTCCTTGCCAAACCGTCCGCCGCGGCTTAAGTAAGCGCCGTTCCAAAAACCTCACACGGGGTCGCGGTCACCACTCGTGGCCGCTCCGGTGCCGGGATGCACGTGCGTTCCGGCCATACCCGTGGCGGACCAACCGGAGAAGGACAGACTATCCATGGCTATGCCGACCTACACGATGCGCCAGCTCCTCGAAGCCGGCGTGCATTTCGGCCACCACACGCGCCGCTGGAACCCGAAGATGGACCCGTACCTCTTCGGCGTCCGCAACGGCATCCACATCATCGACCTCGAACAGACCGTGCCGATGCTGCACCGCGGGCTTCAGGCGATCCGCGACGTCGTCGCGGGCGGCGGGCGCGTGCTGTTCGTCGGCACCAAGCGCCAGGCGCAGGAGCCGGTCGCCGAGGCGGCGCGGCGATGCGGACAGTATTTCGTGAACCACCGCTGGCTCGGCGGCATGCTCACGAACTTCAAGACCATCTCGCTGTCGATCCGCCGCCTGCGCGAGCTGGAGGAGCGGGTCTCCCAGGGACCGGCCGCCGGCCTCACCAAGCGCGAGCTGCTGGAGCTGACGCGCGACCGCGACAAGCTGGAGCGGGCGCTGGGCGGCATCAAGGAGATGGGCGGCCTGCCGGACATCATCTTCGTGATCGACACCAATAAGGAGGCGATCGCGGTCCAGGAAGCGAACAAGCTGAAGATCCCCGTCGTCGCGATCCTCGACTCGAACTCGTCGCCGGATGGCATCGCCTATCCGATCCCCGGCAACGACGACGCGATGCGCGCGATCCACCTCTATTGTGGCCTCGTCTCGGGCGCGGTGCTCGACGGCATCCAGGCCGAGCTGAGCGCGTCCGGCGTCGATATCGGCGCCCGCGAGGAGCCGGCCGAGGAGTTGCCGGTGGACGAGGGGGATGCCGCCGCGGCGGTGCCCGCGCCGGCCGGCGCCGAGGACGGCGGAGCGGCGGCGACTGCCTGACGCGGCGATGGCTTGAGCCGGCCGCCGCAGGCCGGATGCGTTACGGAACGGCGGCGGCTTTTGCCGCCGTTCTTTTAGGGAAAAGCCTTTCAAGGGGAAAACGATATGGCCGAAATCACCGCTGCGCTCGTCAAGGAGCTGCGCGAGAAGACGGGCGCCGGCATGATGGACTGCAAGCGGGCGCTGAATGAGACCGGCGGCGACGTCGAAGGCGCCGTCGACTGGCTGCGCAAGAAGGGCCTCGCCGCCGCCGCGAAGAAGGCCGGCCGCGTCGCCGCCGAAGGCCTTGTCGGCGCCGCCGTCAAGGGCAGGATTGGCGCGCTGGCCGAGATCAACTCGGAGACCGACTTCGTCGCCCGCAACGAGGCGTTTCAGGAGTTCGTCCGCACCGTGACCGGGCTGGCGACCGAGACCGACGACATCGAAACGCTGAAGCAGAAGCCCTTTGCGTCGACCGGGCGCAACGTCGCCGAGCAGCTCACGCATCTCGTCGCGACGATCGGCGAGAACATGAACCTGCGCCGTGCCAAGCGGCTTGAGGTGTCGCAGGGCGTCGTCGTTCCGTACATCCACAACGCGCTGACCTCCGGGCTCGGCAAGATCGGCGTGCTGGTCGCCCTGGAGTCGGCCGGCGACGCCGAGAAGCTGACCGCGCTCGGCAAGCAGCTGGCGATGCACGTCGCGGCGGCGAACCCGCAATATCTCGACGTCTCGGCCGTCGACGAGTCGGCGCTCGCCCGCGAGCGCGACGTGCTGCGCGAGCAGGCGCGGGCCAGCGGCAAGCCCGAGGCGATCATCGACAAGATGGTCGAGGGCCGGCTCCGCAAGTTCTACGAGGAGGTCGTGCTGCTGGAGCAGGTCTACGTGATCGACGGCGAGAGCCGCGTTTCGAAGGTCGTCGAGGCGGCGGGCAAGGACGTCGGCGCGCCGGTGAAGCTGGTCGGCTTCGCCCGGTACGCGCTCGGCGAGGGCATCGAGAAGGAGCAGAGCGATTTCGCCGCGGAAGTCGCGGCGCAGCTGAAGTCCTAAGTGCCGTCATTGCCGGACGGGCCGGGCCTCTGCGCCCCGGCCCGTCCGTCCGCCGTTGCCGCCGTCACGCCCGCCCAGGAATGCCGTCCATGACCGCCAAGTATCGCCGCGTGCTGCTCAAGATCTCGGGCGAAGCCCTGATGGGCGATCGGGAATACGGCCTCGACCCGGAGATGGTCTCGCGCATCGCCGACGAGATCAGGGCGGTGCATGAGCTGGGCGTCGAGATCTGCGTGGTGATCGGCGGCGGCAACATCTTCCGCGGCATCGCCGGCGCCGCCGCCGGCATGGAGCGGGCGGCGGCCGACTACATGGGCATGCTCGCCACGGTCATAAACTCGCTGGCGATGCAGAACGCGCTGGAACGGATCGGCGTCGTGACGCGCGTGCAGTCGGCGATCGCGATGCAGGCGATCTCCGAGCCGTATATCCGGCGTCGCGCGATCCGGCACATGGAGAAGGGGCGGGTCGTGATCTTCGCCGCCGGCACCGGCAACCCGTTCTTCACGACCGATACGGCGGCGGCGTTGCGCGCATCCGAGATGGGCTGCGACGCTCTGCTGAAGGCGACGAAGGTGGACGGCGTCTACTCCGCCGACCCGAAGAAGGTGCCCGATGCGGTGCGCTACGACCGGCTCAACTACCTCGAAGTTCTGTCGCGCGACCTTCAGGTGATGGACGCCTCGGCGATCTCGCTGGCGCGTGAAAATCATATACCGATCCTGGTGTTTTCCATTCACAATGTCGGCGGATTTGCCGATGTCGTGAGCGGCAGGGGTCAGTTCACGATCATCACCGAGGACAGGTGAGCCTCATCATGGCCGAAGATGCGATTCTGAAGGATCTGCGCCGCCGCATGGACGGCGCCGTCGAGGTTCTGCGGAAGGAGTTCGGCGGCTTGCGCACCGGACGCGCCTCCGCGAGCCTTCTGGAGCCCGTGCATGTCGAGGCGTACGGCAGCACGATGCCGCTGAACCAAGTCGCCAACGTCAGCGTCCCCGAACCGCGCCTCATCACCGTCCAGGTCTGGGACCGGTCGATGGTAAAGGCGGTCGAGAAGGGCATTCGGGAGTCCGGCCTCGGCCTCAATCCGCAGACCGAAGGGCAGACGATCCGCGTGCCGATCCCCGACCTCACCGAGGAGCGCCGGCGCGAGCTGTCGAAGGTCGCCGCGAAATATACCGAACACGCCCGCGTCTCCGTCCGCAACATCCGCCGCGACGGGCTCGATCCGTTGAAGAAGAAAGAGAAGGACGGCGAGATTTCGCAGGACCAGCACCGCAAGCTGCAAACCGACATCCAGACGCTGACCGACGAATATATCAAGAAGGTGGACGAGTTACTGGCGCAGAAGGAAAAGGAAATCCTCCAGGTCTGAGCTCATGACAAGCCTGTTGGACGGACAGTCGGCGGCTGCGCCGCCGCCGCGCCATGTCGCAATCATCATGGACGGCAACGGCCGGTGGGCGAAGGCGCGCGGCCTGCCCCGCATCGCCGGCCATCGCCGCGGCGCCGAGGCGGTCCGCCGCGCCGTCAATGCGGCGGGCGAACTCGGCATCGGATACCTCACCCTGTTCGGCTTCTCCTCCGAGAACTGGAAGCGCCCGCCTACCGAGGTCGACGACCTGATGGGGCTGCTGCGCCACTATCTGCGCGGCGAGATTGCCGACCTGCACCGCAACAACGTCCGGCTGCGCGTGATCGGCCGGCGCGACCGGCTCTCCGTCGACATCGTGACGCTGATCCGCAACGCCGAGGAACTGACCGGCCGCAACACCGGCCTCAACTTGACGCTGGCGCTCTCCTACGGCGGCCGCGAGGAGATCGCGCTGGCCTGCCGTAGTATCGCCGAGGCTATCGCCGCCGGACGGCTCCATGCCGACGACATCGACGAGGGCTGCGTGTCGCGCCACCTCTTCACGGCCGAGATGCCGGATCCGGACCTCGTGATCCGGACCAGCGGCGAGAAGCGGATCAGCAACTTCCTGCTGTGGCAGACGGCGTATGCCGAGTTCGTCTTCACCGACACGCTGTGGCCGGACTTCTCGAAAGCCGAGATGGTCAAGGCGATCAGCGAGTTCCACGGCCGTGATCGCCGCTACGGCGCTTCGCTCGGCTCCCGCTGAACCAAGCCCGCTTGGCTACCGCTAGATCCAGCTCGCTGCGGCTGCGCATCATCTCGGCGCTGGTGATGGCGCCGGTCGCGCTCGCCGCCGTCTGGTTCGGCGGTCCGTTCCTCGACGCGCTGATTCTCGCCGCCGGTGTCCTGATGATCGTCGAATGGTGCCGGCTCTGCGCCGACGCCAACATCGGCTGGCGCAGCGGCGCGGCAATGTTCGGCGTGCCGCTCGCGATCCTGCTCGCGTCGTTCGGGCGATGGCCTTTCGGCTATCTGCTGCTCGTCGCCGCCGCGGTGCTGGTGCTGGTGCTCGGGGTTGCCAGGGGCAACCGCTCGCCGCTGCTGATGCCGGCCGGCATCCTGTGGGTCGGCGTTCCCTGCGTGGCGCTGCTGTGGATCGCCGCCGATCCGGCGCACGGCCGTGCCAAAGTGCTGTGGCTGCTGTTTGTCGTCTGGGCCACCGACGTCGGCGCCTATGCCGTCGGCCGCACCGTCGGCGGGCCGCGCCTCGCGCCGCGGATGAGTCCGAACAAGACGTGGTCGGGCCTGCTCGGCGGCATGGCCTGCGCCGGCCTGTTCGGCTTCGCCGGTAGCTGGCTCGGCGGCATGGCGTCGCCGTTGTGCGCCCTTGCGGGGGGCGCCGTGCTCGCCGTCATCGCTCAATTTGGTGATCTGGCGGAATCGGTGGTAAAACGCCGCTTCGGAGTGAAGGACGCCGGTACGTTGATACCTGGACATGGCGGGTTGCTGGATCGGCTGGATGGGTTGCTTGCCGTCGCGCCGTTGATGGCCCTGCTCGATTGGATCGGAGGCAACGCGATTTGGTCATGGCGATAGGCGCTGGGAGCGGCGGCAGACGAAGCGTCACCATCCTCGGCTCGACCGGATCGGTCGGCTGCAGCACGATCGACCTGATCGAGCGGCAACCCGAGAATTTCACCGTCGAAGCCCTGACCGCGCACCGCAACGTCGCGCTGCTGGCGGAGCAGGCCCGGCGCCTCCGCGCCGGACTCGCGGTCGTGTCCGACCCGAGCTGCTACGCCGCGCTGAAGGAGGCGCTCTCCGGCACCGGCATCGAGGTCGCCGCCGGCCCCGAGGCGGTGGCCGAGGCCGCCGCCCGGCCGGCCGAATGGGTCATGGCCGCGATCGTCGGCGCCGCCGGCCTTGCGCCGACCCTGGCGGCGATCCGGCGCGGCGCCGCGATCGCCTTCGCCAACAAGGAGGTACTGGTCTGCGCCGGACCGCTGGTGATGGCCGAGGTGGCGCGCCATGGCGCGACGCTGCTGCCGGTCGACAGCGAGCACAATGCGATCTTCCAGGTCTTCGAGGCCAATCGCCGCGAGGCGATCGAGCGCATCATCCTGACTGCAAGCGGCGGCCCGTTCCGGGACCGGTCCTACGAGGCGATGCGCCGCGTCACCCCGGCCGAGGCGGTGGCGCATCCGAACTGGCGGATGGGCGCCAAGATCTCCGTCGATTCGGCGACGATGATGAACAAGGGGCTGGAGCTGATCGAGGCGCACCACCTCTTCGGCCTGCCGAATGACCGGATGGATGTCGTCGTCCACCCGCAATCGATCATCCACGGCCTCGTCGCCTACAGCGACGGCTCGTTCCTGGCGCAGCTCGGCTCCCCCGACATGCGGACGCCGATCGCCTATGCGCTGGCGTGGCCGAAGCGGATGGGCTCGCCGAGCCCGAAGCTCGACCTCGCGACGATTGCCAAGCTGACGTTCGAGGCGCCGGACGAGACGCGGTTTCCCGCGCTTCGGCTCGCCCGTGCGGCGCTTGACCGCGGCGGCGCGGCGCCGACGATCCTGAACGCCGCCAACGAGGTCGCCGTGCACGCCTTCCTCGCCGGCGGGATCGGCTTCCTCGATATCGCGTCGATCGTCGAGCGGACGCTTGAACTGATTCCGGACGACGGCATTGCATCGCTCGACGATGTCTACAATTTCGACAGTGAAGCGCGCCGCGTTGCAGCTGAGCTGTTCGGCGGCGCGGCACGGACGCCGCCGGTCGCGGTGGCGGTTTGAGAAAGTAACGCTTGATGTTCGACGCGATAAACCATGCCGGCGGCGTGTGGGCGTATATCACCACACTGCCCGGAGTTCAGACGATCGGGACGTTCCTGGTCGTGCTCACCGCGCTCGTCTTCGTCCACGAGCTTGGCCACTATCTCGTGGCGCGATGGAACGGCGTGAAGGTTGAAGTCTTCTCGATCGGCTTCGGCAAGGAGCTGTTCGGCTGGCACGACCGGACCGGCACACGCTGGAAGCTGAGCCTGCTGCCGCTCGGCGGATACGTGAAGATGTTCGGCGACGCCGACCCGGCGTCGGCGCCCGGATCGCATCTCGCGCAGATGACGCCGGCCGAGAAGGAAGTTTCTTTCCATCACAAGCGCCTGGGACAGCGAGCGGCGATCGTCGCCGCCGGGCCAATCGCCAACTTCCTCTTCGCGATCGTGCTCTTCGCCGCACTCTTCGCGACCGTCGGACAGCCCTTCACGCCGCCCGACGTAGGGCAGGTGGCGCCCGGCAGCGCCGCCGAGCAGGGCGGCATCAAGCCCGGCGACGTGATCCTGCGCATCAACGGGCGCGCGATCGAGCGGTTCGAGCAGGTGCAGCAGGAAGTGCGCCTCAACCCGGACGAGCCGATGGACATCGTCGTGCGGCGCGGCGGCGCGCCTGGGGAAGAAGTGTCGCTGACCGTGACGCCGAAGCTGACCGAGCTGGTCGACCGCTTCGGCAACCGGCATCGGGTCGGTCTGCTGGGGATCAGCCGCGCCGGTGTCGATTACGTCAAGCGCGACCCGGCCAGTGCGGTATGGCGGGCCGCGGACGAGACCTGGAATCTCGGGGTCGGCACGCTCCAGGCGATGTGGCAAATGATCATCGGCGCCCGCACGACCGAGGAGCTGGGCGGCCCGCTGCGTATCGCCCAGATGTCCGGCGAGGTGGCGCAGTTCGGGATCGCCGGAATCGTCGGCTTCATGGCCGTGCTCAGTGTCAATCTCGGCCTCATCAACCTGTTCCCGATCCCCGTCCTTGACGGTGGCCACCTGCTGTTCTATGCCGCTGAGGCCGTTCGGGGGCGGCCCTTGGGTCAGCGCGCGCAGGAATACGGATTCCGGATCGGCTTGGCGTTGGTGCTGACACTGATGATCTTCGCGACCTGGAACGATCTCGTTCACGTCGGAATCGTCGAATTCGTCAAACGCCTCATCACCTGACTCTTCGAGGCTGGGGGGACATCTACTTTGCGTTCCTTTTTCGGGGCGATCCGCGTTGCCATAGTGGCGGTCGCGGTTCTGGTCTGGGCGGTGGCGGCGGTCGCGCAGGGGAGCGGGATCGTCAGGGAGGTCCGTATCGAGGGAACGCAGCGGATCGAGCCGGAGACGGTTCGCAGCTATCTGCTGGTCCAGCCGGGCGATCCGTTCGACGAAGGCCGAATCGACCGGTCGCTGAAGGCGCTGTTCGCGACCGGTCTTTTCGCCGACGTCTCGCTGCGGCGCGACGGCGACGCGCTCGTCGTGCGGGTCGTCGAGAACCCCATCATCAACCGGATCGCTTTCGAGGGTAACCGTCGCCTCGACGACCAGGCGCTGCTCAACGAGATCCAGCTGAAGCCGCGCGTCGTCTATACGCGGACCCGCGTCCAGAACGACGTGAAGCGCATCCTCGATCTCTACCGGCGCAGCGGCCGCTTTGCCGCGACCGTCGAGCCGAAGGTGATCGCGCTCGACCAGAACCGCATCGATCTCGTCTTCGAGGTCGACGAAGGCTCGGTCACCGGCATCAAGGCGATCAATTTCGTCGGCAACAAGCGGTTCAGCGACAGCCGGCTGCGCGAGACCATCCAGACGCGCGAGACGCGGTGGTATCGCTTCTTCTCCAGCGAGGACACCTACGATCCGGACCGTCTGACCTACGACCGCGAGCTGCTGCGTAAATTCTATCTCTCCGAAGGTTACGCGGACTTCCGCGTCGTTTCGGCGGTCGCCGAGCTGGCGCCGGCCCGCGACGGCTTCTTCATCACCTTCACCATCGACGAGGGCGAGCGGTACAAGTTCGGCAAGATCGATCTCGTCTCGCAGATCAAGGAGCTGAACGCCGACGACCTGAAGCCGCTCGTCACCGTGCGCGACGGCGACTGGTACAACGCCGACGCCGTCGACCGGACGATCACCGCGCTGACCGATGCGCTCGGCAACCGGGGCTACGCGTTCGTCGACATCAGGCCGCGGGTCAATCGCAACCGCGACGCGCGCACCGTCGACATCACGTTCGACATCGGCGAGGGTCCGCGCGTCTTCGTCGAGCGCATCGATATCAACAACAATCTCCGAACGCTCGACTATGTGATCCGCCGCGAGATTCAGCTCGTCGAGGGCGATGCGTTCAACACGTCCCGCCTCCGCCGCTCGGAGCAGCGCATCCGCAATCTCGGCTTCTTCCGCAAGGTCGAGGTCACCAATGCGCAGGGCAGTGCGCCGGACAAGACGGTGGTCACCGTCCAGGTCGAGGAGCAGTCGACAGGCGAGCTGTCGGTCGGGTTCGGCTTCTCGACGACGGAAGGCCCGCTGGCCGACATCACGATCCGCGAGCGCAACCTGCTCGGGCGGGGTCAGGATCTCCGGCTCGGCTTCGTGATATCGGGGCGGTCGAAGCAGATCGACCTCAGCTTCACCGAGCCGTACTTCCTCGATCGCAACATCGCCGCCGGCTTCGACCTCTTCGCGGTCGACCGCAACAACCAGTTCCAATCCTCTTACGACCAGTTCTCGGTCGGCGGTGCGCTGCGGATGGGCTACCAGCTCACCGACAGTTTGCGCCAGACGCTGCGCTATACGCTTCGGATGGACGACATCCATAACGTTGCCGACAACGCGTCGGTCTACGTCAAGGAGCAGGCCGGCACGCGTTCGACGTCGGCGGTCGGTCAGGCGCTGATTTATGACCGGCGCGACAACCGGCTCGACCCGAGCGACGGGTACTACGCGTCGCTCTCGAACGATCTCGCGGGCCTTGGCGGCAGCGTGAAGTATCTGCGGTCGAAGATCGGCGTCGGCTATTACTACTCGGTCGTCCCGAACTGGGTGCTGAGTACGACCGGCGAGGTCGGCTACATCGTCGGCATCAATGACGATGTCCGCATCCAGGATCGCTTCTTCATCGGCGGCGACACGCTGCGGGGCTTTGCGACGGGCGGCATCGGTCCGCGTGACGACGTCACCCGCGACGCCCTCGGCGGCAACAAGTACTATATCGGCTCGGTTTCGCTCGGCTTCCCGCTCGGCCTCCCGCAGGAACTCGGCGTTTCCGGTCGCATCTTCTCGGATTTCGGCGCGCTCTGGGGGATCGACCAACAGGTGGTCACGGTCAACGGCGCGCCGGAAAAGATTGACGATTCGAGCGCAATGCGCGTCTCGTTCGGCATCGGCGTGACATGGCGTTCGCCGCTCGGCCCGATCCGCGTCGATCTCGCCCAGCCAATTATTAAAGAAAATTTCGACCGGACGGAGTTCTTCCGTATCGGATTCGGCACGAGGTTCTAATGTCCAAGCTCTCATCCTGGCGGCATCTACTGATCGGAGCCGCCGCACTTACCGGTCTTCTCTTTACCGGCGCCGGGACGGTAACGGCGCAGAGCGCCACGCCGGCCGTCGCGGCAGGCTCGCTGTCCATCATCGTCGTCGACGTGAGCGCGCTGATGCGCGACTCGAAGGCGGCGAAGAGCATCGCCCAGCAGATGGAGCAGTTCCACAACGGCTTCACCAAGGACCTGCAGAAGCAGGAGGGCGATCTGCGGGCGGCGAAGGAGGAGATCGATCGTCAGCGCACGATTCTCGCGCCCGACGTCCTCAATGAGAGGGTCAAGGATTTCCAGCAGAAATACGTGGAACTTGAGCGCAACTCGCAGGCCAAGCGGGATGTCCTGGCCCGGACGAACCAGACGGCAATGAAACAGGTCGTGGACAAGATGCTGCTGATCGTCTCCGACATCGCGACGGAGCGGAAAGCCAACATCGTCCTGCCGAAGTCCGAGGTGGTGCTCGTCGACAAGGGGCTCGATGTCACCGACGAGACGATGAAGCGGCTCGATCAGGCCCTGCCGGCCGTGACGGTCAAGCTGGAAGCGGCGGCGCCGATGGCGGCGAACCAGCCGTCGTCGTCCGCTCCGGCGGCGCCGGCACAGGCTGCATCGAAGAAGAACAGCAGCAGCAGCAAGAAGCAGTAAGCGTCACGCGACGATGGCAGACCCGCGCTTCTTTGATCGCAAAGGCCCGTTCACGCTGGCTCAGCTCGCGGAAGCTTCCGGTGCGGAGATTGCCGACGGTGCGGCCCCCGATCTGCTTTTTCATGACGTGGCGCCGCTCGACGCTGCCGGGCCGGGCGAGGTCGCGTTCCTCGACAACCGCAAATATGCCGATGCGTTCGCGCGGTCTGCGGCCGGTGCCGCGTTCGTCGACCGGTCGCATGCGGCGAAAGCGCCGGCCGGGATGGCGCTGTTGCTGACGCCCGAGCCCTACAAGGCCTATGCGCGCGCCGCGTGGAAGTTCTATCCGCCGCAGAGTCCGCCGACGGGCATCGCCGCGACCGCGGTCGTCGATCCGTCCGTGCAACTCGGCGCGGATTGCTGGGTCGGCGACTATGCGGTAATCGAAGCGGGCGTAGAGATCGGAGCGCGCTGCCGCATCGGCCACCATGCGGTGATTGGCCATGGCGTCGTGCTCGGTGACGACGTAATCGTCGGCACCCATGCGAGCCTCGGCTATTGCCTGATCGGCTCGCGCGTGACGCTCTATCCGGGCGTCCGGATCGGACAGGACGGTTTCGGTTTCGCGCCGGATCCGAGCGGGCATCTGAAGGTTCCGCAACTTGGACGGGTGATCATCGAGGACGACATCGAGATCGGCGCAAACACGACGATCGACCGCGGCGCGGGACCGGATACCATTGTCCGTCGTGGAACGATGATCGATAATCTGGTTCAGCTTGGGCACAACGTCGTTGTCGGGCGCGGCTCCGTGCTGGTCGCGCAGGTCGGCATCTCCGGCAGCACGAAGCTCGGCGATTTCGTGATGGTCGGCGGCCAAGCCGGTCTGGCCGGGCACCTGACGATCGGCAGCGGCGTAAAGATCGCGGCGATGAGCGGAGTGATGCGAGACGTTCCGGCGGGCGAGACGGTTTGCGGGCAGCCTGCCGTGCCGATCAAAGAGTTCTTCCGGCAGGTCGCCGTGGTGCAGCGGCTGGCGAAGAAAGGGGGAACCTGACCGATGGACGACGCGGCGAAATCCGCTGAACGGATCGCGGTGATCGACATACAGCGGATCATGGAAATGATCCCGCACCGGTACCCCTTTTTGATGATCGATCGCGTGATTGACGTCGTACCGAACGAGAGCGCGGTCGGAGTCAAGAACGTCTCGATCAACGAGCCGTTTTTCCAGGGCCACTTCCCGCGGCGTCCGGTGATGCCGGGCGTACTGATCGTCGAAGCGATGGCGCAGACCGCGGCCGTGCTCGTGGTGCAGACGCTCGGCCCCGACTCCGAGGGCAAGCTCGTCTATTTCATGACGGTCGACAATGCGCGGTTCCGCAAGCCGGTCGTTCCCGGCGACACGCTCCTCGTGCACGTCACCAAGGAACGCAATCGCGGCAACGTCTGGAAATTCGCGGCCGAAGCGAAGGTCGACGGCCGTCTTGTCGCCGAGGCGACCTATGCGGCGATGATCCTCGACGACTGAAGGACCGGGCGATGCCATCCATCCATCCGACCGCGATCGTCGATTCGGCGGCGCGGCTTGCGGACACGGTCAAAGTCGGCCCGTTCTGCGTCGTCGGCCCGGAGGTCGAGCTTGGCGACAACGTGACGCTGCTCTCGCATGCGGTCGTCACCGGCCGCACCCGTATCGGCGCGAACACGCGGGTTTTCCCTTTCGCCTCGATCGGCCACGAGCCGCAGGACTTGAAATATCGCGGCGAGCCGTCCGAGCTGATCATCGGCACCGACAACACGATCCGCGAGCACGTCACGATGAATCCCGGCACCGAAGGCGGCGGGATGGTGACGCGGGTCGGGAATCACTGCCTGTTCATGGTCGGCGCCCACGTTGCGCATGACTGCACGGTCGGCGACCACGTCATCATGGCGAACAACGCGACGCTCGCCGGCCACATCGTCGTCGGCGACTACGCGTTCCTCGGCGGATTGTCCGCCGTCCATCAGTTCGTGCGCATCGGGCCGCACGCGATGGTCGGCGGCATGTCCGGCGTTGAGCAGGACGTGATTCCGTACGGCATGGTGCTCGGCGACCGGGCGCGGCTTGCCGGCCTCAATATCCGCGGCTTGCAGCGGCGCGGCTTCACGCGGGACGATATCCATTCCCTGCGCGCCGCATACGCGCTGCTGTTCTCGGAAAACGGGACGCTGGAGCAGCGCGTCGGCGGCGTCGAGGCGCAATATCCGGAGAACCGGCCGGTTCGCGACATCGTCGAGTTCATCAAGGCCGATTCGAGCAGGGCGATCTGCCAGCCCAGGCACGGGAATGGCGGTTAGCACATCTCAAGGGACGGACGCCAAGCTCGGCATCCTGGCCGGCTCCGGCGAGCTGCCCGTTCGCCTGATCGATGCGTGCCGCTCGGTGCAGCGCCCGTTCTTCGTCCTTGCCTTCGAGGGCGAGGCCGACCCGGCGGTGCTCGCCGAAGTGCCGCATGCCTGGGTTCGCCTCGGCGCGGCGGGCGAGGGGCTTGAGCGGCTCCGGCGCGAAGGCGTGAGCGAACTGGTGCTTGCCGGCGGGGTCCGCCGTCCGTCGCTGCGCTCGCTGCGGCCGGACTGGCGGGCGGCAAAGTTCTTCGCGCGGATCGGCTATCGGGCGCTGGGCGACGACGGGCTCCTGAGCGCCGTCGTGAAGGAGCTGGAGCGCGAGGGATTCCGCGTCGTCGGCGCCGACACCCTGCTCGAATCCGTGCTGATGCCGGCCGGTCCCCTCGGCCGCCATGCGCCGCCGGACGATCAGGCGGTCGCCGATGTCGAGCACGGCTTCCGGATCGCCCGCGCGATCGGCGCGCTCGATATCGGACAGGCAGTCGTCGTTCAGCAGGGACTGGTGCTCGGCGTCGAGGCGATCGAGGGAACCGATGCGCTGATCGCGCGCTGCGGCCCGCTGCGGCGGGACGGACCGGGCGGCGTTCTCGTGAAGGCGGCGAAGCCGGGGCAGGAGCGGCGCGCGGACCTGCCGACGATCGGCCCGCGGACGGTGAAGGCCGCCGCCGCCGCCGGCCTCCGCGGCATCGCCGTCGAAGCGGGCGCAGCGCTCGTCCTCGATCGCCGGAAGGTCGCCGAGCTGGCCGATCGCGACGGCCTGTTCGTGATCGGGCGCCAGGGGTGAGCGGGCAGTCGCCACCGTCGCCCGAGCCGCCGCCGCTCATCTACATCGTGACCGGGGAGCCGTCGGGCGACGCGCTCGGCGGCGCTTTGATGGCGGCTCTCCGGCAGCGCACCGGCGGCCGGGTCCGCTTTGCCGGGATCGGCGGGGAACGGATGGCGGCAGAGGGGCTGACCAGCCGCGTGCCGTTGCACGAGCTGGCGATCATGGGGGTTGCCGAGGTCCTGCCGCGGGCGCGGCTGATCCTGCGCCGTGTCCGGGAGACGGTCGAGCACATCAACGAGGTCCGGCCGGCGGCGGTCGTGACGATCGACAGTTCCGGCTTCACGTGGCGGATCGCCGAGCGGCTTCGGCGGCGCGGCAGCACGGTGCCGCTGATCCATTACGTCGCGCCGATGGTGTGGGCATGGCGGGCCGGCCGGGCGCGGCGGATGGCGCGCTGGTACGACCACCTGATGACGCTGCTCCCGTTCGAGCCGCCTTATTTCGAGCGGGTCGGCCTGTCCTGCCATTTCGTCGGCCATCCGGTGGTGGAAAGCGGCGCGGACAAGGGCGACGGCGCGGCGTTCCGGCGGCGGCACGGGATCGCGCCGGACGCGCCGGTCCTTTGCGTGCTGCCCGGCAGCCGCCGCGGCGAGGTCGCCCGCCTGCTGCCGATCTTTAAGGAGACGGTGGCGCGGATCGCGCAGGGCGTGCCGGATCTCGTCGTTGTCGTGCCGACCGTCGACACCGTCGCGGAGACCGTTTCCGCCGGCTTCGCCGATGCGCCGGTCCGCACGGTCGTGGTCCGCGGCGCGGCGGAAAAGTACGACGCCTTCGCCGCGAGCCGTGCAGCGCTCGCCGCCTCGGGGACGATCGCGCTTGAGCTTGCGATGGCGTCGCTGCCGATGGTGGTCGCCTACCAAGCGAGCGCGCTGACGACCTGGATCGTCGGGAAGCTGGTCAAGGTGAAGTTCGCCAACCTTATCAATCTCATCCTCGACCGCGGCGTCGTTCCGGAAATGCTGCGCGAGGACTGCACGCCGGAGCGTCTTTCCACCGAGATGCTGGCGCTGATGACCGACCCGGAGCGCCGCGCCGCGCAGAAAGAGGCGTTCCGCGAGGCGCTGGGGCGCTTGCATCCGGACAGCGCCTCGCCCAGCTTACGGGCGGCGGAAGACGTGCTGGCCGTGATCGAGGCCCAGTCGGCGGCGCGTTCGGCCTGACGATAAAAGACGAGAGGAGAAGGCGCGATGGATACGGCAACGACGGCGACCGGTGGCGCTAGGACGGCGGAGGATACGTCGCGGTTCCGGCTGCTGCACACGATGATCCGGGTGCGCGACCTCGACGAATCGCTGCATTTCTACCGCGACCTGCTCGGCATGAAGCTGCTGCGCAAGACCGACTACGAGAGCGGCCGCTTCACGCTCGCCTTCGTCGGCTACGGCGACGAGGCGTCCAGTGCGGTGATCGAGCTGACGCACAATTGGGATCAGGCCGAGCCTTATACTATCGGCAGCGGCTACGGCCACATGGCGATCGGCGTGCCGGATATCTACGGCACCTGCGAGCGGCTGGGGAAGGAAGGGGTCAAGATCCCGCGGCCGCCCGGCCCGATGAAGCACGGCGGCAGCGTCATCGCCTTCATCGAGGACCCGGACGGGTACAAGATCGAACTGATCCAGCGGGCCTGACGGCCCGCCACCCGGCCTTAACGCATCCGTCCGGCGCACCGGACGGACGGGGCTACCGGAGCAGCCCGGTCCAGAGCAGCCAAACGAGCACGATCGCCGGCACCGGCAGCAGAAACACAACAGCCCGCCGCAGC
>DASWRT010000364.1:0-15400 GCA_036403035.1 Allostellaceae bacterium | reverse complement strand
CGGCCGCCGCCGCGCCGGTCGCGGCGCATGCCCGCGAGAAGCCGGCGGGCGTCGCGGCAGCCGCCGCCGCCGCCGCGGCCCCCGGCTTCGGACAGGTGCACGCCAGCCCCAGCGTGCGCCGGGTCGCCCGCGAACTCGGCGTCGACCTCACGAGCGTCAGGGGGACGGGCGAGAAGGGCCGCATCACCAAGGAGGACGTCCTCGCGTTCCTCCGCGGGCCGGCCGCTCCGGCGCCCATGCAGGCGCCGCCGGCCGGCGGGACCGGCATCCCCGAAATTCCGCCGCAGGACTTCTCGAAGTTCGGGCCGGTCGAGACGAAGCCGCTGTCGCGCATCAAGAAACTCTCCGGACCGCACCTCCATCGCGCCTGGCTCAACGTTCCGCACGTCACGCAGCAGGACGAGGCGGACATCACCGAGCTGGAGGCGTACCGCAAGGAGCTGGATACCGCGGCGAAAGAGAAAGGCTTCCGCGTCACGCTTCTCGCCTTCCTGATGAAGGCGAGCGTCTCCGCCTTGAAGCAGTTCCCCGAGTTCAACAGCTCGCTCTCGCCGGAGAAGGACGCGCTGATCCTCAAGCGCTACTACCATCTCGGCGTCGCGGTCGACACGCCCGACGGCCTCGTCGTGCCGGTGATCCGCGAGGTCGACCGGAAGGGCGTCCATGAGCTGAGCCAGGAACTGGCCGCCGTCTCGAAGAAGGCGCGCGACGGCAAGCTCGGGCCGAACGATTTGCAGGGCGCGAGCTTCACCATATCGAGCCTCGGCGGCATCGGCGGCACGGGGTTCACCCCGATCGTCAACGCGCCGGAGGTGGCGATCCTCGGCGTCGTGCGCTCGCGGATGGCGCCGGTGTGGGACGGCGAGAGCTTCGTGCCGCGCCTGATGCTGCCGGTTTCGCTCTCCTACGACCACCGCGTAATCGACGGCGCGCTCGCCGCCCGCTTCGCCCGGCATCTCTGCCACGTCCTCGAAGACGTGCGCCGGCTGTTCCTCTAACCGCCGAACCGGGAGACGCGCGATGGCTACTGTCGAGATCAAGGTTCCCGATATCGGCGACTTCGACAACGTGCCGATCATCGAGGTCCATGTCGCGCCGGGCGACACCGTCAAGGCGGAAGACCCGCTGATCACCCTAGAGTCCGACAAGGCGTCGATGGAGGTGCCCGCGCCGCAGGCCGGCGCCGTCCGCGAGGTCGCGGTCAAGGTCGGCGACCGGGTGTCGGAAGGGAGCGTGATCCTGCTCCTCGATGCCGAGGGCGCCGCGGCGACGCCGCCCAAGGAGCGGGTCAGCGGCGACGCCGCGCCGTCGCCGCGCGGCGATGGGGCGCCCGCAAACTACGGGTCGCCGGCCGGTGTGTACGACTCGATCGAGGTCAGGGTCCCGAACATCGGCGACTTCGCGAACGTGCCGATCATCGAGGTCCATGTCGCGCCGGGCGATGCCGTCAAGGCGGAAGACCCGCTGATCACGCTCGAATCCGACAAGGCGAGCATGGAGGTGCCGTCGCCGGCCGCCGGAACGGTCGCCGAGGTGAGGGTCAAGGTCGGCGACCGCGTCTCGGAAGGCGACCTCATCATGATGATGCGGACCGGTCAGGCGAGGGCGGCGGCGGGGAACGGCAAGGCGGCGGCGATCGAGATGCCGCCGCCCGCGCCCGCGGCCAAGCCGCCGGTCGCCGCGCAGGGCGACATCCACGCCGAGGTGCTCGTGCTCGGTGCCGGCCCGGGCGGCTACACCGCCGCGTTCCGGGCGGCCGACCTCGGCAAGAAGGTCGTGCTGATCGAGCGCTGGCCGATGCTCGGCGGCGTCTGCCTCAATATCGGCTGCATCCCGTCGAAGGCGCTGCTGCACGCCGCCAAGGTCATCGACGAGAGCCGCGGAATGGCGGCGCACGGCATCGGCTTCTCCGAGCCGTCGATCGATATCGACAAGCTGCGCGGCTGGAAGGACGGGGTGGTCAAGCGCCTGACCGGCGGCCTCTCGGGCCTCGCCCGGCAGCGCAAGGTCACCGTCGTCGAGGGTACGGGGCGCTTCATCTCGCTCAATCAGGTCGCCGTCAACGGCAACGGGAACGGCGGGGCGGACAAGATCGTGAGCTTCGAGCAGGCGATCATCGCCGCCGGGTCGGAGGCGGTGACGCTGCCCTTCATCCCGCACCAGGATCCGCGGGTGATCGATTCCACGGGCGCGCTCGAACTCGACGGCGTGCCGAAGCGCCTGCTCGTCATCGGCGGCGGCATCATCGGCCTGGAGATGGCGACGGTCTATCACGCGCTCGGGTCGAAGGTGACGATCGTCGAGCTGATGGACCAGATCATCCCCGGCGCCGACAAGGACATCGTCACGCCGCTGATGAAGCGCATCCAGGGGCAATACGAGAACATCTTTCTCAAGGCCAAGGTCACCAAGGTCGATGCCGGGCCGGACGGGCTCACCGTGCATTTCGAGGGCGGCAAGGCGCCGGCCAGCGACATCTTCGACAAGATCCTCGTCGCCGTCGGCCGGCGGCCGAACGGGCGCGCGATCGGCGCCGAGAATGCGGGCATCGTCGTCGACGAGCGCGGGTTCATCCCGGTCGACAAGCAGATGCGCACCAACGTGCCGCACATCTTCGCGATCGGCGACATCGTCGGGCAGCCGATGCTCGCGCACAAGGCGACCCACGAAGGCAAGGTGGCGGCTGAGGCGGCGGCCGGACGGAACAGCTACTTCGACGCCAAGGTGATCCCGTCCGTGGCCTACACCGACCCCGAGGTCGCGTGGGCCGGCCTCACCGAGAACGAGGCCAAGTCCAGGGGCGTCAAGTACGGCAAGGGCGCCTTCCCGTGGGCGGCGAGCGGCCGCTCGCTCTCGCTCGGCCGCGACGAGGGACTGACCAAGGTTCTCTTCGAGGAGGACACGCACCGCATCGTCGGCTGCGGCATCGTCGGCCCGAACGCCGGGGACCTCATCGCCGAGGCGGCGCTGGCGATCGAGATGGGCGCGGACGCCGAGGATATCGGACTGACCATCCACCCGCACCCGACGCTGTCCGAAACCATCGGCATGGCGGCCGAGGCGTTCGAGGGCACCATCACCGACCTGTACATGCCGAAGCGGAGATAGGGCCGCGGCGCGCGGCATCCGCATCGGCGACTCAGAAGAAACTCGCGATCTGGGAAGGAAGAAAATGGAAGAACAGCTGGTCAAGAGCGCGCTCGACTATCACCGGTATCCGACGCCGGGAAAGATCACCGTCATGCCGACCAAGAGCATGAGCAACCAGCGCGACCTGGCGCTCGCCTATTCGCCGGGCGTCGCCGCGGCCTGCATGGCGATCGCCGACAACCCGCAGGAAGCCCGCGACCTCACCTCCCGTGCCAATCTCGTCGCGGTGGTCACCAACGGCACGGCGGTGCTCGGCCTGGGCAACATCGGCGCGCTCGCCGGCAAGCCGGTGATGGAAGGGAAGGGGTGCCTGTTCAAGAAGTTCGCCGGCATCGACGTGTTCGACATCGAGATCGACGAGACCGATCCCGACCGGATCGTCGACATCGTCGCCGCGCTGGAGCCGACCTTCGGCGGCATCAACCTTGAGGACATCAAGGCGCCGGAGTGCTTCGAGATCGAGCGGAAGCTGCGCGAGCGCATGAAGATCCCGGTCTTCCACGACGACCAGCACGGCACCGCGATCATCACCGCGGCGGCGATCCTCAACGGGCTGAAGGTGGTGGGCAAGAAGATCGAGGACGTGAAGATCGCGGTCTCCGGCGCCGGGGCGGCGGCGATCGCCTGCCTCGACCTGCTCGTCAGCCTGGGCATGCGGCGGGAGAACATCTTCGTCGCCGACAGCAAGGGTGTCCTCTACGAAGGACGGTCGCAGTCGATGGATGCGCAGAAGGCGCGCTACGCGCAGGCGACCGAGGCCCGCACACTCGCCGACATCGTCGCGGGGTCCGACATCTTCCTCGGCTTGTCGGCGGCCGGCGTGCTCAAGCCGGAGATGGTGAAGGGGATGGCGGAGCGCCCGCTCATCCTCGCGCTCGCCAACCCGGAGCCGGAGATCCGTCCCGAGCTTGCGAAGGAAGTCCGGCCGGACTGCATCATCGCCACCGGGCGCTCGGATTATCCGAACCAGGTCAACAACGTCCTCTGCTTCCCCTTCATCTTCCGCGGCGCCCTGGATGTCGGGGCCACCACGATCAACGAGGAGATGAAGCTCGCCGCGACGAAGGCCATCGCCGACCTCGCGCGGGCCGAGCAGTCGGACGTCGTCGCCCAGGCCTACGGCGTGCAGGACCGGTTCGGTCCCGAGCATCTGATCCCGCGCCCGTTCGATCCGCGGCTCATGACCTGGGTCGCGCCCGCGGTCGCCGAGGCGGCGATGAAGAGCGGCGTCGCGACCCGGCCGTTGGACGATCTCCGGGCCTATCGCGAGCGGCTCGGCGGCTTCGTCTACCGGTCGGGGACGGTGATGCAGCCGGTGTTCGCCGCTGCTGCCGAGACGCCGCAGGGACCAGCGCGCATCGCCTACGCCGAGGGCGAGGACGACCGTGTGCTGCGCGCCGCGCAGGTCGCGGTCGACGAGCGGCTCGCGCGGCCGCTGCTGATCGGGCGGGCCGACATCATCGAGCGGAAGATCCGCGACATGGAGCTGCGCATCGAGCCCGGCCGGGACGTCGAGATCGTCGCGATGGACGACGCCGCCGCGCTCGCCGACGTCACCGACGCCTATTACCGGCTCCGCCGCCGCCGCGGCATCTCGCGCGCCGCGGCCGACGCCGAGATGCGCAGCCACGCGACGCTGCTCGGCGCGATGCTGGTCCGGCAGGGCAAGGCCGACGGCATGCTGTGCGGCACGATCGGCGGCTATGCCGCGCACTTCAAGCACGTCGTCGACGTGATCGGCCGGCGCGCCGGGGTGCGCCGGATGGCGGCGATGAACCTGCTGATGCTGCCGCAATCGACGGTGTTCATCTGCGACACCTACATCACGCCCGATCCGAGCGCGGCCGACGTCGCCGAGATGACGCTGCTCGCCGCCGAGACCGTCCGCCGCTTCGGCCTGACGCCGCGCGCCGCGCTGCTCTCCCACTCCAGCTTCGGCAGCGCCGAGACGCCCTCCGCCGCCAAGATGCGCGAGGCCGTCGAGCTGCTCGAACGGAAGGGCGGCGTCGATTTCGAGATCGAGGGCGAGATGCGGGCCGACGCGGCGCTGTCGAAGACCGTGCTCGACCGGGTCTTCCCGGAGTCAAACCTCACCGACGCGGCGAACCTGCTGGTCATGCCGAACCTCGACGCGGCCAACATCACCTTCAACAGCCTGCGCGTCGTCGCCGGCCAGGGCGTGACGGTCGGGCCGATCCTGCTCGGCGCGGCGAAGCCCGTGCACATTCTGTCGTCGGGCAGCACGGTTCGCGGTATCGTGAACATGACAGCGGTCACCGCCGTCGACGTCGCAGCGCAGCGCGAGCGGCCGCCGCAGCCCGGTCCGTCGGCGATCGCCGCTCAGTGATACCAACGGCCGTTGAGCTTGACTCATCGCCCGTTGGTCAAGCCTGCGCGGCACTTGAGCGGAACCCGTTCGGCATCGGTCAACGACCGAGGCCGACGGTATAATAAGGGGAGGCGATCATGGCGGCACAGATCCAAGCCACGGGCGCCGGGCCCCCGGCCCCGCACCGGAAATGGTACCGGCACCTCTACGTCCAGGTGCTCTGCGCGATCGCGATCGGCGTCCTGCTCGGACATTACTATCCGTCCGTGGGCGCCAGCATGAAGCCGTTCGGCGACATGTTCATCCAGGCGATCAAGATGCTGATCGCGCCGATCATCTTCTGCACCGTCGTGCACGGCATCGCCAGCATGGAGGACATGAAGAAGGTCGGCCGCGTCGGTCTCAAGGCGATCCTCTACTTCGAGGTGGTGACGTCGCTGGCGCTCATTGTCGGCCTCGTCATCGCCAATCTCTGGCGTCCCGGCAGCGGGATGAACGTCGACGTCAGCACGATCGACACCAAGTCGATCCTGCAATACACGACGAAGGCGCAGCAGCAGAGCGCCCTCGACTACATCACGCACATCATTCCGTCGACGGTGGTGGGAGCGTTCGCCGAGGGCGAGATCATCCAGGTCCTGTTCTTCGCCATCCTGTTCGCCTTCGCGCTGTCGTTCCTCGGCGAGCGCAGCAGGCCGCTGCTCAACATCATCGACCTGGTCTCTCTCGCATTCTTCGGCATCGTCAGGATCGTCATGAAGGCGGCGCCCCTGGGCGCCTTCGGCGCGATGGCGTTCACGATCGGCAAGTACGGCGTCGGCACGCTCCTACAGCTCGGGCAACTGATGGCCAGCGTCTACGCGACGTGCCTGATCTTCATCCTTGTCGTGCTCGGCGGGATCGCCCGGCTCTGCGGATTCAGCATCCTGCAATTCATCCGCTACATCAAAGAAGAGCTGCTGATCGTCCTCGGCACCTCCTCGTCGGAGTCGGTGCTGCCGCGGATGATCGCCAAGCTGGAGAACCTCGGGTGCCAGGAGTCGGTGGTCGGCCTCGTCATCCCGACCGGCTACTCCTTCAACCTCGACGGCACCTGCATCTATCTCACGATGGCCGCGCTGTTCCTGGCGCAGGCGACGAATACCGATTTGACCCTCACGCATCAGCTCGGCATCATCGGCGTGCTGCTCCTGACCTCGAAGGGCGCGGCCGGCGTCACCGGCAGCGGCTTCATCGTGCTCGCCGCGACGCTCGCCTCGGTCGGCTCGATCCCGGTCGCGAGCATCGCGTTGATCCTTGGCGTCGACCGTTTCATGTCGGAGGCGCGGGCGCTCACGAACCTGATCGGCAACGGCGTGGCCACCGTCGTCATCGCTAAGTGGGAAGGCGCGCTCGACGAGGTCCGCATGCGGACGGTTCTCGCAAACGACATCGAAGCCGACGAGCCCGAAAGAGGGCTGGCGCCGCCGGAGCCGCTGGCTCCGCATGCGGGCTAGGATCGGAGCGCAGTCCATCGGAGGTTGCCATGCCCGATGACAGGCCCGGCCCGCCGCTCGACGAGCCGACAACGTCGCCGAAGTCCGAACCGGCGCGCGACCCGGACGCCGGTCTCCACCACATCGTCGTCGTCGGGGGCGGCGCGGGCGGCCTCGAACTCGTGACGCGCCTGGGCGATACGCTCGGCAAACGCAAGGAGGCGCGCGTTACGCTGATCGAGAAGGCGCGCACGCACCTTTGGAAGCCGCTGCTGCACTCCGTCGCGGCCGGCAGCATGGACCCGAGCGAGCACGAGCTGAACTACCTCGCCCAGGCGCACTGGCATCATTTCCGCTACCGCCTCGGCGAGATGATCGGCCTCGACCGGGCGAAGAAGGAGGTGTGTCTCGCCGCGACCCATGACGAGGAGGGGCGGCAGATCACGTCGCCGCGCTCGTTCCGCTACGACACGCTGGTGATCGCCGTCGGCAGCGTCACCAACGATTTCGGCACGCCCGGCGCGGCCGAGCACGCCGTGCCGCTGGAGACGCCGGAGCAGGCCGTCCGCTTCAACCGGCGGCTGGTCAACGCCTGCATCCGCGCGCACTCGCAGGAAGGGCCGGTGCGGCCGGGCCAGCTCCACGTCGCAATCATCGGCGCCGGCGCGACCGGGACCGAACTCGCCGCCGAGTTGCACCGCACCGCGCGCGAGATCGTCGCCTACGGCCTCGACCGGGTCGACCCGGAGAAGGACATCCGCATCATCCTGATCGAGGCGGCGCCCCACATCCTCCCCGCCCTGCCCGAGCGGATCTCGGAGAAGACCCTCGGCCTGCTCAAGGATCTCGGCGTCGAGGTCCGCACCGGCGCGCGGGTGAGCGAGGTGCGCGCCGACGGCGTGCAACTCGCCGACGGAAGCTTCGTCCCGTCCGAGCTCGTGGTATGGTCCGCTGGCGTCAAGGGGCCGGAGTTCCTCCGCGACCTCGACGGGCTGGAGGTCAACCGCATCAACCAGCTCGTCGTGACGCCGACGCTCCAGACGACGCGCGATCCCGATGTCTTTGCGATGGGCGACTGCGCCGCCTGCCCGCGCGAGGGCCACGCCGCGCCGGTGCCGCCGCGCGCCCAGGCCGCCCATCAGCAGGCGTCGTTCCTGGTGAAGCAGTTGCGGCGGCGGCTCGACGGCAAGAAGCTGGAGCCCTTCGTCTATCGCGACTTCGGCTCGCTCGTGTCGCTCGGCGAATACAGCACGGTCGGCAACCTGATGGGGTTCCTCGTCGGCAAGAGCATGTTCATCGAGGGGTATTTCGCCCGGCTGATGTACCGCTCGCTCTACAAGATGCACGAGATGGCCCTGCACGGCGGCTCGAAGACCGCGCTCGGCGCGCTCGCTCGCGGGCTCTCACGGCGTGCCGAACCGCAGGTCAAGCTGCATTAGGATGCGTGCCGGGTTGCCCGGCGATTAACCCGCATCATGTCTTCCCGGCATGCGAAACCGCACCGCCGGAACCGAACGCGACGATTTGCGGTTAGCGGCGGCGAGAATAACGCGGAGCCGCTTTGCCTTTCGCCCCTCACATCCTGATCGTCGACGATCAGCCCGAGATCTGCGATCTCCTTGCGGAGGCGCTCACGCAGCGGGGCTGCGTCGTCCGATGTGCGCTCAGCGCCGCGCAAATGCGCGATGCGCTCGCGGACGATGTCTACGATCTCGTCCTGCTTGATGTGGTGCTGCCGGACGAGCCGGGGCTGCCGATCATCGAGGACGCATCGGCGCAGCCCGTGCCGGTCATCCTGATGTCAGGCTACGCCGACGCGGCGGAGCAGCACGCCAACGGCGACCGCCCGTTCCTGGGCAAGCCGTTCCGGATCGAGGATCTCGTGCGCACCGTCGAGCGGGTGCTCGGCACCGGCTCCGCCCCGGCGCCGTCCGCGGCTGCGATGCCGCGCTGATCGGGCCGTTGCTTTCGAACGGCCGGACGACTCCATCAAACATGGTTTTATCGAGGGGTGCCGTTCGACGGCGCGGCATGCTATCCGGGGCGCTGCCCGGCGATTGCCGCGGGGCCGTTCCGGAGGATCCGCTTGAAGCTTCCGCCCTTCGTCGCTGCCGCGACCGTTTTCGTAGTCGTCGCCGCAGCCGCAGCCGCAGCCGCAGCCGCAGCCGTGGCGACCGTGCCGGCCGAAGCCGCCGCCGCGTCGCGCGCCGCGAAGGAGCGGAGCGGGGCCGCTACGGTCTCCTCGTCCGGTCACGCCGCGAAAGCGAAGAAGGCGAAACGCAGTGCTGCGGCATGGGCTCCCGCGCATGGCAAGAGCAAGCAGCGGCATGCCGTCAAGTCGGTGCGGCGGCATTCACCTCATGCCGTAGCATCGTCGTCCTATCCCTCGCGCCGGTCCGCCCGGTCCGTCGCGATGCGGGAGGCCGCCGCCCGCGATGCCGCCCGCGCCGCGCATGTCTCCGAGACGCCGCGCGCCGCGCCGCGCGAGCGCGTCGAGAAATACAAACTGCCGCTGGCGCAGACGGCCCGGAAGGGGACGACGTCGGTTACCGACTGATGGCCGGCGTGTGAGACACGGCCTGAGGCGCCGTTCGGCGGCGCGTCGGGGAAATTGATGCTTGTCAAAGACTTGATCTCGCGGAACGCGGCCTCGCCGGTGCCGTTTTAGGAACGGACGGTATGCCGCTGCGGCCGGTTCCGCGCCGCGCGGGCTTCACCCCGATCCGGAGGAAAGCGCCATGACCGACGCCGCGTCCGATACCGTCAATGTCGCGTCGACCGGCTGGACGGTATGGGCAATCCCGGAAGGCTACATTCCCGGTCGCAGCGACAGCGACGACCGTGCTCTGGTAAGCCACGAAACCGCTTGCATCCTCAATGCGGGTGATGCCGACGCCATGATCGAGATCACCCTGTACTTCACCGACCGGGAGCCGGCCGGCCCTTACCGCCTGACCGTCCCGGCGCGGCGGACGCAACATTTCCGCTTCAACGATCTTCAGGACCCGGAGCCGGTCCCGCGCGACACGCCCTACGCCTCGGTGATCCGCTCGTCCGTCCCGGTGGTCGTTCAGCACACGCGGCTCGACTCGCGGCCAGAGGTGCACGGGCTGCTCTCGACAGTGGCCTATGCGGGCGGCGTCTGAGGCGTTTTCCGCTTGATTTTCAAGAGCATGCGATGGCCTGATGGAAGTCAATTCTTGGCGGCTCCAGGGTTTTTCCTTGCGCTGATTTGATTTTCCACCGGTTAGCGGCGGACACGTGGAACGAAGGTCCGGCTGCCTTGTTGCCATCGCGGGATTCGAGCCGGCCGTCGATGACAACCGGATCGTCCGCCGGATCCCGCGCGACCAGACCATCCGTCCGCTCTCGCAGAGCGAATGTCCGATGGTGGAGAAGGGCTGAAACGCGGCAGGACGGGAGGCGCGGCGCATGGCGGCAACGACGGTGAACGAAGCGGCGCTCGGCGAGCTGACGGCGATCGGCCGCCGGCAGGGCCGGTTGGGGCTCGACGACGTGAAGCGCGTCCTCCCGGTCGACCGGATGAGCGCCGAGGAATTGGCCGAGGCGATGGCGCGGCTGGAGGATGCCGGCATCGAGGTCGATCTCGACCCCGACCTGTTGCGTCCGCGCTACGACGCCGCGCCGCCGCTGCCGGCTGCCGCTGCGCCGGCCGAGCCCGCGGCGGCAAGTCCACCGCGCCATGCGGCCGGTGGTGGTGGCGCCGCCACCACCGGGCTATCCGGTCCTGTCCATGTCTACCCGGCGGAGCCTGCCGCACGTGCGAGCCGTGGCCCACTGCCGGCCGACATGATCGTGCTCGGCGTCGTGCTCGCGGTCTGCATCGTCCTGATCCTTTTCTTCGCCGCCTGAGCGGCCGGTTCTGCCGCCTCGATCCTCTCGAAGCCCCGCGGCGGCTGAACCGCCCGCTCCGCCCGGCGTTCGCCCCCTGACGGACAGCCGGGCATGCACGACGGTTCGATGCGCGACCTCTCCGACCTCCATCGCCGCCGCGATGCTCCGGCCTCCACCGCCGCCGCACCGTCGGCGTTGCGCGCGCTGCCGCCGGTGCACCGGCTGATCGACGGCGACAGCGCCCGCGCGCTCCTTGCCGAGTTCCCGCGCCCCGCCGTGCTCGGCGCGATCCGGGCGCACCTCGCCGTGGTCCGACGTCAGCTTCGCGGCGGCGCAGCCGCGGCCGTTCCGGCGTTCGACGAGCCCGCCTTCTTCGCCGCCGTCCGCGCCGATCTCGACCGGCGGCGCCTCGCCGGCCTGCGGCGCGTCGTCAACGCGACCGGCATCGTGCTGCACACCAATCTCGGCCGCGCCCCGCTCGCCGCCGAAGCGGTCGACGCGGTCGCCGAAGCGGCGCGCGGCTACGCGAACCTGGAGTACGATTTGGAGAGCGGCCGGCGCGGCGCCCGCGACGGCGCCGTCGAGGAACTGCTGCGCGAGCTGACCGGCGCCGAGGCCGCGCTCGTCGTCAACAACAACGCTGCCGCCGTGCTGCTCGCGTTGAGCGGCCTCGCCGCGGGCGGCGAGGTCGTCGTCTCGCGCGGCGAGCTGGTCGAGATCGGCGGCTCGTTCCGCATCCCCGACATCGTCCGCCAGGGCGGCGCCCGCCTCGTCGAGGTCGGCACGACCAACAAGACGCGGCTCGCCGACTACGAAGCGGCGATCACGGCGGATACCCGTGTCCTGCTCAAGGTGCACCAGAGCAATTACCGCATCGTCGGCTTCACCGGCGCCGTCCCGGCCGAGGCGCTGGCCTGGCTGGCGCGCAGCCACGACGGCGCGCTCGCCGTGGTCGAGGATCTCGGCAGCGGCACGCTGATCGATCTGCGGCGCTTCGGACTGCCCTACGAGCCGACGGTCGGCGACCGCCTCGCCGCCGGCATCGACCTCGTGACCTTCAGCGGCGACAAGCTGCTGGGCGGGCCGCAGGCCGGCGTGATCGTCGGCCGCCGCGACCTCGTCGATCGGCTGCGCCGGCACCCGCTGCTGCGTGCGCTGCGCGTCGACAAGATGACGCTGGCGGCGCTCGCCGCGACGCTGCGCCTCCATCTCGACCCGGAGCGGCTGATCCGCGCCGTCCCGGTGCTGCGCATGCTGGCGCAGGACGACGCGGCCTTGCGCGCCCGCGCCGTGCGGCTGCGCGACGAGACCGCCGCCGCCGCCACGCCCGGCCTTGCCGCGCATCTGCGGCTCGACGAGGGCGTTTCCTATGCCGGCGGCGGTTCGCTGCCGGGGACCGAGATCGCGACCGTCCTTGTCGCGCTGTCGCCGCCGGACGGGCTCTCCGTCGACGAGATCGCGCGCCGCCTGCGCACCGGCGAGCCCGCGGTGGTCGGGCGGATCGAGGCCGGCCGCCTCCTGCTCGACATGCGGACCGTCGCCGACGACGAGGTGCCGGAGATCGCCGCTGCGCTCGCCGCCGCCGTGGTGACTGCACCGTGAAGACGGTCGCGGTCGGCGTCGTCGGCCATGTCGACCACGGCAAGACCGCGCTGGTCCGCGCGCTGACTGGCACCGACACCGACCGGCTGAAGGAGGAGAAGGCGCGCGGCATCTCGATCGTCCTCGGCTTCGCCCACCTGCCGGTCTCCGGCGGCGGGGGCGGCGGGATCGACCTGATCGACATGCCCGGCCACGAGCGGTTCGTCCGCGCGATGGTCTCCGGCGCCACCGGGATCGAGGCGGTCCTCGCCGTCGTCGCCGCGACCGAGGGCATCAAGCCGCAGACCCTGGAGCATCTCGACATCGCCCGCTTGATCGGCGTCCGCCGCGGCGTGATCGCCGTCACCAAATGCGATCTCGTCGGCGAGGAACGCGCCCGGCAGGTGGCGGAGGAGGCGAGGGCGCTGCTCGCTGCAAACGGCATCGCCGACGCGCCGTCCGTCGCGGTTTCCGCGGTGACGGGACAAGGGATCGACGAACTGCGGCGGCATCTCGACGGCCTCGCCGCGGCGTCGACGGACCCGCCGGACCGCGGCTTCTTCTATCTCCCGATCGACCGCGTCTTCGCGGCGGCCGGCTTCGGCACGGTCGTGACGGGCACGCTGCGCCGCGGCCGGATCGCGGTCGGCGACGCGGTGGAGATCGTTTCCATGGCCGGTGCGGTCCGGCGCGCCCGCGTCCGCGGCCTCCAGGTGCATGGAAGCCCGGTCGAGGCGACCGGCCCCGGCCGCCGCCTCGCCGTCAATCTGCGCGGCGTCGAGCGCGGCGATATCGCACCCGGCGACGCGCTGGCGACGCCCGGCGCGCTGGCGCCCGCCGCCTCGCCATGGCTCGACGTCGAGCTGACGCTGCTCGGCCGTGCGCCGCGCCCGCTGCCGGCCAATGCCGGCGTGCAGCTGCTGTTCGGCACGACCGAGATCGCGGGCCGCGTACGCCTGCTCGACCGCAACGCGCTGGCGCCCGGCGACACCGGCTTCGCCCAGCTCCGCCGTGCGGATGGCGGTGTGCTGGCGGTGCCGGCGCGCGAGCCCTTCATCCTCCGCCTGCCGGCCCCGGTCGGCACGATCGGCGGGGGCCGCATCCTCGATCCCGTCGCCTCCAGCCGGCGCCGCCGCTTCGACGAGCCCGTGCTGCGCCGCCTCGCCGTGCTCGCGACCGCGCCGCCGCCCGAGGCGATCGTCGCCCTGCTGCGCGAGGTCGGTCCGCGCGGCGCGGCGCGCGACGGTCTCGCGCGCCTGCTGGGCGCGTCGCCGGCGCATGTCCGGCGCTGGCTCGACGAGGCCGCCGGAGGCGCCGCCGGGATCGCGAGCTTCCCCGACGGAACCGTGCTCGACCGTGCGGTCTGCCGCGAGATGGAGCGGCTGATGCTCGCTTCCCTCGGCCGGATCGGTCCCGCCGAGATGGCGGACGACGGCGGCGGCGTGCCGCGCGACCGGCTGCGCGCTGCGCTGCCCGGTGTGCTCCCCGCCGCCGCCTTCGACGCGATCCTCGCCGGCCTCGTCGCGCGCGGCTTGATCGCACCGGCGCCCCGCGGCCTGTTCCGGCCCGGCAGCGCCGCCGCCGCGGGAAACCCGGCGGCGCCGTCGTCCGAGGCGGATCGCCGCGCCGCCGCCGGCCTCGCCGCCGCTTACCGGCGCGGCGGCCTCAGCCCGCCCGACGCCGCGCCGCTGGTCGGCGGCGATCCGGTGCGGCAGCGCGCACTGCGCCGGCTGATCGCCGACGGAACGCTGGTCCGCGCGCCCGACCGCGTGCAGAAGCGCGAGATCCTGTTCCACCGCGACGCCGTCGCGCGGGCGCGCGAAATCCTCGGCCGCTGGTATGGCGGCGGCGGTACGGAACATGCCGGCGGCTTCCTCGTCAGCGACGCCGGGAAGCTCCTCGGCATCTCCCGCAAGTTCAGCGTGCCGCTGCTGGAGCATCTCGACGCGATCGGCGCGACCCGCCGCCGCGGCGACCGCCGGACGATGCTCGCCCGACCGGACGGCGACCGCCGCCACGACCGTAGCGATGGCGGCGCTGACGCTTCGGCCGCTCCGGAGGAGGCTGCCGCCGTCGAGCCGCTGATCTCGATCCAGGAATAACGGCGCTCGCAAAAAAGGAAACGTGTCGGACTCGCCAGGGCTTCGAGAGGCGTCGATCACCGACTCTCGCGGAATCTTCCGGCTGTTGAAGTGTTCCTTTCGCCGAAGCCTTGGCTTCGGCGGTCGCTCCGTGCGTTATGCGTTCGTTCCTTTGCGCGGCGGCCTCCAACTCCGGCGGAGGACCGCTCCCGATGCGCCGTCATGTACGAATCCTACCGCTGTTGCTTGGCGTCGTTCTCCTGCTGCCGGCAGCGCCGCGACCGGGCCTGTCGGCCCTGTCGACGTGCCCGGCGCACTTCGTCGCTGGCGACGATCCCGCCATCGTCAACCCGCGGCTCTCCCAGGACACGCGCGAGATCTGCTATTCCGGCTATGCCGTGCTGCACAGCGGCATCACGCGGACGCCGCTCTGGTCGGCGGAGCACCTGACGCGCGATCGTGTCGCCGAGGCGAAGGACATGATCCGCGAAAACGCCTTCCACCCGGACCCGAGCCTGCCGCCGGGCGAGCGCGCCGAGCTGAGGGACTATCAGCGCTCCGGCTTCGACCGCGGCCGCATGGCGCCGTCCGGCGACATGCCCGACCCGCAGTCACAGCAGGAGAGCTTCAGCCTTGCGAACATGGTCCCGCAGAACCGGGAGAATAACCGCGGCCTGTGGGCGCATATCGAGATGGCCGTGCGCCGCCTTGCCGAGCGCGACGGCGATCTGTACGTCGTCACCGGCCCGGTCTTCCGCGGCGAAACATTGCAGCGCCTCAACGGCCGCGTCCTCGTCCCGACCATGCTCTACAAGGCGGTCTACGACCCTGCCCGCCGGCAGGCCGGCGCCTACCTCGTCCGCAACGAATCCGGCGACGAGTACGAGACCGTCTCGCTCGCGCAGCTCAAGGAACTGACCGGCATCGAC
>DASWRT010000363.1:0-17176 GCA_036403035.1 Allostellaceae bacterium | reverse complement strand
ACGAAGAGCGTGGTGGCTTGGGGAGCGTCGGACATCATGGCCCAGGTGTCGGCGTGGCAACTTGGACCATTAAACCACATCTTTACAGATTTTTAAACTTTCGGCTTAGTTTTAAGAACGGTTAACCGCAATCCTAACTTTACGTATATTTCACGTTGGACTGTCGCCGTGAAAAGCAGCAGGATTGCCGTCACGCGAAGGAAAACCTTTGCCGCAGGGGAATCGCAGCGCGGTCGAATGCCTATGTTATGATCGCCCGACCTCTTGCCCTTTTTGAGTGCCGATGCGCGCCACGCGGCTCATCTTCGTTCTCGTCCTCGCCGCCGCCGCAGGCAGCGTCGGATGGTATTTCCTTGGCGACCGCAGCCACCTGCCATGGCGGAAAGCGGAGCAGCAGGCGGAGCAGCCGAAGCAGCGCCGCATGGGCCGCGGCGGCGATTCCACATCGCCCGACATGCCGGCGCCGGTCGTTGCCGGTACGGTTGAGCAGCGGGACGTGCCGATGTATCTCTCCGGACTCGGATCGGTGCAGGCGTTCCGAACGGTTACCGTCTCCTCGCGCATCGATGGGCAGCTACAGAAGCTCAATTTCGACGAAGGACAGGACGTGAAGGCCGGCGACGTGCTGGCGCAGATCGACCCGCGTCCGTTCGAGGCGACGCTCCGGCAGATGGAAGCGAATCTTCGGAAGGATCAGGCGCAGCTCGCCAGCGCCAGGGCCGACCTGGAGCGCTATGGCAATCTGCGCAAGGAAGGCAACTACGTCACGCAGCAGCAACTCGATACGACCCGGGCGCTGGTCGGGCAGCTCGAAGCGACGACGGAGGCCGACAAGGCGCAGATCGACAGCGCGCGCGTCCAGCTCGACTATGCGACGATCCACTCCCCGATCAACGGGCGCATCGGCCTGCGCCTCGTCGACGAAGGCAACATGATCCATGCCGGCGATCAGACCGGCATCATCGTCGTGACGCAGCTCCAGCCGATCTCGCTGGTGTTCACGCTGCCCGAGGAAAACCTTCAGGCGGTCAACGAACCGCTCTCGGCCGGCGTCGCCCTGACCGTCGAGGCGCTCAGCCGCGACGGCCAGACGAAGCTCGCGGAGGGGAAGCTCGCGACGATCGACAACCAGATCGACCAGAAGACCGGAACGTTCAAGCTCAAGGCGAGCTTCGCCAACGAGAACCGGGTGCTCTGGCCGGGACAGTTCGTCAATGCGCGGCTCAAGGTGTCGACCCGGCGCGGCGGCGCCGTCGTCCCCGAGGCCGCGGTGCAGCGCGGCCCGGAAGGCGCCTACGTCTTCGTCATCAAGTCCGATCAGACGGTCGAGATGCGTCCGGTCGCGGTCGGAGCGACGCAGAACGGCATGTCGCTTATCGACTCGGGGCTGACGCCCGGCGAGCGCGTGGTCGTCGACGGGCAGTACAAGCTTCAGCCGGGCGGCAAGATCATCGAGGCGACGCCGGTCGGCCGGGACGGCGTCGCGCCGCCGGGCGGGCGTGACGGAGCGGGCGCGGCGCGGCCGGCGGCGTCGTGAACCTCTCTGCGCCGTTCATCCTCCGGCCGGTCGCAACCTCGCTGCTGATGGTCGCGGTTCTGCTGCTCGGCCTGCTCGGCTACCGCGCCCTGCCCATCGCATCGCTGCCGACGGTCGACTTCCCGACGATCCGGGTGACGACATCGCTGCCCGGCGCCAGCCCGGAGGTGATGGCCTCGTCGGTGACGACGCCGCTGGAGCAGGTGTTCGGACAGATCCCCGGCCTGCTGTCCATGAACTCGACCAGCGCGCTCGGGACCAGCGCGATCACGCTGCAATTCACGCTGACCCGCAACATCGACGCGGCGGCGCAGGACGTGCAGTCGGCGATCAGCTCCGCCACCGGCCAGCTCCCGCGCAACCTGCCGAACCCGCCGACCTACAACAAGGTGAACCCGGCGGACACGCCGGTGATGCTGCTCGCGATCACCTCCGACACGATGCCGCTCGACAAAGTCAACGATTTCGCCGAGTCGGTGCTGGCGCAAAAGCTGTCGCAGGTCGACGGCGTCGGCCTCGTCGCGATCGAGGGCGGGCAGAAGCGGGCGGTGCGCATCCAGATCAACCCGACCGCGCTCGCGGCGATGGGACTGACGCCGGAGGACGTGCGGACCGGAATCGCGCAGGCCAACGTCAACGCGCCGAAGGGCAATCTCGACGGACCGCGACGGGCTTATGCGATCGGCGCGAACGACCAGCTCCTCTCTGGGGCGACCTATCGCGACGTGATCGTCGCCTATCGAAACGGCGCGCCGGTGCGGCTGAAGGACATCGGGCAGGTCGTGGACGGCGTCGAGAACAGCCGGATCGCGGGCTGGTTCAACAATCGTCCGGCGATCATCCTCGACGTCTACCGGCAGCCCGGCGCCAACATCATCGGCACCGTCGACCGGATCCGCGCGGTGCTGCCGCAACTTGAGGTGGTTATCCCGCCGGCGGTGAAGATCACGGTGCTGGCGGACCGCACCGAGACGATCCGCGCATCCATCGACGAGGTCCAGTTCACGCTGCTGCTGACCATCGGCCTCGTCGTTATGGTCATCTTCGCCTTCCTGCGCCGGCTCTGGGCGACGGTGATCCCGAGCGTCGCGCTGCCGCTGTCGCTGGTTGGCACCTTCGGCGTGATGTACCTCGCCGGCTTCAGCCTCGACAACCTATCGCTGATGGCGCTGACGATCGCTGCCGGCTTCGTCGTCGACGACGCGATCGTGATGATCGAGAACATCGCCCGCTACATCGAGGCGGGCGACCCGCCGCTCGACGCGGCGCTCAAGGGGGCGCGGCAGATCGGCTTCACCGTCATCTCGCTGACCGTATCGCTGATCGCCGTGTTCATCCCGCTCCTCTTCATGGGCGGCATCGTCGGCCGGCTCTTTCGCGAGTTCGCCATCACGCTGTCCGTCGCGGTGATCGTCTCGGCGATCATCTCGCTGACGCTGACGCCGATGATGTGCGGGCGCTTCCTGCGCCACGAGCGGGAGAGCCGGAGCCGGTTCTACCGCGCGACCGAGCGCGCCTTCGACGCCCTGCTCGACGGCTACGAGCGCGGCCTGCGCTGGGTGCTGGCGCACCAGAAGCTGATGCTCGCCGCGACGCTGCTCACCATCGTCGCGACCGGCTGGCTCTATGTCGCGATCCCGAAGGGATTCCTGCCGCAGCAGGACACCGGCATCATCGTCGGCGTCACCGACGCGGCGCAGGACATCTCCTTCCCGGCGATGTCGGAGCGGCAGCGCGCCGTCGCCGACGCGGTGCTGAAAGACCCGGCCGTGGCGAGCGTCGACAGCTTCGTCGGGGTCGGCACCATCAACGCGACCCCCAACACCGGCCGGCTCTACATCGTGCTGAAGCCGCAGCGCGAGCGGCGGGCGACCGCGGAAGAGGTGATCGCGCGGCTGCGCGACGACGTGGCGCCGATACCGGGCGTGACGCTGTTCATGCAGACGGCGCAGGATCTGACGCTGGACAACCGGATCAGCCGCACGCAGTACCAGTACGTCCTTCAGGACGCCGACATCCCGGAGCTGGCGACGTGGGCGCCGCGGCTGGTCGAGGCGCTGAAGCGGCGACCGGAGTTGCGCGACGTCGCGAGCGACCAGCAGAACGGCGGGCGCCAGACCTACCTGACGATCTACCGCGACAAGGCCGCGCGCCTCGGCGTGCAGACGCAGGCGATCGACGACACGCTCTACGACGCATTCGGGCAGCGGCAGATCTCGACGATCTACACGCAGCTCAACCAGTTCCGGGTCATCCTGGAGGTCGACCCGAAATACCAGCAGGACCCGGCGGCCCTGAACTCGATCTACGTGAAGTCGGACAACGGCTCGCCGGTGCCGCTATCGGCGTTCGCCGCGTTCCGGAGCGACGTGGCGCCGCTCTCGATCACGCATCTCGGCCGCTTCCCCGCGGTCACGCTGTCGTTCAACCTCGCGCCCGGCTACTCGCTCGGCGAAGCGGTCGCGGCGATCGCCGCAGCCGAGCGCGAGATCGGGTTGCCGGACGGCGTGGCGACGAGCTTCGTCGGCAGCGTCGCCGAGTTCCGCGCCTCGCTCGCCAGCGAGCCGCTGCTGATCCTAGCGGCGATCGTCGTGGTCTACATCGTGCTGGGCGTGCTCTACGAGAGCTACGTCCACCCGATCACGATCCTGTCGACCCTGCCGTCGGCCGGCGTCGGCGCGCTGCTCGCCCTGATGCTGTCCGGGCATGACCTCTCGGTGATCGCGCTGATCGGCATCATCCTGCTGATCGGCATCGTCAAGAAGAACGCGATCATGATGATCGACTTCGCACTGGACGCCGAGCGCAACCGGGGCGTGCCGCCGGAACGGTCGATCTACGAGGCGTGCCTTCTGCGCTTCCGGCCGATCATGATGACGACGATGGCGGCGCTGCTCGGCGCCCTGCCCCTCGCGTTCGGCACGGGTCCGGGGTCCGAATTGCGGCGGCCGATGGGCATCGCGATCGTCGGCGGCCTGCTGCTGTCACAGTTCCTGACGCTCTATACGACACCGGTGATCTATCTCGCGTTCGACCGGGTGGGACGCGCGGCGCAGCGGGCGCTCTCGCCGGACCGGCGCCGACGGCGCCGGGCGACGAGCGGCCGGCGGCCGGCATCTTCCCCTTCCGCCGCGCCGCCGACGCTCGATCCCGCCGCCCGCGGCGATCCCGCGGAATAGGACGGGGCGCGCCGGACATGCCGTTCGTCGAGATCTTCATCCGCCGCCCGATCGGGACGTCGCTGCTCGCGCTCGGGATCGTGCTGCTCGGCGCCATCGCGTACCTCCATCTCGCAGTCGCCTCGCTGCCGACCGTCGACCTGCCGACGATCCGCGTCTTCGCGCAACTGCCGGGCGCCAGTCCCGAGACGGTGTCGACCGCGCTGGCGATGCCGCTGGAGCGGCGGCTGGGCCAGATCGCAGGCGTCACCGAGATCACCTCCAGCAGCAGCCTCGGCGGCACCTCCATCACCGTCCAGTTCGACCTCGACCGCGACATCGAGGGCGCGGCGAACGACGTGCAGGCAGCGCTCAGCGCAGCCGCGACCGAACTGCCGGCGGACATGCCGAACGCGCCGTTCTTCCGGAAGAGCAATCCGGCGATGATGCCGCTGCTCATGCTCGCGCTGACCAGCGAGACGCTGCCGCCGGGAAAGCTATTCGACTATGCCGAGACGGTGATCGCCCAGAAGATCTCGCAGATCGAAGGGGTCAGCGAGGTCGTCATCAACGGCGCCGAGAAATCGGCGGTGCGGGTCAAGGTCAACCCGGCGGCGCTCGCGGCGCGCAGCGTCGGCATGGAGGACGTGCGGACGGCGATCAACCAGAGCACCGTCAATTTCCCGAAGGGCAGCCTCGATGGGCCGTCGCACGCCGCGACGATCAACGCCAACGACCAGCTCTTCGACCCCGAGGACTACAAGGCGCTGGTGATCGGCCGCAACGGCGACGCGACGATGCGGCTGGGCGACATCGCGTCCGTCACGGAGAGCGTGGCGAACACGCGCATCGCCGGCTGGTACAACGGCCGGCGCTCCGTGATCGTCTATGTGCAGCGCGAGCCGAACGCCAACCTCGTCGGGACGGTCGACCGGGTGCTGGCGACGCTGCCGCAGATCGAGCGCTGGGTCCCGCCGTCGATCAAGCTCGCCGTCCTGTCCGACCGCTCCGCCGGCATACGCACGGCCATACTGGAGGTGCAGATCACGCTCGGCGTCACGGCCGCGCTGGTCGTGATGGTGATCTTCCTGTTCCTGCGGCGGCTGCGCGCGACGCTGATCCCGAGCGCCACGATCCCGGTCTCGCTCGCCGGCACGTTCGGCGTCATGTACCTGCTCGGCTACAGCCTCGACAACCTGTCGCTGATGGCGCTGACCGTGTCGATCGGCTTCGTCGTCGACGACGCGATCGTCATGCTGGAGAACGTCGCGCGCTACCGCGAGGCGGGGTACGGTCCGATGGAGGCGGCGCTCAAGGGAGCGCGGGAGATCGGGTTCACGATCGTCTCGATCACCGCATCGCTGGTCGCGGCCTTCATCCCGCTGCTGTTCATGGGCAGCGTCGTCGGCCGGTTCATGCGCGAGTTCGCGGTGACGCTGAGCACGGCGATCATCGTGTCGGCGGTCGTGTCGCTGACGCTCGCTCCGGCGATGTGCGCGCGCTTCCTCTCAGAACCGGCGTTGGATGCGGCAGCGGACACCGGACGGCTCGGCGCGCTTCTCGACCGGGCGATCGGAAGCACCCTCGCCGCCTACGACCGCAGCCTTCGGTGGGTGCTTCGGCACCGCATCGTGATGCTCATCGTGACGCTGCTCGCCTGCGTCGGCACCGTCGAACTTTACATAAATGTGCCGAAGGGCTTCGTACCGCAGCAGGACACCGGGATCATCTGGGGCGGGACGGAGGCGTCCCAGGACGTGTCGTTCCCGGCGATGGTCCGGTATCAGCGCGCCGTCGTCCGTACGATCCTCGCCGATCCGGCCGTCGACAGCCTCGGCTCCTTCATCGGTCCCGGCGCGATCTCCGGCGGCCGCGTCTTCATCAACCTGAAGCCGCTGGAGGAACGCAAGGTCTCGACGGCTGCGGTGATCGACCGCCTCCGCCCGAAGCTCGGCGCGATGCCCGGGATCTCCACCTATCTCAGCCCCAGCCAGGACTTCTGGGTCGGCGGCCGGCAGAGCAACGCGCCCTATCAGTTCACGCTCCAGGACGAGAACTGGGACGAGCTGAAGGAATGGATCCCCCGCGTCGTGGAGCGGTTGAAGCGGATACCGGAGCTGAAGGACGTCGGCACCGACCAGCAGGGGACCGCGCTCCAGACGACGCTGAAGATCGACCGCGACCGCGCCTCCGCCCTCGGCATATCGACCCAGGCGATCGACGCGGCGCTCTACGACGCATTCGGCCAGCGCCAAGTCGCGCTGCTCTATACGCCGACCGACCAGTTCCGCGTCGTGCTGGAGGCCGAGGTCGGCGCGCAGACCCCGGAAGCGCTGCACAAGCTCTACGTCAAATCGTCGAGCGGCGAACAGATCCCGCTCGCCGCGGTGACGCGGATCGAGCCGGATCTCGCCCCGCTGACGATCTGGCATCAGGGTCAGTTTCCCTCCGCCACGATCAGCTTCGCGACGACGACCGGCGTCGCGCTGAGCGAGGCGACCGACAAGATCCAGGCCGCCTTCGCGGAGATGCTGCCGCCCGGCACGCTGAAGGCGGACTTCCAGGGCAACGCGCGGGCCTTCCGCAACTCCTCCAGCTCGCAGCCGCTGCTCCTCCTCGCCGCGATCGTGACGATGTACATCGTGCTGGGCGTGCTCTACGAGAGCTACGTCCACCCGATCACGATCCTCTCGACGCTGCCCTCCGCCGGGCTGGGCGCGCTGTTGTCGCTGATGATCTGCGGTATGGAGCTGTCGATGATCGCGATGATCGGGATCATCCTGCTGGTCGGCATCGTCAAGAAGAACGCGATCATGATGATCGACTTCGCGTTGGACGCCGAGCGGCGCGACGGGCTCGCCCCGGCCGAGGCGATCTATCGCGCCTGTCTGATGCGGTTCCGCCCGATCACGATGACGACGCTGACGGCGCTGCTCGGCTCGCTGCCGCTCGCGATCGGCACCGGCCCCGGCTCGGAGCTTCGCCAGCCGCTCGGCGTTGCGATCGTCGGCGGATTGATCGTCTCGCAGATCCTGACGCTCTACACGACGCCGGTAATCTATCTCTACATCGACCGGCTCCGCGGCTGGCGGCGGCGCGCCGCGCCGGGCCGGGCCGTAGTGCCGTCGGAACAGCCGGCGGAGTAGCGCTGCGTGGCGCGGCTCACGCTCCGCATCGACCTCGGCGCGAACAGGGGAGCGATCGGGCCGAGGAAGATCCGCCTGCTGGAAGCGGTGCGGGAACACGGCTCGATCAGCGGAGCCGGCCGGGCGCTCGGCATGTCGTGCCGCCGGGTGTGGCTGCTGATCGACGCGATGAACGGCTGCTTCCGCGAGCCGGTCGTCGAGACCCAGCTCGGCGGCCCCGCGGCGGAAGCGCCGTCCTGACCGCCTTCGGCGCCCGCCTCGTGGCCGACTACCGCACGGTCGAGGCCGCGGCGCATGACGCCTCGGCGGAGACGCTGCGCCGCCTGGATGCCGCCTGCCGGAGGCCGGACGGACCGGTCGATTGACCGATCCGGTTACGGACCGGAGAACGCGCACCGCGCGGAACATTCGTTGCGATCAGACACGAATTTCTTCCTATAATACATTGATTATAAATATTTTTATTCCACTCATCCGTGCGGTCAACTTACGAGGAGACGGATAACGCTTGAGGCTCTTTGCTCAATTTGATGTTTTAGTCGAACAGAATTTTCTATTGATGTGAAATCGATAGAATCTCCTCACAAACTGACGATTTTCGATCTGGAATACAGATACTGCTGGCGAATGCGTGGAGGGGAGAATCTTGATACTGCTGGCGAATGCGTTGGACCGTCTGGCATGGCCGCGAAACAGCGTGTTTGGCGGTCACGACCGGCAGCAAATTCGACCCGGAAGGGCCGCCGACCCATTGGCAAACGGGCAATTCCGAATTCGCCAGCAGTATCATGTTAAAGAGCACGGCGGCCGTCGCCGCCGCGCCCGATGGTATGACCGCCGCGTGTCCTCATCAACCCAACACGGTTATGGCATCAATGCGCCCTGAGCATCGACATAGACCGCATAGACCGAGGTGCTGGCGGCCATGAACAGACGGTTCCGCCTTTTCCCGCCGAAGGCGAGATTGGCGCAGGTCTCGGGCAAATGGATTTTGCCGATGAGGTCACCGCTCGATGCATAGCAGCGGACACCGTCCTCCTTGGGATCGGCCCACCCCATGCTGCACCAGACGTTGCCGTCGGTATCGGTACGGACGCCATCGGTGAATCCCGGAGCGAAATCCTCGGCGAACACCTTGCCGTTGGCCAGCTTGTCGCCGTTGACGTCGAAGACGCGCATATGCGAGGGCCCGCCGTGCGTGATCCCACTGTCGACGATGTACAGCCGCTTTTCGTCCGGGGAGAACGCCAGACCGTTGGGCCTGGTGAAATCGCCCGCGACGACGGTCGCATTGCCGGCCTTCGGATCGAGCCGATAGACGTTGCGCGGCAGCTCCGCCGTGTCCTTATGGCCCTCGTAGTACCCGTCGATGCCGTAACCCGGATCGGTGAACCAGATCGCGTCGTCCGACGCGACGACGACGTCGTTCGGCGCATTGAGCTTCTTGCCTTCGAAGCTGTCCATGAGAACGGTGATCGTGCCGTCATGCTCCGTGCGCGTCACCCGCCGGGCGTCGTGCTCGCAGGTGATGAGGCGTCCCTGGCGGTCACGCGTGTTGCCGTTCGAGTAGTTCGAGGGCGACCGGAAGACGCTGACGTGACCGTCATCCTCCAGCCAGCGCATCATCCGGTTATTGGGGATGTCGCTCCACACCAGATAGCCGCCGTCGCGGAAGTAAACCGGTCCTTCCGCCCAGCGAAACCCGGTCGCGATCCGCTCGATCGCGGCGTTGCCGACCTTCGCCTTGAACCGCTTGTCGATCACCTCGACTCGCGGATCGGGGTAGCGCGTATCGGGCAGGTTGCCGAGCGGCAGCCGGTCGGCATGTGCCGGCCGGCTCGTCAGGGGCGCAGAGACAGCGGCGGCGGTCGCCGCCGCCGCGGCACCGGTCAGGAAGGTTCTTCTTTCCATGGTTGCTCCTCCCTTGCAACCGCCGGATTTGATCCGGCGCGGCACTCATCCGCTGAGGTGCCACCGACAGTCTACGGTGGTTCGGCACCGGAGTGGCAGTTAGCCGATTGTATGAATTTGCCCACGAGTACACGCCACGATGTCCTTCGGGAATCCGATCCGACACCATCCGGCTCGCCCAGCGCACGAAAGGCGATCCAGAGCGTCGCCGCATCCAGGAGGACGATCGGCAGTTGCAATGCGACCGCTTCGGCCATCAGCAGCGGATTGCGGAGCAGGTCGAGGGGCGCCTCCGCAAGCGCCTTCCGGAGAATCCGCACCCAGCGCAGCCGCGTCGCCCATCGAGGCAGGGTGATGAGGTCGATCCGCCGCGTGAGCCAGATGGCGGCGCGCGGAAAGATGACGGCGATCGCGGCGAACGCCGTCACGAGCGCCAGGATCGCGGCGTCGAGCTCCCGACGCGATCGCAGTGTCGCGCGGGCTAACAACGGCCGATGGTGTTACTGCCGCAGCACTTTCAAGAGGCGCCGATCAAAAGGGTGCTCGGTGACGTCGACGATATGGAAAGCGCGGCTGTCGGGATGCAGCGGGTTCAATAGGACATTGTGGGTGGACGGCACGATCTTGCTAGGCACCCAAAGAAGCGCTCCCTCGGCGCTTTCGAGCCAGTGATCGCCGATGGATCGGGTAAGGGCCTCATCGTCCTCCCAACCCGCCGGCAGCGCTTCCCGATCGACTTGTCGCGAGAGCCACGCATCGTCAGGGCCGCTGATCATCAAGAACTTGTACGCCTCCGGCACGTCTTCGAAATCGATCTCAAGGTGCACGAGGATTTCAAGCAAGGCTGCCGCCGGCGTAGTCGCACAATATACGACCGGCCGGCCCTTCGTGTGCCATCGACCTGAAGCCTTCAATCCCCCTAATCCGTCAAGCGACGTGTAATTGCTTACCCGCCAGACGATCATCAGGCGGCTATGCCGTGATCGATCTGCTGCAGCATTTCCTCGACCAAGCGGGCTCCCATATCGGTGGCAAGGCGCTGCATCGGCAAGCCGCCGGCGAGCCGGGTCTTGGGCTTGCGCAGCCAGCGCTCCGCCTTGGCCGGATCGCCGAAGACGATTTCGGCGAGCGCGATCACCCGTGCCACCCGCACCAGCTTATCCGACTCGTCCCGCGTCAGCGGCTGCCCGTTGGCAGTCCGATGATCCATAGTCCGTCGCGGAATGACGAGTTCATAGACCTCGGCCTGACTTGCGCCGCTCCCGGCGAGAGCGCGGACCGCGTCGACCGGAAGCCCTCGCTCGACCTGCTCAAGCAGTTCCACGTCGGAGCGAAGCGGCTGCAACCCGAGCTTGGCGCAGACCCGGGCGATGAACGGGTCTTCCCGGGCGTCGCTCGACATGATCCGGTCCGCATCAGAGGCAAAGGTTGCGAGGCCACCGGGTTGCACCTCGTAGCGTGGCACGGCTCCTTCGGCGGTCCCTTGGTAGCGCTGCTCATCCGCAACGCCGGACGCCGCCGCGGCAAATGCCGGATCGGGCATGCCTTCCCCGATGCGCGCCGTCGCCCCGCCGCCGCTTGGACGGACCTGGATGCGATACGCGTTCCGCGGATCCAGGGCAGGCTTGGGAAGCGTCACCGTGAGGACGCCGTTCTCGAACGACGCCTGCACCTCGTCCGGCTGGACCGCAAAGGGCAGGCGCAGCGTACGTGCGAAGGCGCCGAAAGACCGTTCCGCCATGTGATAGCTGCGCTGCCGGTCCTCACGTTCGGCCTTTTCGCCGCGGATCGTCAGGACATCGTCTTGCAGCGTGATCTCGACGTCCTTTTCGTTCACGCCGGGCAATTCGGCAGAGATGCGGAACTCACGATCGTCCTCGCTCACATTCACCGGCGGCATCGCCGCGGTGCTGCCCACGGCGATCATCGACGGCCCAAGGCCACGGAGCATTTCATCGAACAACCGGTTCATTTCACGGCGCAGCGCCGGGAACTGATCGGCGCCAACGCCGCCGGCAGGCGAAGCCGGGCTGTCGTTGAATATGTCGGGGACTGGAATTTTTGCCGCCATGACCCACCTCAGCAATTTGCCCATGATACATCGGCATTTTGCTACGTCAACGCAAACCTGTTCCTGCTTCGACCTGTGGTTGCAGAATGTTCTGCATCCGAGGCAGCGGGACAACAGCACCGGCGGGGTTGCCGCAAGCCGACAGTCCGGACCGCCCTATATCTCGACGGCCTCGTCGCCTCGCCCGTAATCGCCGCCCCATCCGAGGCTGCGGCGATCGAACGCCACGGTCTTGATGACGGCATAGACTTCGCGTCCGGGTGCAACGCCGAGCGTGCGGACCGAGCGGTGCGTGATCCGGGCGATCAGGCTCTCGCCGCCGCCGAGCGCGAGACGCACGTCCACTTGCGCGCTGCCGGGCTCGCCCGGTGCAATCTCGGCAACGCTGCCCTTGAGGACGTTGAGGGCGCTCAAGCCCTGCGGCGGCGCAACGGCGAGGATCACGTCGCGGGCACGGATGCGGATGCGAACCGTCGCGCCCGGCATGTGGCGGCGGTCGTCGAGCATCGGCACACGCAGGTCGCCGGCCGGCCCGCACAGCAGCGTCAGCCGGTCGGCCGGCTCGTGCGCGGCAACGTGCATCTCCAGCACCGCGCCGGCCTCGAACCGGCCGGTCAGCGGATAGAGGTCGAGCCGCGCGAACAGCTCGGCGATGGAACCGGTCGCCTCCACCCGGCCGTCCGACATCAGCACCAGAGTCGTCGCGAGACGCGCGACCTCGGAAACGGCGTGGCTGACATAGACGATCGGGACACGGACCTCATCTCGCAGCCGTTCGATATAAGGGAGGATCTCCTCCTTGCGCGGCCCGTCCAGGGAGGCGAGCGGCTCGTCCATCAACAAAAGGCGCGGACTCGCGAGCAGGGCGCGGCCGATCGCGACGCGCTGCCGCTCGCCGCCGGAAAGCCGGCCCGGCCGCCGGTCGAGCAGGTGCCCGATGCCGAGCAGGTCGACGACCGCATCGAGCTTGCCGTAGCGCTCGTCCCGCGGCGTGAACCAGCGGCCGAACAGCAGGTTGCCGCGCACCGTCAGGTGCGGGAAGAGTCGCGCCTCCTGGAACACGTAGCCGATGCGGCGCCGGTGCGCCGGCACGAAGACGCCGCGCTCGGTGTCGACCAGCGTGACGCCATCGACGACGATGCGCCCCCGCTCCGGCCGGACGAGGCCGGCGACCATGTTGACGACGGAGGTCTTGCCGGCGCCGGAGCGGCCGAACAGCGCGGTCAAGCCGCCTTCGGTCGCGAAGCGCACGTCGAGCGCGAAGCGCGGTCCGAGACGGCGGGCGACTTCGACCTCGATCATCGGCGGGCTCGGCCTCCTCCCCTGCTCACAGTCCGGCAAGCCGCCGGCCGACGCGCCGCGCCAGCAGCTCGGAAAGCAGCAACGCCGCCATCGAGATCGCGACCGAAACGGCGGCAAGGCGGAGCGCGGCGGCATCGCCGCCGGGAACCTGGGTCAGCGTGTAGATCGCGGCCGAAAGCGTGCGCGTCTCGCCGGGGATGTTCGAGACGAAGGTGATCGTCGCGCCGAACTCGCCGAGGCTCTTGGCGAAAGCGAGCATCGCACCCGCAAGGATGCCCGGCAGGATCAGCGGCAGCGTGACGACGAGGAAGGTCCAGGCGGGGCTCGCGCCGAGCGTGCCGGCAGCCTGCTCCAGCTTGCGGTCGACCGCCTCGATCGAGAGCCGGATCGCCCGCACCATCAGCGGGAAGCCCATCACCGCCGAGGCAAGCGCGGCGCCGGTCCAGCGGAAGGCGAAGACGAGCCCGACCGTCTCGATAAGGAGGCGGCCGAGCGGGCCGCGGCGGCCGAACAGCAGGAGGAGCGCGTAGCCGGTGACGACCGGCGGCAGCACCAGCGGCAGATGGACGAACCCGTCGAGCAGCCCCTTGCCCCAGAAGCGCCCGCGCGCCAGCAGCAGTGCGACGGCGACGCCCGGCGGCAGGCTGCACAGCGTCGCCCAGACCGCGACGCGCAGGCTGAGGCGGATCGCGTCGGTTTCCTCGGGAGTCAGGGAAAGCACAGGACGCCGCTCATTCGCCGATGACGGTGAAGCCCTGCTTCTCGAAAGACGCCCGCGCCGCCGGCGACCGCAGCCATGCGAGGAAGGCGGCGGCGTCGTCCGCCCTGCCGGTCGAGGCGGCGACCGCCGCCGGGTAGACGATCGGCGGGTGCGAGTCCTCCGGGAAAGTGCCGGCGACAGCGACGCCCGGCTCGGCCGCGGCGTCGGAACGGTAGACGACCCCATAGGGCGCCTCGCCGCGGCTCACTAGGGCGAGCGCGGCGCGGACGTTTTCGGCAAAGGCCGCCCTGCCCTTCACCGTGTCCCATACGCTGAGCGCCGTCAGCGCCTGCTCGGCATAGCGTCCTGCCGGGACCGACCGCGGCTCGCCCATCGCCAGCCGCCCGCCGGGACCGAGCAGGCCGGCAAGGTCGAAGCCCGGCCGGATCGCCACCGGTACGGCATCCTTCGGTCCGACCAGGACGAGCGCGTTGCTCAGCAGGTCGCCGCGCGTCTCGGGACGGATCAGCTTGCGTTCCTGGACATAGTCCATCCACTCGCGGTCGGCCGAGACGAAGAGGTCGGCGGGGGCGCCGTTCTCCATCTGCCGCGCCAGCACGCCGCTGGCGGCATAGCTCGCGGCGATCCTGACGCCGGCCTCCGTCGCGTAGCGCGCGCCGATCTCGTCGAGCGCATTCTTGAGGCTCGCCGCCGCGAGGACGAGCAGCGGCGGCCGGTCCTGCTGCTGCTGCGCCGCAGCCGGCGCAGCGGGCACAAGGACGATCGCCGCCAGCACCGCTGCGCCACATGCGCCGCGCAAAATCCCTCGTCGCAACGCGCGGCGGACCGTGCGGCGAGTTTTCGGAAATCGGCGCACGTCGTGCTCTGCTCTTTCGGCCATGCTGTCCTTCCGTGTCCAATCCCGATCGGCATATACGACGGAATATAACGCAGCCGCGGCAACAGGGACACCGCCGCCGCAGACGGCTTTCAGGCGCCGGCAGCAGACTGCCGGCGGCGGGCGGCACGGTCCGCCTCGCCAAGGGGGGAGCGCGCCGAATGGCGCACACAAGCAGGCGGACATATCGTTGGCGGCACGGTGCCGGGAAAACCGGCGCGCAACGCATGGCGGCGATGTCGGCGCAACCGCGGATCGATGTGGGGTCCGGCCGACACGACTCCCATATTTTTCTGCATCCCACGCCGTGCCCGATCAATGGCGGCCGGACAAATGTTAACGGAATAGCCGGAAACTTGGTGGGTACATGGCCGTCGCCCCGCAATCGTCCCTCGCCGGTGCCGCCGAAGCGGCGGCGGCGCCGCCGCCTCCGTCCTGGCGGCCGATCGGCCTCGCCGGCCTTTCGGGACTCGCGATCCTCGCCGGGCTGCTGACGGGCGGCGCAGCCCTTCTGTTCCGCGCCGTCGTCGCGCTGATCCATAACGTCGCCTTCTTCGGCCAGATTTCATTCTACTACGACCCGAACCTGCATACGCCGAGTAGCTGGCTCGGTCCGCTGGTGATCCTTTCGCCGACAATCGGCGGCATGGGGGTCATCTGGCTTATCCGTTCGCTGCCGGCCGAACGACGCGGTCAGGGCGTGTCGGATGTGATCGATGCGATCTACTACCGCAAGGCGAAGGTCCGCGGCACGTCGGCCTTCATCAAATCGATAGCGGCGGGCGTGCAGAGCGGCAGCGGCGGCTCGGTCGGACGCGAGGCCGCGATCATCCAGCTGGGCGCGGCGATCGCCTCGCGGATCGGCATCCTGACGCGGCTCGCGCTGTGGCAGCGGATGACGCTGGTGGCGTCCGGCGCGGCGGCCGGCCTCGCCGCCGCCTTCAACACGCCGCTCGGCGCGGTGATGTTCGTCGTCGAGCTGATGATGCCGGAAGTCAGTCCGCGGACCTTCCTGCCGGTGACGATCGCCGCCGGCACGGCGACCTTCGTCGCGCGCTTCTTCTTCGGCCTGCAGCCGACCTTCCAGGTCTTCAGCCTGCCGGCGAGCGATTTTCGCCTGGAAAGCTTCCTCGCCCTCCTCCCCTTCACGGTGCTCGGCGTCCTGATCGGCCTCGGTGCCTGGGCGGTCATCGAGGTCCAGGGACTTCTGGAGCGTGGGTTCGCCCGCATCTCCAACAGCCCGTACGTGCGGCACGCCGTCGGCATGCTGATCGTCGGCAGCATCATCTTCGCGACGCAGTACTGGACCGGCCACTATTACGTGCAGGGCGCGAGCTACGCGATCATCCAGGACATCCTGCACGGCACGTTGCGCGCCAGCTGGTTCCTGCTGTTTCTCTGCCTTATCAAGGTGCTGGCGACCTCGGTGACGCTCGGCTCCGGCGGCAGCGGCGGCATGTTTTCGGCGTCGCTGGTGATCGGCGCGACCTTCGCCGCCGCCTTCGGCACCGTCGTCAAGTCGCTCTTCCCGGCGCTCGACCTGCACGTGACAGACTTCGCGATCGTCGGCATGGCGGCGATGCTCGCCGGCACGACCGGCGCGCCGCTGACCGCGATCGTAATGGTCTTCGAGATGACCCGCGACTACAACATCATCGTCCCGCTCATCGTCGGCGTCACGCTGGCGCTGGCGGTGCGGCGCGAATTGACATCTGAGAGCGTCTATACCGGCAAGCTGATGCGCAAGGGGCACGATGTGCCGGACCGGCTCCAGGCGAACATGTATCTCGTCCGCCATGCCGAGCACTCGATGGACCGGAACTTCATGACGGTCGATGCCTCGACGCCGCTCGACAAGATGCTCGGGAACCTGCGCGAGACTGGACGTACGATCCACGTGCTGGTCGCCGACGGCGAGCGGCTGAAGGGGTTCGCCCGGCTGGATCCCGGCTTCAAGCTGTGGGCGGTGCGGCGATCGGATGCGACGGCCGGCGACCTCGCCCGCAGCGATTTCGTGCTGGCGCGCCCGAAGGATACGATGTTCGACGTGGTCGGCCGCATTGCGCGGCGCGGCGGCAGCCTCGTGATCGTCGCCAGCGGCGCCCGGCGCGTGCCGCGCGTCGGCGACGTGGTCGGGTTGATCGGGATGGAGGATCTCGGGACCGGGCTCGTCGAGAGCGTGCGCGCCTTCGCCGAGGCGCCGCACCGCAACCCGTTCCCCGCGATCTACCGGCGGCGCCGGTCGGTGCTGCCGTGGCGGCGCCGGGTCCGCAACCGCCGCGCCGCCGCGGACCCGAAAGAGCAGCACGATCCACCAGCCGTGCAGTAACACCATCGCCTCGGTCGAGACGATGATAGGCGGGAACCGCCCGGAGGACGACCAAGATGCCGCGAACCGCCAGGCACCTTCTCATCGCCGTGATCATGACAGCCGCAGCCGTCGGCGCATGGCC
>DASWRT010000362.1:0-7305 GCA_036403035.1 Allostellaceae bacterium | reverse complement strand
CATCCCCCCGATCCCCGATTCAAAAGTCCCTCCACCCCTCTCCTCACAACTGCGACTCCATAGTCGCGCAGAGGCGGGCGAGGTCCGCGTCGGTGGAGAGGCGGGTGCCGGGCGGCGCGGTTCAGGATGCCCGCGCCGCCGTCCCGCGCATCGACAGCACCAGAAGCACCGCCAGACCCGCGGCCACCGCGCCGGTGAGGAAGGCGGAGGGGTAGCCGAGGCTTCCGGCTACGGCGCCGGTGATCGGGCCGGCTAGGGCGAGCGACACGTCGAAGAAGGCGACGAAGGCTCCCACCGCGAGACCGCGGTTTTCCGGCGGGACGCGCCGCATCGCCTCGACGCCCATTGACGGGAAGATGAGCGAGTAGCCGAGTCCGGTGACGGTCGCTCCCACCAGCGCCGCGAGCGGCGTGCCGGCCAGCCAGAGCAGCACCTGGCCGACCGCCACGATCGCCAGCGAGACCGCCGCCACGCCGATGCTGCCGATCCTGTCCGGCAGGCCGGCGAGGAAGAGTCGCACGAGGATGTAGGCGATGCCGAAGGCCGCGATCGCGAGCCCGGCGCCGGACCAGCCCTGCGCGGCGTAATCGAGCGCGATGAAGGCGGCCATGGCGCCGAAGGAGACGGTGCCGAGCGCGAGCGCGCCGCCCGGCCGCCATATCCGGCCGATCACGCGATAGAACGGCATGCGCTTGCCGTAGGTGGGCGGCACGGGCGGCAGCGGCAGCGCAATGACCATGGCCGCAAGCGGCAACGCCATCGTGACGATCGCGACGCCCGTAAAGCCCCAGCGCTGCTGGATCGCGAGGCCCATCGGCGCGCCGGCGCTGAGCGCGGCATAAATGGCGATGCCCTGCCAGGACATCACTTTCCCGGCATTGCGTGCGCCGATCCGCGCGATTCCCCAGGTCATCGTCCCCGTCAGGAACAGGCTTTCCGCGACGCCAAGCAGCAGGCGTCCCGCGAGCAGCACGATCAGGCTCGATCCGGGGGCGAGCGGCGCCAGGGCGGAGACGAGATAGGCGAGCCCGGCGAGCGCTGCCGCGGGCAGGCCGAGAAGGACGGAAACCTTCGATCCGCGCGCGTCGCAGGTGGCCCCCGCGTACTGCCGGGTGAGCACCGTCGCGATCGACTGGATCCCGACGATCCAGCCGACAGTCACCGTGCCGAAGCCGAGGGTCTCGTGCACGTAGATCGGCAGCACCGGCAGCGGCATGCCGACAGTCAGGTAGCCGAGAAAGGTGATGAGGACCAGCGGCAGCAGCCGCGCCAAGTCGCTCTGCGCGGTCGATCCCGTTGCCGGCGCCTCCGCGGCGACCTTGGCGACGGACCTGTTGTCATGGGGCGGCGTCGTCTCGACGGTCATCGATCCTCCTGGTCCCCCATAACCAAATCCCGGCCGCGACGGAACGCTCGCGGTTGCCGCCGGGCAGTGAGCAGCGCGACGGTCAGGTATGCATCTGCCGAATGCACCGGGCGGGCGGGTTCGGGCCGAGGCCGCCTTTGCGGGCACGATCCGCCTTGCCGCCGGCCGCACGAGGCCTCGGCGACAGCGCCTCGGCAAAGATTTCGGTGCATCGGCCGCAGGATCGGCGATTTGATCATAACCTCAATCAAGCGCGGATTGATCGCCGCCGCCGCCGCAGGAACCCGCCGCGGCAAAGTGCGTTCAGCTTTTTGCCGAACTCCTTATCGGCCGATGCATGCTTGCGAGCGGTGCCGGCCCGTGGCCGATCCGGCTGCGGCGCCATCGGTATCCCGCATCCTATCTTCCTTTCGGTTTCCCGTCGGCGGGTTCGCTTGCCGAGGCGCGACTTTCAAACTCTCAAAAAACCGGACACTCCGGTGGGAGACATCAGATGGTCAAATTGCGTGTGAACGGTCAGGACCGGACCTTCGACGGCGACCCGTCGATGCCATTGCTCTGGTATCTGCGCGACGAGCTCGGCCTCACGGGCACGAAGTTCGGCTGCGGCATCGCCCAATGCGGGGCCTGCACCGTCCACGTCAACGGCGCGGCGGCCCGTGCCTGCATCACCGCAATGTCCGATGCGGCGGACGCCGAGGTGGTCACGATCGAAGGGCTCGACCCGAAGGGCAACCATCCGGTGCAGAAAGCATGGCGGGCGCTGGGCGTCCCGCAATGCGGATACTGCCAGAGCGGCCAGATCATGCAGGCGGTGGCGCTGCTGAAGGACGCGCCCAACCCGACCGATCAGGACATCGACAGCACGATGTCCGGCAATATCTGCCGCTGCGGCACCTATCCGCGCATCCGGGCGGCGATCAAGCAGGCCGCGGGACAGGGGGCGTGACATGAGCGCACTTCTTCTTGAGAACGTCAGCCGCCGCAGTTTCCTCGGCGGTCTCGCTTCGGCCGGCGGTCTCGTGCTGGCCGCCCGCATCGTACCGGTCCGCAGCGCGTTCGCGGACGAATCCGCGCCGAAAGCGTATGGCGCGGCGGCGATGCCGCACGGCACGGTCAACGATCCGCACGTCTTCGTCTCGATCGCCAACGACGGCACGGTGACGATCTTCTGCCATCGTTCCGAGATGGGGCAGGGCGTGCGGACCGGCATGCCGATGATCGTCGCCGACGAGCTTGAAGCCGACTGGTCGCGCGTGAAGGTCGCGCAGGCGCCCGGCGACGAGGCGAAGTACGGCAACCAGGACACCGACGGCTCGCGCAGCACGCGCCATTTCATGCAGCCCATGCGCGAGTGCGGCGCGGCGGCGCGGATGATGCTGGAGGCGGCGGCGGCGAAGCGCTGGAACGTCGCCGCGTCCGAGGTCGAGGCGCAAAATCACGAAATCATGCATAAACCGTCCGGGCGGAAGCTCGGCTACGGCGACGTCGCGTCCGACGCGGCCGCCCTGCCGGTGCCGGCGCGGGACAAGCTCAAGCTGAAGGACCCGTCGCAATTCCGGTATATCGGCAAGGGCCAGATCCCGATCGTCGACATCGTCGACATGACGACCGGCCGCGGGATGTACGGCATCGATACGCGGCTGCCCGGCATGCTGTACGCCGTCGTCGCCCGGCCGCCGGTCTATGGCGGCAAGGTCAAGTCGTTCGACGGCGCGGAGGCGATGAAGATCCCCGGCGTCGTGAAGCTCGTACCGATCGAGGGAAGGCCGCTGCCGTCGAAGTTCCAGCCGCTGGGCGGCGTCGCGGTCGTCGCGCGGAACACCTACGCGGCGATCAAGGGCCGCGAGGCGCTGAAGATCGAATGGGAGGACGGGCCGAACGCCTCCTACGACTCGAAGGCCTACGAGCAGCAGCTCATGGAGACGGCGCGCAAGCCCGCCAAGGTAGTCCGTAACGACGGCGACGCCGACGCGGCGTTCGGCAAGGCGGCGACGCGGATCGAGGCGGAGTACTACATCCCGCATCTGGCGCAGGCGCCGATGGAGCCGCCGTCCGCGACGGCGCATGTCGCCGACGGCAAGTGCGAGGCCTGGGCCTGCGTGCAGGCGCCGCAGGTGACGCGAGACGAGATCAGCCAGCGGCTTGGCCTTCCGGAGAGCAACGTGACCGTCAACGTGACGCTGCTCGGCGGCGCGTTCGGCCGCAAGTCGAAGCCGGATTTCGTGGTCGAGGCGGCGCTGCTGTCGCGCGAGATGAACGCGCCGGTCAAGGTGACCTGGACGCGCGAGGACGACATCAAGCACGGCTATTACCACACGGTCTCGGCAGAGCGCATCGAGGCGGCGCTCGACGGGAACGGCAAGCCGGCCGCATGGCGGCACCGCAGCGTCGCCCCCTCGATCGCCTCGATCTTCGGGCCCGACCCGAAGCACGAGGCGCCGTTCGAGATGGGCATGGGACTGGTCGACTTGCCGTTCGACATCCCGAACATCCGCATCGAGAACGGCGAGGCGGCGGCACACGTGCGGATCGGCTGGTTCCGCTCGGTCGCCAACATCCCGCACGCCTTCGCGATCCAGTCCTTCGTGGGCGAGATCGCGGCGGCGAGGAAGCAGGATCCGAAGGACGTCCTGCTCGACCTGATCGGCCCGCCGCGCCATGTCGATCCGCGGAAGTCGGTGCAGGGCTTCTGGGACTACGGCGAGGACGTCGACAAATACCCGATCGACACCGGGCGGCTCAGGCGCGTCGTCGAGCTGGCGGCCAAGAACGCCGGGTGGGGCCGTCAGCTCCCGGCGCGTCACGGGCTTGGCATTGCCGCGCACCGGAGCTTCGTCACCTACGTCGCAACGGTCGTCGAGGCGGCGGTGGACGAGAAGGGGACGCTGTCGGTGCCGCGCGTCGACGTGGTGGTCGACTGCGGCGCTTACGTGAACCCGGAGCGCATCCGCTCGCAGATCGAGGGGGCGTGCATCATGGGCTACAGCCTCGCGACCAAGGGCGAGATCACGTTCGAGAAGGGCCGCGCGGTGCAGGGCAACTTCGACGATTATCAGGTCGCCCGCATCGACGAAGCGCCGCGGGAGATCAACGTGCACATCGTCGAGTCAAGCTTCGACGTGCCGCCCGGCGGCGTCGGCGAACCCGGCGTGCCGCCCTTCGCCCCGGCGCTCGCCAACGCGATCTTCGCGGCGACCGGCAAGCGCATCCGGCGGCTGCCGATCGGCGATCAGTTGAGCGCATGATCGGGCGGCAGCCGGCGGGCGCAGGAAGATGCGGATGAGGCGACCGGCCGCGAAAGCCGAAGGGGGAGCGCCGGTTGCCGCGGCGCTCCCCCTTCCTTTGCAATGATCCCGAAAGGGTCTCCTACCGCTGCCAAACCGGGCGGCCGAGATCGACGTCGCGCTGGCTGGTCAGGCCGCCGGCAGCTGCGCCCGCCGCGCCGCCAAGCAAGGCGCCGGCGCCCGGGGAGCCCAGCGCGGCGCCGGCCAGCGCGCCGCCGCCGGCGCCGATCGCGCCGCCGCTCAGGGCGCGGTCCTGGGTCGTGTTGCCGCATGCCGTCAGGCTCAGCATCGCGACCGTCGCTGCGATTGCCGCGAATCCGATATGGGATCTCATCTTTTCCTCCTCTACCGACACGCACCTCTTGACTTACGGAACAAGGCAGTTTCGGCATTCGTTCCGGCACGCGCCGGACGCGAAAAGGCCCGGATCCCGTGTCAAATCAGTGGCACGGGATCCGGGCTGGAGAGAAGGCGGCGGGTCCGGCCTGAGTGTTACTCGGCGGCGAGGGCCGGGGCCGGCGGCGGCGAACGGAACGCCTGGAGCAGTTCCGCCTCCTTCGCCTTCACGTCATGGAGGTTCGCCTCCTTGACGTGGCCGAAGCCGCGAATCTTGAGCGGGAGCTTCGCCAGATCGACCGCGAGACCGTGGTTCTCCGGCGTCAGCTTCGCGATCAGCTCCTCGACGAGCGAGCGGTATTCCTCGATCAGCCGCCGCTCCGTCTTCCGCTCCTCGGTGTAGCCGAAGACGTCGAGCTTGGTGCCCCGCAACCGCCGCAGCTTCGCCAGCACGCCGAACGCCTTCAGCATCCACGGCCCATAGGCGCGCTTCCGGAGATGCCCGGTCGTCGAGTCGCGCTCGGCGAGGAGCGGCGGCGCCAGATGGAACTGCACCGTGAAGTCGCCCTCGAACTGCTCGTTGAGGCGCGTCAGGAACGCGCCGTCGGTGTAGAGCCGCGCGACCTCGTACTCGTCCTTGTACGCCATCAGCTTGTAGAGCGAGCGGGCGACCGCCTCGGCGAGGCCGCTCCGGCCGCGCGCCCTCTCGCTCTCGGCGCGGGCGACACGCCGGACGAGGTCCTCGTACCGCGCGGCGTACGTCGCATCCTGATAGAGGGTGAGATCCGCGACGCGGCGGTCCACCAGTTCGTCGAACGACTCCGACAAGCGCCGGCTCTCCGGCACGCCGGTCCGCGGCGTCGCGGCGCGCAGCACCGCTCCCCGGTCGTGCGCCGTCCGCCGGCCCCACAGAAAGGCCTGCTTGTTGAACTCGACCGCGACGCCGTTCAGCTCGATCGCCGTCTCGATCGCCGCGGCGGAGATCGGGATCAGCCCCTTCTGATAGGCGTAGCCGAGCATGAAGAGGTTGGTCGCGATCGAGTCGCGGAGCAGCGCCGTCGCGATGGCGGTGGCCTCGACGAACTCGGCGGCGCCCGGCCCGCCGGCCGCGTCGGCGATCCGGTTCCGCAGATCGCCGCCGCCGAGCGGCAGGTCGGGGTTCTGGATGAACGCGCCAGAGATCGCCTCGTGCGTGTTGACGACCGGTCGCGTCCGGCCGCTCGCGATCCGCGAGAGCGCGTCCGGCGTCGCCGCGACGACGATGTCGCACGCCAGCACCGCGTCGGCCTCGCCCACCGCAATGCGCACCGCGTGGATGTCCTCCGGCCGCTTCGCGATGCGGACATGCGAGAGCACTGCGCCGCCCTTCTGGGCGAGGCCGGTCATGTCGAGCACCGTGACCCCGCGGCCCTCGACATGCGCGGCCATGCCCAGGATCGCGCCGATGGTGACGACGCCGGTGCCGCCGATGCCGGTGACGAGCACGTTGTACGGCTGTTCGGAGACTTCCGGCAGCGTCGGTTCCGGCAGCGCGGCCCAGCCGTTGCCGGCCGCGTCGCCGGCTCCCGCTGCCTTCGGTTTCCTGAGCTGCCCGCCATGCACGGTCACGAAGCTCGGGCAGAATCCGTTGACGCAGGAGAAGTCCTTGTTGCAGCTCGACTGGTCGATCTGCCGCTTGCGGCCGAACTCGGTCTCGACCGGCACGACCGACAGGCAGTTGGACGCCTTCGAGCAGTCGCCGCAGCCTTCGCAGACCGCCTCGTTGATGAAGGCGCGCTTCGCCGGGTCGACCATCTTGCCGCGCTTGCGCCGCCGCCGTTTCTCGGTCGCGCAGGTCTGCTCGTAGATCAGGACGGTGACGCCCTCGATCTCGCGCAGATCGCGCTGCACCGCATCGAGCTCCTCGCGGTGATGGATCGTCGTGCCGGTCGGGAAACCGGCGCCGAGCGCATGCTTGTCGGGCTCATCGCTGACGACGACGACCCGCCTGACGCCTTCGGCCTTAAGTTCCTGCGCGATCTGCGCCACCGTCAGCGTGCCGTCGAGCGGCTGCCCGCCGGTCATCGCGACGGCGTCGTTGTAGAGGAGCTTGTAGGTGATGTTGACGCCCGCCGCGACGGCGGCGCGGATCGCCAGCACGCCCGAATGGACGTAGGTGCCGTCGCCGAGGTTCTGGAAGACGTGACGCTCCTTCGCGAACGGCGCCTGGCCGACCCAGGAGAGGCCCTCGCCGCCCATCTGCGTCGAGAGGCTGGCGCGCCGCTCGGGCAGCAGCACCGACATGAAGGAGCAGCCGATCCCGGCGAGCGCGCGGCT
>DASWRT010000361.1:0-10470 GCA_036403035.1 Allostellaceae bacterium | reverse complement strand
CCGATGTCCCGGCATCGCCCGCGGCCACGCGCCTAACCGCCGGACGTCGGGGCGCAACGCAGACCACGACCGCCTACTGGGATAGGCTCTTAGGGGTGCACCCGAGCGCAGCCTCGCTCCGTCCGCCGCCCCCGTCGCGATGGACCGTCGTTCCGGACGCTCGTGCGGATTGCGCTTGGGTTCGGAAACGCTCCACGCGGGCGCGATGCCGGGCGTGCTGTTCCAAGCTCGATCGACATCCGCGCTATGCGTCGGCGGACCTATCCCCGGCGGTCGGGTCGGGCGCGGTCTCCGGCAACCCTACTCGGATTGCCCTTTGGTCGTTTCCTGGCCCGCCGGCTTGGTCCCGCGATGACCGCGCCGCGCCGACGAAGACGTGTCCTTCATGCCGCTGCCGGCCATCGGCGGATTTTGCGTCTGCGCCATGTTGCCGGCTTGGCTTATGCCCGGCTTCCCGCCGCGATCGCCGACCTTGTCCCGCGTCGTCGCGGCGCCGTTGTCGACGCTTTCCCCTTCGGGATGCTGCGTCACCGCCCCAGGCTTGTTCTGATGCATCTGAGCGAACGCGGCGCTGCCGGCAAGCGTGAGCGTCGCGACGGCGATGCCTGCGAACAATCGTTTCATGAGCCGCCTCCATCGTTGACAGCCGAACGGGTCGTATACCCGGGCTTTCGGGGAATTGGCGGCCTATCTGGCGCTCCTGGGGCGTCATCGCGTCCGCAGCGTGACCAAGGTGCGCGTCAGGAGACTACGCCCGTTCGGAGTGGATGTCGGCAGAAATCTCCGCGGCGGCGGAGCAGAGTACCTGCTCGCCATGCGATGTCGGGCGTGGAGAGCGGAGCCGGCGCGCGATCCATCGTCACCCTCGCCGATGACGCGGCGGCACGTCGATAGATGACCGAGACAGAACGAGCCCTGCTCGACCGCCTGCGGCGCAAGCGGCGATGGAGCCCGAATGAGCAGGAAACCGTGCGGGATCGGATGCGAAACAATATCGGGAGGAAAGCAGAACACCCCGGTGTGTTAGTAAAGCGGCATGTCCGTAACACTATGTTTGCCGTGATACTTGACCGCGTTAACGGCGTCTATCGCCGGGTGCTTGACCATTCCGCGCACGCGGATCCTGTCGGCGGCGGGCTGCCCGGAGGCGGCGTCCTGGAGCCAGATCGCGACGATGAGGCAATCGAACACGGCGCACCCGGCGCTGCCGGCGTCCGGCTTCTCGAACCAGGCCACGTAGCCGGCGCCCTGCCCTGCTCCACGCGCGGGATTTGCCGGCGCACAAACGAAAGCGGCGTCCCGAAGGACGCCGTTCCGCACCATTATCCGGCCGTGGCCGCTCAGGCAGTCTTGCGCTTGCGGCGGCTCAGGACACCCGCGCCGACGAGGCCGGTGCCGAGAAGCGCCAACGTTGCCGGCTCCGGAACGTCCGCGGGCCGGGTCGACGAGAACGCGAAGATCAGGTCGTTGTAGTCGTAATCGCCGAAACGGCGATCCTCGAACCCGACGTAGAGAACGGGACCGCTGAGCCCGGCGACGGCGCTCGCCGCCGCCCCCGACAGCGGACCGACGCCGAAGTCGCTGAAGTGCGTGGAATAGAATGCATGGTAGAAACCATCGACGGAGTCCGCCACGCCGGTCGTGAACGCATAACCTGAGGACAGGTTGTTCAGCACGAAGGTGATGGCGCCGCTGTAGTTCCCGAGATCCTTGGTCGTGCCGACGGCATCAACGTGGTTGTTGAAGATCACGCCGGAGAAGCTCGTTTCGAGAAGCTGGCTGGTATCGCCGGCATCCGCGAACGCGAACACGGCCTTGACGTCGCCGCTCGCGGTGAGCGAGCCCGGATTCGTCGTGACCGGCGATGCATGCGCCGCCACCGCGACGCCGGCCGTAAGCGCAGCGCCCGCAATCGCTGCAAGGATATTACGCATGGTTGTCCCCAATTGCTGGTTTAAGACGCTGTCCACACAGCAACTGACGTGCCAATTTCGAAAGCGCCGGAAATCCTGAATTTTCCATTGGCAATGTCAATTTTCTTTACACCCCTTTCGGGGTAACGGGCGTTCTCGCCCGCCGCGAATAAGATTGCGCTTCAGCGCGCGCGATCTCGCAGACGAAATTGCGGCTTTGTTGGGTTTATTATGTTCTTTGAAGACAAAACCAGAACTAACCGTCGGCGTTGCCGCCGTTACGCAAGACAACCGCCTTCCCTGAGTACGGCGTCGCATCACCGCAAAACCGGGAATTGCAGAGGCGTCTAAGTCCTCGCGTTACGCCGGCACCGCCGGGCAATTCTGTAAAGGCGTCTGACAAAAGACGGTTGCATTCCTAGTTATCCTGTTTCGCGGCGCGCCATCGCCGTGGGGTGACGTGCGGAGAACGAACCGGTTCGGATGCTCCGGGTCGGCCAGAAAGGCAGCGAGGCCGGTCCGCGGCTGGGGAGCGCGGCGTCACGCGGCGCCGTCAACGGACCGTTAAGGGATCCTTGCCATGATCGTACGATTGCCGGCCATGCCCGCAACGAAGAGGCGTCCATGATAGCCGTCCAATCGAGCCTGTCGCAGTACCTGCTGGTCAACCACAACCTGCCGCAGGCGATCACTACGTACGAGAAGTCGACGCCGAGCTATCAGCGCGCCGTCACCGCGTTCCAGGCCGCTCTGCCCTCGATCAAGACCGTCGACGACCTCCTGAACAACCGTCAGGCGCTGACCGTCGCGCTCGGCGCGTTCCAGCTCGAAAGCCAGGTCGACGCGAAGGGGCTGCTCAAGAAGCTGCTGACGCAGGACCCGTCCAACTCGACGTCCCTGGTGAACCAGCTCAACGACCCGCGCTACAAGCAGTTCGCGCAGGCGTTCGGATCCTTGAGCACCGACGGCGGCGCGGGCATCAACGCATCGGGCTTCGCCGACAAGATCATAGCGTCCTTCGGGACGAACCAGTTCGAGGAGAGCGAGGGCAACCAGAACCCGGCTGTGCGCGAGGCGCTGTATTTCCAGCGCATCGCCGGCCAGGTGACCTCGGTCTATCAGGTGCTCGCCGACCCGACGATCGGCGACGTCGTGCGCACCGCGCAGGGACTGCCGGCAGAGGCGGGCGCGCTCGACGTCGATCAGCAGGTCGCCCAGCTCAAACGCTCCGGGTTCGACGTGACGAAGCTCACGGACCCGGCCTTCATCGCGAAATACGTGCAGCGCTATCTCGTGATGAACGACTTGAACAACCCCTCGACAGACCCGACCGGCGGCCTGGCAGGCCTGCTCGCCGGCAGCAACGGGAGCGGCGCCGACAACTCCTCCGCCGTCCTCGGCATCCTCGGCAGCGCGTCCGGCGGCGGGATCAGCAGTGGGGCCAGCGGCGGCATCCTGAGCCTGTTCGCGTGACCGCCTCGGCCGGTGCAGGAGCCGGTCGGCGGGGCGCCGCCAAGCCGCCGTTCCGTATCGAGAGTCCATGCGACAGCCGTGGGGTAGCTTTCGCCGAAAACCGCTGGGAGGCCGTGTAATCAGCTTCCGGGAGATAATTCCGGCGGCTCGCAATGTAGCGGTTTAAAGGGACCGGGTGCGGGTCTTCGCCCGTTTGTAAGGTACCGAACAAACGGTGAGTGCAAATCATGGACACCACGGGAGAAGCGGCCTATTGCCGGGCCAGAGCCGTCGAATGCGTCGCACAGGCTGAAACCGTCCAGGACGGGCGCGAGGTGCGGTTGCAGCGCGCCTTCGCGGATCAGTTCGAGCGGCGCGCCAGGGCGCTCGAAGAAGCGGGGCAACAAGAGCCGCGCTGACGCGGGCGACGGAAGTTTCGGTTCGAGAGCGTGTGAATTGGCTTGACCCACGTGCCCGGTCGGCATACGGCGTTTCATCGGCGGCAATGACTGACGTGGGCACCGCCGGCTGAGAGAAACGTCTGCCGCCGGAAAAAGTGGTCGCGCGCACTCCCGCTCCCCTCAGAGGAGGCGCGGTGATGGCTGAAGACCCTTCCATCATTCGAATGAACATCGCTCACTATGGAGCGTTGCTGAAGCGCGACCTGGGCGACGAAAAACGCTCGGTCGTCGAACGATTGCTCGCTGAAGCGAAGCGGGACCTCGCGGCGGCGGCGGCGCCGAAACAACTGCAATAGCGCCCGGCTTTCTTGCTTCTCAGCCGGACGCGGCCGGATCGGCGCAGGGAACGCTGACGTCTGATCGTTCAACTTACTGTCTCATGTAGATCGAGAGGGCACCGGGCAGCGGCAAATCCGCATCGGACGCCCAGAAATAATAGTTCACCCGCTCGCCGTGATCGGTTTCGAGAACCTGCACGTAGCGGAAGTGCGGGCGCAGCACGCTCGCCATGTCGTCGCGGGACGTGAACTCGCGTTCATGGTCGGGATGCGAAAGGCCCTCCGTACGCTCCTTGATGGTGTGTCCGCTGAGCACGCCGCCGCTTTTCAGCCGCGACCGGATGCGGCCGATGATGTCGGCGATTTCTTCCTCGGTGAAGTGCTCGATGGCGGCATCCCAGACGACGTTGTCAAACGGGCCGTCCGGCATGGCGGCTCGGATGTCGCACAGATCGAAGCGGACATTCGGCGCTGCGTTGTACCGGCTGGCGAACGCGATTGCCGCCGGATCGAAATCGACGGCCACGACTTCCGCGGCGCGGGCGGCGTAGAACTGGCGCGTGAAGAACCCGCCGCCGCAGCACAGCTCAAGCACGCGGGCGCGGTGCGGGATGGCCAGCAGGTTGAAGATGCCGCGCTCCCACGCATAAGAGAGGCCGGTGGCGCGCCAGGAGTAGTGCTGGCCGATGAACGTGTCGAACCACTCGGGAGGAGCGCCGACATTCGCCGACATTCCATTGCAGATGGAACTGCCAGCGGTGCGTCGTGGCCGAGACGGCCCGGACTCCGGCGTTGAGCCGAAGCAGGGCACGAAGCGGCCATCGCTCCTTAGCGTAGAGGCTGACCCTTTTTGCAGCATCGACGCGCGGCAGCCGGAACTGCCGGATGGCCAGCCGAGTGTGCAACCCGGCCTCATAGATCTTTCGGACGGGCCCGATGGTCTTCAGAAACGCTCGCATCGCCTCCTACTACCACACCGTCGGGCCGCCGCGAGCGGCCTTTTTCATGCCCGTTCGCCGCTGTGGTCCACCGTTCAGGGCGGCGAAGACCGGCGGCCGTGAGCCGCCGGCCGCACTGCCGCTGCGATGACTGGGGCCATAACGAAGGGTGCAAAGACGTGGCGCCGGAAAGCCGGAAGGGTTGCGCCCGCGCCTAGCGTCCACATATCCCCGATGGTGACGAAGGCGTGCGTCGGAGCGATCCGGCGCGGCAAGGAGCGATGTTGGACGGCGTGATCGCAGCTGCGCGCGGAAGAAATTGCCGGCCCGGATTGCCCGCGAGGAGCAGCGCCACTGCTTTACAAGAGATCCGGGCTGGGGAGGCCCATATCGATCGCATGGGCGTTGCGCACGGAGGAACCGCCGCACTTGAGGAGGCCCTGCCGTGAAGCTGTGGGCGATCAGCGACCTTCACGTCGGATACGCGGAGAACCGTCACGCGATTCAGGAGATTCCGGCGCATCCCGACGACTGGCTCATTCTCGCGGGAGACCTGGGCGAGACGACGGTCCATCTGCGTTTCGTCTTCGAGGTGCTGCGGAAGCGCTTCCGGCGCTTGGTTTGGGCGCCCGGCAATCACGAGCTCTGGACCGTTCCCAGCATCGAGACGCTGCGCGGCGTCGCGAAATACGAGGCGCTCGTGGCGACATGCCGCGAGTACGGCGTGCTCACCCCCGAAGACCCGTACGAACTGTTCGACGACGGCGTGCGCCCGCATCTCATCGTCCCGCTCTTTACGCTGTACGACTACTCGTTCTGCCCCGAGGGCATGACGCCCGAGGAGGCCCGCGCCTGGGCCCGCGAGGAGGGGCTCGAATGCGTCGACGAGCACCTGCTCCATCCCGATCCGTACGACTCGCGGGAGCTGTGGTGCGCGGCGCGCTGCGCCGAGTCCGAGGCACGACTCGCGCAGGCGCTGTCGACCCATGCAGGCCCGACCGTGCTCATCAATCACTTTCCGTTGATGGCCGAGCTTGCCCGCACCCCGCGCATCCCGCGGTTCAGCATCTGGTGCGGGACGCATCGCACCGCGGACTGGCACCGCCGCTTTGCCGCTTCAGTGGTTGTGTCGGGCCACCTCCACATCCGCAAGACGCAGGTGGTCGACGGCGTCCGGTTCGAGGAGGTTTCGCTCGGCTATCCTCAGCAATGGCGCCGGATGCATCCGCATGCGAGGCTCCGGCAGATCCTTCCCGTACCGGACGCGTAGCTCGGGCGCCGTCGCCGTGTCCCCGATGGGAGCAGACAGCAGCAGCCGGATCCCTCCGGACCGGCCCTACCGGCCGATGGCCTTGTCGTAGTAGGTCAGATCGTAATACTTGCTCGGATCGGCCAGCGTCTTCTTCGGCTGGCCGTATCGGCTGCGCAGCGCCAGCACGGTCCTGATGCCCACGATATCGAGCGCGCCGTCCCTCGTGAAGCCGTCCTTCGGATCGAGCAGAATGTCATAGGATTTCGCCGCGAGCTCGCCCGACATGTTCGGCAGGTTCTTGCGGAATATGGCGACCGCTTCGTCCTTGTTGGCTGGATCGTAGAGCCAACCGAGCGCCGCGACATACGCGTTGGTATAACCGACGATTTCCGCCTCATGCTCGCGCGCCCAGGCACGCCGGGCGGCGCCGACAAGTCCTTGATAATGGCCGAGGACGTCGATGGCGCTGGACAACAGGTTGAAGCCCCGCGCCTCGGCCGGCACCTCGAACGGCGACAGCAGCAGAGTTCCAGCGTGCCTCTTCTCCAGCAGGGCCTCGTAGCGCTGCAACACGCCGCCCGCCCGCACGAGCGTGTAATCGCTCTCCTTCAGCCCGCCTTTATCGAGGAGATCTCGCAACACGAAGGCATACCCCGTCGTCAGCGCATCGACCGAGAGCTCCTTGCCTTTCAGATCGGCGTAGGACTTGACCTCGGGAACCGTGACCAAGCGCAGGAAGCCGTTGTCGCCACCCATGAAGACGACCAGATCGGGCGTCGCGTTCGTCGGCGCCTCGCCCTGCCCTTCCATGTAGGCGACGACGTTGTCGATCGCCGTGTGCGCGATGTCGAACTTCCCGTCGATCAGCCCCGTGAGCTGAAAGACCGAACTCGGCGTCGGGGTGACCTTCACGGCTACGCGGTTGCGGGCGAAGAACCCCTTTTCCTCGGCGACCCAGATCGGCCAGTTGAACCCGCCCGGGAAGACGATCACGTCGATCGGCTTGGAGTCCTGAGCCGACGCAGCCGGCACCAACGCGGCGATCAGCACGGCACAGACGACGGTCAGCATGGCGGAGAGCAGGCGGCGAAAGCTCACGACGGTCCCTCTCGGCGGTTCTCATTGCCGGTACGGCGGCAGCGGCGCCCATTGTCGCCGAACGCGCCGGTGATGGCATCCGAGATCTGGCCGTCCGGCAATTTCGCTCGGCCTGGGTCCGCAGTCCGGGCGCACCGTCCGAACGCTACGCAAGCTATTGAAAGAAAAAAGAACGTCCCCTCACCCTGTCCCCCTCCCGCAGGCGGGAGAAGGGACCCGCGGGACCGGCTTGCGTAATTCGCAACAGCCGGGTGCGGGGAGAGAGGGCGAGGAGACGCTGCGTCCTACGGCAAAGCCGGGTAGCGCTTGCGGCCGCGCGTTTACTTCGACCGGAGAATGGACTGTATCGAGCCGGAGGGGATGCTCGCGTTGCCGTTCACGTTGCCGTTGAACGCGCCGATATTGCCGTTACCATTACCGCTGCCGCCGTTGAGATTGCCGTTGAAGGCTCCGGTATTGCCGTTGCCGTTGTAATCGCCGGTGTTGTAGTTCCCGTTGAAGGCACCGGTGTTGTAGTTCCCGTCTCCGACACCGGTGTTGCCGACGCCGTTGTGCGCCCCGGTATTGCCCGTGCCGCCGTTGAAGGCCCCGGTATTGCCGGTTCCCGTATTGAAGGCGCCCCGATTGTCGGTCCCGGTATTGAAATGTCCTCGGTTGCCGTCCGCGCCGACGAGGCCGCCGGCGATCTGGTCCATTCGAGCATCGCTCAGCCTTTCCGGCTGTGCGTGTGCGACCGCGACGGTCGCGACGAGAGCCGCCGAGGAAAGCAGAAACCACTTCACGTTAAATCCTCCCCTGGTGCTACGCGACTTGGCATGCACTCCACCCTTCGGATGAGGTAAGTACCCGGCTGGCGAGCCGAGCTGCCTGTCCCGATTGTCTCGTCGTCTCCTTGTCCCGGAAACTAGGTCTTGCTGCGTAGGACGCGAGGCGGTGGCGGATGCTCTGCAACTCAGCCGAAAGAGGTAGAGACGTCGGGGTTGCGGATTGGCGCTACGGGTGCGCTACGAGGCCGAGGGGCAAGGACGTGGAGTGCAGTCCGTCGCAAGATCATGAATACGCGCGTAACGGCCGACAGGTTGCCGCCTGCCTCGATCGACTGCTTTTCCGGATCGTAGAAGAATGGCGTCCCCAAGGGGATTCGAACCCCTGTTACCGCCGTGAAAGGGCGATGTCCTAGGCCTCTAGACGATGGGGACGTCGGGCCGCGCGTGGTGCCGCATGGATCTAGCGGCCGGCGGGCGGGAAATCAAGGCGGGCGTTGCACCGGGGGTAGGGAGCGGCCGCGCTGCTCAGCCGAAGGCGGGGGCGGCGTCGTCGAGGCAGAGCTGGACGCCCTGCGCGCCCTGCCAGTTGTCGGCGCGGAGCGTGCCCGCGACGTGCAGTGCGGCGCCGCCGCTGTTGAGCAGCGCGGGGCCGAGCGGCGTGTCGGCGCAGCGGAAAGCGATCGCCTTCAGCCGCTGCTTGCCGCCGCCCATGTCGGTCAGCACGCAGCGCACATGAGCGCCTTCGGCGCCGACCGGGTCGGCGCGGACGACCCGCACCGCCGGGATCGCGAAGCGCGGCTCGGCGTTGCCGGCGCCGAACGGGGCGAGGCGCTGGAGCGTCGCGACGAACTCCGGCGACGATGCGGCGGCGAGCGCGACGGCGCCGTCGAGCGACAGCTCGGGCTGGAGCGGGCGCGCCCCGATCTCGGCGGCGATCCGCTCGGCGAGGAAGCCGCGCAGCGCCGGCAGCAGCGCCCCGGCGACGGTGAAGCCGGCGGCCATCGCATGGCCGCCGCCGTTGATCAGCAGCCCGGCCTGCCGCGCCGCGATCACCGCGGCGCCGAGCGCCACGCGCCGCACCGAGCGGCCGGAGCCCTTGCCGATCAGGTTCCCCGCGCCGTCCTCCACGAGGGCGACGACGCAGGCCGGGCGGTTGTACCGCTCCTTGAGGCGCCCGGCGACGATGCCGATCACGCCGGGGTGCCAGCCCTCGCCGGCCGCGAAGACGAGCGGCCCGTCCCTGCCCTCGCGCTCGACCTGCTCCAGCGCGGCGTCGAGCACGCGCGCCTCGATCTCGCGCCGCTCGGCGTTGAAGGCGTCCAGCTCCTGCGCGAGGCGGCGGGCCAGCACCGGGTCGTCGGTCGAGAGCAGGCGGGCGCCGAGATCGGCGCGGCCGACGCGGCCGCCGGCATTGACGCGCGGACCGAGGATGTAGCCGGCGTGGTAGGCGTCGAGCCGCTCGGTGACGCGCGCGACCTCGGCGAGCGCGGCGATGCCGGGGTTGGCGAGGCGCTGCATCACCTTCAGCCCCTGCGCGACGAGCGCGCGGTTGAGGCCGGTCAGCGGCACCACGTCGCAGACCGTGCCGAGCGCGACGATGTCGAGCCAATCCTTGAGGTCGGGCTCGGGCCGGGCAGAGCCGTACCAGCCGTCCTGGCGCAGCGCCCGGTTGACGGCGACGGCGAGCAGGAAGGCGACGCCGACCGCCGCCAGCGTGCCGTGCGGGCTGGTCTCGTCGAGCCGGTTCGGGTTGACGATCGCGACCGCGGGGGGAAGCGCCGGCTCAGCGACGTGGTGGTCGACGACGACCACGTCGAGCCCGGCTGCCGCCGCCTCGGCCAGCGGCGCGTGCGCGGTGATGCCGCAATCGACGGTGACGACGACGCCCGCGCCCTCGGCCTGAAGGCGGCGCAGCGCCGGGGCGTTCGGGCCGTAGCCCTCGGCCTGCCGGTCCGGCACGTAGAAGGTGACGCGGGCGCCCGCCGCCGCGAAGAAGCGCAACAGCAGCGCCGCCGAGGTCGCGCCGTCGACGTCGTAATCGCCGAAGATCGCGATCAGTTCGCCGCCGCGCACGGCGCGGACGAGGCGCGCGACCGCCGCGTCCATGTCGCGGAGGTGGCTCGGGTCGGGCAGCAGGTCGCGCAGCCGCGGCTCCAGGAAGCTCTCGGCGCCCTCCGGCGGGATGCCGCGCGCCGCGAGGATGCGGCCGACGATGTCGGGAACGCCGAGCTGCTGCGAGATCGCGAGCGCGCCGCGCTCGTCGGCGGGGCGCTGGACCCAGCGCCGGCCGGTGATGGAATGCTCGACGCCG
>DASWRT010000360.1:0-2425 GCA_036403035.1 Allostellaceae bacterium | reverse complement strand
AGCGCGTCAGAAGTAGAAATGCGCGCCGACGCCGAGGAACTCGATCTGCTCCAGGTAGAACTGCCCGTTCCGGTTGTGGCCAATGTAGTACTCCGGAAGGAGCTGCACCTTGTCCCCGACATCTAACGGGCGCTCGATCTGGAAGCCGCTGAGTTACGAGTCCATGCCCGACCGTCCGTGCCGCCGTTCCGCCGCCAGGGCGTCGACCGCCGGCCGGCGCGGCGTGGCGGAAGCGAGCCGGTCGATCAGCGTCCGCAGCATCTCCTTGAGCCGCAATACCTCGGCGGCGCCGTATTCGGCCAGCACCTCCCGCTCATGCGCCTTCGCCCGTCCGAGAAGGTCCGCGACCGCCGCCCGGCCGCGCGGCGTCACGAAGACGAGGGTGCGGCGCCGGTCGTCGGCGTCGATGCGGCGCAGGAGCAGCCCGTCGCGCACCATGCGGTCGATGATCCGGGTGAGCGTCGGCTGCTTGAACAGGACGATGTCCGCAAGCTCGGAGACGGTAAGCCCGTCGCCGTCGGAGAGCGTCGCGAGAACGCGCCATTCCGTCACCGACAGGCCGTGCCGCCGCACCTGATCGTGGAACTGCTTGGAGACGAGGTGGCTCGCCCGCGCTAGCAGGTAGGAAAGATAGTCGTCGACGAAGCCGGGCTGGCGGCGCGTGCCGGTCATGGAGCGGCGATCCGGAATGGTTGGTGGTTCTCAATTCGCGCCGATGATAATGCAACGAATGCTTGTTGCAGACGGAAACCGTCATCTGACGTCGATTATATGAGTTTTCATGCAATCGCCGTCGGCTTACGATAGGCCGCCGTCGCCAGACAGTTGAGCGGCGGCTGGGAGGAGGCGAACGCGCGGCATGCTGGTCGAGCGCATCGAAGCCAAATGGATCGACGCCTTCGCGCGGGTGATGGAGCTGTCGGCGCTCCGCCCCGGCGAGACGGTGGCGCTGCTCTCCGAGACGCAGTCCCGCGCGGTCAACGTCCGCCTCGCCGAACTCGCCGCGGCCCGACTCGGCGGGCGCGTCTTCCACGTCGTCCTGCCGACGCCGCCGCAGCGGGCGCCGGTCCCGGTCCGTTCGACCGGCGCGTCGGACGCCGTCCAGAACATCGCGCCGGTCGTCGCCGCGCTCGCCGCTTCGAACCTCGTCGTCGACCTCACGGTCGAGGGGATGCTGCACGCGCCCGAGCTGCCGGCCATCCTGAAGGGCGGGTCGCGGCTGCTGATGGTGTCGAACGAGCACCCCGAGGCGCTGGAGCGGCTCGTCCCGGTGCCGGCACTGGAGGTCAAGGTCAAGGCCGGCATCCGCCGGCTGAAGGCGGCGCGCGAAATGCGCGTCACGTCGGCGGCGGGAACCGATCTGCGCATCGGCGTCGAGGGCGCGCCGGTCGGCGGCGTCTGGGGCTTCGCGGCGAAGCCGGGGCAGGTCGCGCACTGGCCCGGCGGCCTCTGCCTCTGCTTTCCGAAGGCCGGGACGGTAAACGGCACGCTGGTGCTGGCGCCGGGCGACGTGAACCTCACCTTCAAGCGCTATGTCGAGACGCCGATCCGGCTCCGCATCGAAGGCGACTACATCGCGGCGATCGACGGTGACGGGCTCGATGCGCAGTTGATGCGCAGCTACATCGCCGCCTGGGGCGACCGCGACGCCTACGCCGTAAGCCACGCCGGCTGGGGGATGAACCCGGCGGCGCGCTGGGATGCGCTGGCGCTCTACGACAAGCGCGACACCAACGGCACCGAGCTGCGCGCCTTCGCCGGCAACTTCCTCTACTCGACGGGCGCCAACGAGCATGCGGGCCGCCATACGCTCGGCCATTTCGACCTGCCGATGCGCGGCTGCACGGTCGCGCTCGATGACGAGGTGATCGTCGACGCGGGCGTGCTCCTTGGCGAGTTGGCGTGAAGGGGTGAGAAGGAACTGGATTAGGAGATCGGGGAGATGATTGGGGATCGAGGAGATAAGAACAAAAATACGCTTCAACGCGACGGTCGCTAAGTTCACGCGAAGGACGCAAAGGGGAAAACTGCGCGCTTTGCGCGCGATAAATCACTCTTCGCGACCTTAGCGAACCGTTTGCGCCCTTCGCGTTGAAAGCGTTCTTCTTATTCCCCAATCTTCCCGATCCCCAACCATCCCCCCGATCTCCTAATCCAGTTCCTTCTTACCCCTTCACGCCAACTCGCCAAGAAGCAAGCCCGCATCGACGATCACCTCGCCGTCGAGCGCGATCGTGCAGCCGCGCATCGGCAAGTCGAAATGGCCAAGCGTATGGCGGCCCGCGTGCTCGTTGGCGCCCGTCGAGTAGAGGAAGTTGCCGGCGAAGGCGCGCAGCTCCGTCCCGTTGGTGTCGCGCTTGTCATAGAGCGCGAGCGCATCCCAGCGCGCCGCCGGGTTCATGCCCCAGCCGGCATGGCTCACGGC
>DASWRT010000359.1:0-11438 GCA_036403035.1 Allostellaceae bacterium | reverse complement strand
GGGGATGTTGGGGGATCGGGGGGATAAGCGGAAAAGAAGATTCACGCTTCAACGCGACGGACGCAAAGGGTCCGCAAAGGACGCTACGAAGGGTTTTCTTGCGCGCCGTAGGCGCGCAGTCATTCCCTTTGCGACCTTCGCGTGCACGTCGCGGCCTTCGCGTCGAAGCGTTGTCTTTTTCACTATCCCCCCGATCCCCCATCATCCCCCCGATCTCCGATTCAAAAGTCCCTCCACCACTCTCCTCAGAGCAGCGACTCCACGGTTGCGCACAACCGGGCGAGGTCGGCCTCGGAAGAGAGGCGATGGTCGCCGCCCTTGACCAGCGTGACGGTCACGTCCGGGCTCGCGAGGTGACCGGCGAGGCGCAGGCTCAGCTCCCACGGCACGTCCTTGTCCTCCATCCCGTGCAGCAGGCGCACCGGGCAGGCGACCGGCAGCGGCGCGCGGAGCACGAGGTTGCGGCGCCCATCCTCGATCAGCTTGCGCGTGATGAGATAGCCCCGCTCGTCGTAGTCGGACGGAACGCGGATCTGGCCGTCGCGCATCAGCGCGATCTGCGCGGGCTCGGGAAACTGCGCCCACATCAGATCCTCGGTCGCGTCCGGGGCGGCGGCGATGCCGACCAGCGCCTTGACCCGCTCCGGGCGCTCGCGCGCGGCGAGCAGCATGACCCAGCCGCCGATGCTGGAGCCGACCAGCACCTGCGGCCCTTCGGTGAGCGCGTCGATGACGGCGAGCGCGTCGTCCTTCCATCGGCCGATGGTCGCCTCGGCGAACTCGCCGGACGACGCGCCGTGCGCGAAATAGTCGAACCGCACGAAGGCCTGCCCGCGGGCGCGGCAGAAGGCTTCGAGCGTCGTCGCCTTGCTGCCGGTCATGTCGGACATGAAGCCGCCGAGGAAGACCACCCCCGGCGTCCGGCCCGGCGTGCGGTGATAGGCGATTGTCGCTCCATCGTCGCGTGCTAAGATCGCCGGCGCCGCCGATCCGCCCATCATCACGCCCTTTCCTTCGCTGCTTTCCCTCATGACGACCGAGGCCGACCTTAGCACCCCGAGTCGGCCCGCAGAAGGTCGCGCCCCCTCCGCCGGTTCCGCTCCCGCCGTGCTCCAAGTGGTGCCGCGCCTCGTCTCCGGAGGCGTCGAGCGCGGCACGGTCGAGGTGACGGCCGCGCTGACCGCGGCGGGCTGGCGCGCCTACGTCGCCTCGGCCGGCGGACCGATGGTCGAGGAGGTCGAGCGCGCGGGCGGCGTCCACCTCACGCTGCCGGTCGCGGCGAAGAACCCGCTGGTCATGTGGCGCAACGTCGCCCGGATCGAGGCCGAGATCCGCCGGCACCGTATAGACATCGTTCACGCGCGCAGCCGCGCGCCGGCCTGGAGCGCCTGGGCGGCGGCGCGCCGCGGCGGCGCGCATTTCGTGACGACCTTCCATAACGCCTACGGCGCCGGCAACGCGCTCCGGCGGCTCTACAACTCGGCGATGGCGAAGGGCGAGCGGGTGATCGCGATCTCCGATTTCGTCGCCGACTACGCCCGGACGGTCTACGGCGTCGAGCCGGCGCGGCTGCGCGTCATCCCGCGCGGCGTCGACGTGACCCGGTTCGATCCCGCTGATGTTGCGCCCGAGCGCGTCGAGCGGCTCGCCGCGGAATGGCGGCTGCCGCCCAATCGTGGCCGCGTCGTGCTGCTGCCGGGGCGGCTCACCCGCTGGAAGGGGCAGATCGACCTGATCGACGCGGCGGCGCGGCTCGGTTCTCGCACGGACCTGCTGTTCCTGCTCGTCGGCTCCGGCGCCGACCGGCCGGAGTACAAGCGCGAGATCGAGGCAGCGATCGCGCGGCACCGGCTCGGCGAGCGCGTCCGCCTCCTCCCGGCCTGCCGCGACATGCCCGCCGCGTTCCTGCTCGCCGACCTCGTCGTCTCCGCTTCGACGCGCCCCGAAGGGTTCGGCCGGGTGATCGTCGAGGCGCAGGCGATGGGCCGCCCGGTGGTTGCGACCGATCATGGCGGCGCACGCGAGACGGTGATCCCCGGCGAGACCGGCTGGCTCGCGCCGCCGGGCGACGCGCCGGCGCTCGCCGCAGCGATCGAGGCGGCGCTCGACCAGCCCGCCCAGGCGCGCGCCGCCCTCGCCGCGCGCGCGATCGAGCATGTACGGCGGCACTTCACGACCGGACTGATGTGCGCGCGGACGCTCGCCGTCTACCGCGAGCTGACGTCGGCACCGGCGCCGGCCGCCGCGCCAAGCGCGCCGTGATGCCGGCGGTGGCGGACGCGGCGCAACGACGGACGCGCATCCTGGTCATCAAGCTGGGCGCGCTCGGCGACTTCGTGCAGGCGATGGGTCCGGCGGCGGCGATCCGGCGGCATCATGCCGGCGCCGAGATCGTACTGCTGACGACAAAGCCGTTCGCCGACCTCGCGCGCGACTGCCCCTATTTCGACAAGGTCTGGTTAGACGAGCGGCCGCGCCTTACCGACCCGGCGTCGCTGCTGCGGCTACGGCGCCGGCTGCGCGACGGCGGATTCGTGCGCGTCTACGATCTCCAAACGAGCGACCGGTCCAGCTTCTACTACCACCTGATGGCGCCGGGGAGGCGGCCGGAATGGTCGGGGATCGCGCGCTTCGCCTCACACCCGCACGACAATCCCGGCCGCGACGCGATGCACACGCTCGACCGGCAGGCCGACCAGCTCCGCCGCGCCGGGATCGCCGGCGTGCCGACGCCCGACCTGTCCTGGGCGGCACGCGACGTCGCGCGGTTCGGCGTGTCCGAACCCTATGTTCTGCTGATCCCCGGCGGTTCGGCGCACCGGCCGGAGAAGCGCTGGCCCGTCGCGCATTTCGCGGCGCTCGCCTCCCGCCTCGCCGCGGCGGGCGTCACGCCCGTCGTGATCGGCGGGCCGGACGAGGCGCCGCTCGGCGCCGCGGTCTCCGCCGCTTGCCCGCAGGCGCGCGACCTTACCGGCCGGACCGGGTTCGGCGAGATCGTTGGTCTGGCTCGCGGGGCGCGCCGGACGGTCGGCAACGACACCGGACCGATGCATCTCGCCGTGGCGGGCGGCAGCCCGGCGACGGTGCTCTATTCCGCGGCCTCGGACCCCGCCCTCACCGCGCCGCGCGGAGGCGACGTGCGCATCCTGCGCCAAGCGCGTCTCGACGACCTCCCGGTGGAGGAGGTTGCCGCGACGCTCGCCTTGGATTAAATGCGAACCATGCAGCAACCCGCCCCGCAGAGCGCAGCCGCCCCGAGCGCGGCAGCTTCCGATGCCGCCCCGGTCTCCGTCACCCTGCCGGACGGCAAGGTCCTGACCTTCCCCGGTCCGGTGACCGGACGGGAGATCGCGGCCGCGATCGGTCCCGGACTCGCCAAGGCGGCGATCGCGATGACGGTAGACGGCGCGGAGAAGGACCTCGCCGCGACGGTCGACCGCGACGCCCGCGTCGCGATCATCACGCCGGCCACGCCGGCCGGGCTGGAGATCCTTCGACACGACGCGGCGCACGTGCTGGCCGAGGCGGTGAAGGAGCTGTATCCCGAAACGCAGGTGACGTTCGGCCCGGCGACGGAGACCGGCTTCTATTACGATTTCGCGCGCGACCAGCCCTTCACGCCGGAGGATCTCGAGAAGATCGAGGCGCGGATGCGCGAGATCGTGAAGCGCGACGAGCCGATCGTCCGCGAGGAATGGAACCGCGACGACGCCGTCCGCTACTTCTCGTCGATCGGCGAGAAGTACAAGGCGGAGTGGATCCAGGAGATCCCGAAGGACGAGGTCATCTCGATCTACAAGCAGGGGGGCTTCACCGACCTCTGCGTCGGCCCGCACCTGCCGTCGACGGGGCGCCTCGGCCAAGCCTTCAAGCTGATGAAGGTTGCCGGCGCGTACTGGCGCGGCGACGCGCGGAACGCGCAGCTTCAGCGCGTCTACGGCACGGCCTGGGCGAACGAGAAGGAGCTGCAGGCTTACCTCACGCAGCTTGAGGAAGCCGAGAAGCGCGACCATCGGCGCCTCGGGCGCGAGCTGGACCTGTTCCACCAGCAGGAGGAGGCGGTCGGCAGCGTCTTTTGGCACCCGAAGGGCTGGACGCTCTGGCGAATCATCGAGAACTACATGCGCAGCCGGCTGGAGCAGGCCGGCTATCGTGAGGTGAAGACGCCGCAGCTCCTCGACCGCTCGCTGTGGGAAGCGTCCGGACATTGGGAGAAGTTCCGCGAGAACATGTTCATCGCGCAGAGCGCCGACGAGAAGGTGCTCGCGCTGAAGCCGATGAACTGCCCCGGCCACGTGCAGATCTTCCGCCAGGGGCTGAAGAGCTACCGCGAGCTGCCGCTGCGGCTCGCCGAGTTCGGCTCATGCCACCGCAACGAGCCGTCGGGCGCGCTGCACGGCATCATGCGGGTGCGCGCCTTCACCCAGGACGACGCGCACATCTTCTGCACCGAGGACCAGATCACCGGCGAGAGCGTGGCGTTCTGCGACCTGCTGCGCTCGATCTACCGCGATTTCGGCTTCGAGGAGGTCACGGTCAAGTTCTCCGACCGCCCGGCGGTGCGCGCCGGCACCGACGAGACCTGGGACCGCGCCGAGGGTGCGCTGCGCGACGCCGTGGAGGCGGCCGGGCTGCCGTATACGGTGAACCCCGGCGAAGGCGCGTTCTACGGCCCGAAGCTGGAGTTCGTGCTGCGCGACGCGATCGGCCGCGACTGGCAGTGCGGCACGCTCCAGGTCGACTTCGTAATGCCGGAGCGCCTGGACGCGAGCTATATCGGCGAGGACGGGCAGCGCCACCGGCCGGTGATGCTGCACCGCGCGATCCTCGGCTCGATGGAGCGCTTCATCGGCATTCTGATCGAGCAGTATGCCGGGAAGTTCCCGCTCTGGCTGTCGCCGGTGCAGGTCGTGGTCGCGACGATCACCTCGGAAGCCGACGCCTATGCCGCGGAGGTCGCCGCGACATGCGCTGCGGCCGGGCTGCGGGTCGTGCTCGACACGTCGAACGAGAAGATCAACTACAAGGTGCGCGAGCATAGCCTCGCCAAGGTCCCGGCGATGCTGGTGGTCGGCAAGCGCGAGGCGGAAACCCGCGGCGTCGCGCTGCGGCGCCTCGGCGGCAAAGAGCAAGAAGTCCTTGCGCTGGAAGCCGCTGTCGCTAAATTAAACGGTGAGGCGTCGTCCCCGTCCACCTGACGGGCCGTTCGCTTATGCGTAAAATGAACCAAAGACAGGAGACTGCTTCATAGCTAGGCCACCGTTCAACATGACGCCGACCCGCGATGGGCCGCGCGTCAACGAGGAGATCAACGTTCCGCGCGTCCGGCTCGTAGATGCACGCGGGGAGATGGTCGGTGTCGTCACCCGCAACGAAGCGCTGACGATGGCGGTCGACTCCGGGCTCGACCTCGTGGAGGTGTCGCCGAACGCCGACCCTCCGGTCTGCAAGATCCTCGACTTCGGCAAGTTCAAGTACGAGGAGCAGAAGAAGAAGAACGAGGCTCGCAAGAAGCAAAAGGTCATCGAGGTCAAGGAAATCAAGCTTCGGCCTGGTATCGACGACCACGATTACGACGTCAAGATGCGCAGCATGATCAAGTTCATCGAGGAAGGCGACAAGGTGAAGGTCACCATGCGCTTCCGCGGGCGCGAGCTGGCCCACCAGGATCTCGGGATGAACGTGCTGATGCGGGTCAGGGACGACCTCGACGCGATCGCCAAGGTCGAAGCCTTCCCGAGAATGGAGGGAAGGCAGATGACGATGGTGATGTCGCCCAGATAGTCGAAAGGCTGCCGCGCCCGGTGGGACGGGCGCGCAGCTCCGGTCCGGAACGGTTCGGCGGCTGCGCATTGCCGGTGCGCAGCCGCCTTGCGTTCGGGCGGTCCGATCACTATAACCCGCCGCTCAACCCGGCGGCATGGCTTGAAGGGCATGCCTCGCCGCCGACGAACGATCGATCTCGAACCAAGGACGATGAAATGCCCAAGCTGAAGACCAAGAGCGGCGCGAAGAAGCGCTTCGGCCGCACTGGCACCGGCAAGATCAAGGCGAACGTCGCGCACAAGCGGCACCGCCTGATCAGCAAGCCGAAGCAGATGAAGCGCAAAGCCCGCGGCACCTTCTTGCTGGAGAAGGGCGACACGGATCTCGTGTTGACCTACATGCCTTACCTGAGGAGCTGAGCGGATGGCGCGCGTCAAGCGGGGCGTCACGACTCACGCCCGTCACAAGAAGGTGCTGGAGCAGGCGAAGGGTTATCGCGGCCGGGCCAGCAAGAGCTTCCGCATCGCGATCGAGCGGGTCGAGAAGGGGCTGCAATACGCCTATCGCGACCGCCGCAACAAGAAGCGCGATTTCCGCGGGCTCTGGATCCAGCGGATCAATGCCGGCGTGCGCGAGCACGGCCTGACCTACTCGCAGTTCATCCATGGTCTGAAGCAGGCCGGGATCGAGCTCGACCGCAAGGTGCTGGCCGACATCGCCGCGCGCGAGCCGGAGTCGTTCAAGGCGATCGTCGAGAGCGCGCGGGCCGCGCTCTCGCAGGCGGCCTGAGCGGAGCCGACGCCATGCAGCCGCCCCGCCCCGCCAGCCGATTTAGCATCGGGAACTGTCGTTAGCCCGGCCGGAAAGGCGCGGGCGGGATGCAGCACGCGCGAGCAGTCCCGCCGCATGAATCCAGGGGCCGACCTCGTTCGGCCCCTTTTCTTTTGTCCCGTTTCGTCAGGTGAAGAAGGGATGGAAAACCTCGATCGGCTGCGCGACGAGATCCTGCACCTCGTTCAGAGTGCCAAGGATCTTCTGGCGCTCGACCAGATCCGCGTCGGCGCGCTCGGCAAGAAGGGCCGCGTCACCGCGCTGATGAAGGAGCTGGGGCGGCTCGACGCGGAGGCGCGCCGCATCGCCGGCGCCGCGCTCAACCGTCTCAAGGACGAGGTCGCCGCCGCGATCGAGACGCGCTCGGTCGATCTGGAGCAGGAGGAGCTGGCGCGCCGTCTCGCGAACGAACGGATCGACGTGACGCTCCCGGCGAAGCCCGAGCGCGAGGGCCGCATCCACCCGATCAGCCAGACCATCGACGAGCTGGTCGCGATCTTCGGCGAGATGGGGTTCGGCGTCGCCGAGGGACCGCACGTCGAGGAGGATTTTTACAACTTCACCGCGCTCAACATCCCGCCGGAGCATCCGGCGCGGCAGGAGCACGACACGTTCTATCTGCCGGAGAAGCCGGACGGCTCGCGCCGCGTGCTGCGCACGCATACCTCGCCGGTGCAGGTCCGCACGATGCTGGCGCAGAAGCCGCCGATCCGGATCATCGTGCCCGGCCGCACCTTCCGCTGCGACCATGACGCGACGCACTCGCCGATGTTCCATCAAGTCGAGGGGCTGGTGATCGACCGGAAGACGCATATGGGGCACCTCAAAGGCTGCCTCATCGAGTTCTGCCGCGCCTTCTTCGACATCGACGACCTGCCGGTACGCTTCCGGCCGAGCTACTTCCCCTTCACCGAGCCGTCGGCTGAGGTCGATATCGGCTGCTCGCGCGAGGGCGGCGAGCTGAAGATCGGCCGCGGCGGCGACTGGCTGGAGATCCTGGGCTCCGGCATGGTCCACCCGAAGGTGCTGGCGATGAGCGGCATCGACCCGGCCGAGTATCAGGGCTTCGCCTTCGGCATGGGCATCGAGCGGATCGCGATGCTGAAATACGGCATCCCCGATCTCCGTACCTTCTACGAGAGCGACCTGCGCTGGCTGCGGCATTACGGGTTCGCCGCGCTCGACGTGCCGTCGATGGTCGGAGGGCTTTCGCGATGAAGTTCACCCTGAGCTGGCTGAGGGACCATCTCGACACCGACGCCGGGCTCGACGAGATCGCCGCCAAGCTGGTGATGCTCGGCATCGAGGTCGAGCACATCGCCGACCGGGCGAAGGATCTGGCGCCGTTCAAGGTCGCCTACGTCCGCTCCGCCGAGCCGCACCCGAACGCCGACAAGCTCCGCGTCTGCACCGTCGAGACGGCGGATGCCGGCACGCTCCAGGTCGTCTGCGGCGCGCCGAACGCGCACACCGGGATGAAGGGCGTTTTCGCGCCCGTCGGCTCGACGATCCCGCGCACCGGCCTCGTGCTGAAGCAGAGCACGATCCGCGGCGTCGCCTCGAACGGCATGCTCTGCTCGGCCTATGAGATGGGAATTTCGGAGGACCACGAGGGCATCATCGAGCTGCCGGAAGACGCGCCGGTCGGCGCCCCCTTCGCGGCGGTGGCCGGCCTGGACGACCCGGTGATCGACGTCAAGGTGACGCCGAACCGGGCCGACTGCCTCGGCGTGCGCGGCATCGCGCGCGACCTTGCCGCCGCGGGGCTCGGCACGCTGAAGCCGCTTGCGGCGGAGAAGATTCCGGGACGGTTCCCCAGCCCCACGCACGTCCATATCGCGACGCTCGACGAGGCCGCCTGTCCGCTCTTCGTCGGCCGCACGATCCGCAACCTGCGGAACGGACCGAGCCCGAAATGGCTGCAGGACCGGCTGCTCGCGATCGGGCTGCGGCCGATCTCGGCGCTCGTCGACATCACCAATTTCCTGACCTTCGACCTCGACCGGCCGCTCCACGTCTTCGACGCCGGAAAGGTCGACGGCGATCTCGTCGTGCGCAACGCGCGGCCCGGCGAGACGCTGCTCGCGCTCAACGGCCGCGAGTACGCTCTCGATCCGGAAATGACGGTGATCGCGGATGCCGATGGCGTCGAGAGCCTGGGCGGCGTGATCGGCGGCGAGGCGACGGGCTGCACCGAGTCGACGACGACGGTGTTCGTCGAGGCGGCGCTGTTCGACCCGGTGCGGACCGCCGCGACGGGCCGCAAGCTCAATTTGCAGAGCGACGCGCGCTATCGCTTCGAGCGCGGCCTCGATCCCGCCTTCGTGTTCGACGGGATGGAGATCGCGACCCGGCTGATCCTCGATCTCTGCGGCGGCGAGCCGAGCGAGATCACCGTCGCCGGTGCCGAGCCGAACTGGCGGCGGACGCTCGCCTTCCGCCCGGACCGCGTCCGCACCCTCGGGGGCGTCGACGTTCCGGCGGCGGAGAGCCGGTGCATCCTGACCGCCCTCGGCTGCGGCGTCGGCGAATCCGGCGATGCGGGGTCGCTGGCGGTAACGCCGCCATCCTGGCGCGGCGACATCGAAGGCGAGGCGGACCTCGTCGAGGAGGTGCTGCGGGTCCGCGGCTACGACGAGATCCCGGTGGTGCCGCTGGAGCGCGAGACGCCGCTGCCGCGCCCGTCGCTGACGCCGGGGCAGCGCCGCATCGTCCATCTCCGCCGCGCGCTCGCGACGCGCGGCCTCGTCGAGGCGGTGACCTTCTCCTTCATGCCGAAAGGACAGGCCGAGCTGTTCGGCGGCGCGCCGCCGGAGCTGCACCTCGTCAACCCGATCAGCGCCGATCTCGACGTGATGCGGCCGTCCGTGTTGCCGAACCTGCTCGATGCGGCGCGGCGCAACGCCGATCGCGGCATCGCCGACGCCGCGCTGTTCGAGGTCGGGCCGCAATACCGCGACGACACGCCGGAGGGACAGGCGACGGTCGCGGCCGGCGTGCGCGTCGGCCGCACCGGACCGAAGCACTGGGCCGATCCGGGGACACCGGTCGATGCGTTCACGGCCAAAGCGGATGCGCTCGCGGCGCTCGCCGCGGCCGGCGCGCCGATGGACAACCTCCAGGTCACCGCCGATCCGCCGGGCTGGTATCACCCCGGCCGTGCGGGGACGATCCGCCTGGGCGCCGTCGCGCTGGGCCATTTCGGCGAGGTGCATCCGGCGGTGCTGCGCGCGTTCGACCTGCGCGGGCCGGTGGTCGCGTTCGAGGTCTTCCCCGACCTCGTGCCGATGCCGCGGGCGAAGACGGCCGGCGGTCGCACCCGGCCGCTGCTGAAGCTGTCTCCGTTCCAGCCGGTCGAGCGCGACTACGCCTTCGTCGTCGACCGCGACCTGCCGGCCGAGACGCTGCTGCGCGCCGCTCGCGGCGTCGATCGCAAGCTGGTGACGGGCGTGCGCCTGTTCGATGTCTACGAGGGTACCGGCCTGCCCGACGGCAAGAAGTCGCTTGCCATCACCGTCACGCTGCAGCCACAGGAAGCGACGCTGACCGACGAGCAGATCGAAAATTTCTCGCAGAAGCTGATCGCTGCCGTGCAGAAGGCGACGGGCGGCGAGCTGAGACGGTAGCGGCGGCTCCGCTGGGCGACGGGTTCGGGAAATGACGCTTGCCGCCGCCGGCGGAAGGATATAAATTGTTCCTCATCGAGAGGAATAATTTATGCTCCACGATGCCTCCCGCGATGCGTTCTCGCTCAAGGAAGCCGCCGTGCTCTCGGGGCTGGCCGAGGACAAGGTGCGCCGCGAGATCGAACACAAGGTGATCGAGCCGCCGGCGGTCCCCGCCGGCGCGGCGCGGCGTCTGATCTTCCGCGAACCGGAGATCCTCTATCTTGCGCTGATCAATGCCGTGTCCGAAACGGTCGAGCTTACCCGGCCGGCGCGGATGGCGGTGTACCGCATCCTTTGCGACTCCGCGCCGTATCAGCCCGGCGGCAGTGCCACGTACGACGCTGGAACGATCGGCCTTCGCGAAAGCATCGGCGGATCTCCATTGCTGCCGGGCAACGACGCGCAGCGCGAATGGGCGCGGTCGATCGAACGTGCCTGGACGACCGCCGTCAATCCGTATCTGATCGTGGACTGGAAGCGCATCATGGACGATATCGCACCTCGGATGGCCCTTTACCGGAACGGCCGAAGCCGCATCGAGCGCGATGACGCCGTGCTCGGCGGCGAGCCGGTCTTCGCCGGCACGCGCCTTGCCGTGCGGCATGTCGGCGGCATGCGCCTCAAGGGCGAGCCGGCCGCGCGCATCGTCGAGGACTATCCGTATCTCACGCCGGACGACGTGGAGTTCGCCGCGCTCTTCGCGGCGGCGAACCCGCCGGTCGGCCGCCCGAGATCCGCGGCAGGTACAACGCCGAAGTGAGGCTGCTGCTCGACGAAAACCTGTCGCCGTCGATCGTGCGGCGCCTCATCGAGGCCGGGCACGACGTCTGGCACGTGCGCGACCGCGGCCTGAGCGGGGCGCCGGACCACGTTGTCTGGCGCCCCGCGATCGACGAGGCTCGCATCCTCGTCACGATAAACGAACGCGACTTCGTGAAGCTTGCCGGACGCGAAGAACTGCACGGCGGGCTTGTCACGCTTCCGTTCGGAACGACGCGGGACGAGCAATTCGCGCTCATCGTTCGAGCGATCGCGGCGTTCGACGCGCAGGACGGTGCCGGCAGCATCAACGCATGGCTGCGGATTGGCCTGGACGGCGCGGCCGAGATCGTCGAGCTACCCCCGCTCAGATGAGGTCGGCGGACCGGCGTCCGCCAAGGAATTCCCCGCCCA
>DASWRT010000358.1:0-13175 GCA_036403035.1 Allostellaceae bacterium | reverse complement strand
GACCGCGTCACGCGATCCAATACGTCCTCGTCCTGCCGCGTCAGGCAGCCGCCGCGACGCGCCGCATCGATCAGGTCGGGCCGCTTCTTCAGCGTGGCCTCGACCGCCTGCGCGCGCCGCCACGCGACGATCCGCGCGTGGTGGCCCGACAACAGCACCTCCGGCACCGGCATCCCGCGCCACGACTCCGGCCGCGTGAAGTGCGGGCAGTCGAGCAACCCGCCGCCCGCGAGCCCCGCGAACGAGTCCTCGGCCGCCGAGTCCGCCGCGCCGAGCGCGCCGGGCAGCTGCCGCACGACCGCGTCGATCAGCGCCATCGCGGCGATCTCGCCGCCCGACAGCACGAAGTCGCCGAGGCTGACCTCCTCCGCGCCGCGCGCCTCCAGCAGCCGCTCGTCGACGCCCTCGAACCGCCCGCAGAGCAGCGTAACGCCCGGTCCCGCCGCCAGCTCGCGCACCCGCCCCTGATCGAGCGGCCTGCCGCGCGGCGACAGATAGATCAACGGCCCGGCCCCGTGCGCGCCGGCGATCGCCGCGTCGAGCACGTCGGGCCGCATCACCATGCCGGGGCCGCCGCCGAAAGGGGCGTCGTCGACGGAGCGGTGTTTATCGCGCGCGAAGTCGCGAATGTCCACTGTTTCCAGCCGCCAGAGCCCCTCGCGCAACGCCTTGCCGGCGAGCGAATGGCCGAGCGGTCCCGGAAACATTTCCGGGAAGATCGTCAGCATCGTCGCCGTCCAGGCCGCCGCCGGCATGGGTCTTCGCACTCCTCTCTGTTACCCCCTCCCCCGCCTGCGGGGGAGGGTTGGGGTGGGGGTATTCCCGTCCGCCCCCATCCCGACCTTCCCGCGCAAGCGGGGGAAGGAGTTACGTCTTCGTCTCGCCCGCACCCTCTTCCGCCATCTCGCTCTCGGCGGTGCGGCCGTCGAGCAGGCCTTCCGGCGGGTCGATCACGAGACGGCCGGCGGCGATGTCGACGACCGGCACCGCGGCCCGCGTGAAGGGGACCAGCACCGTGCCGCCGCCCTCCCCGCGCATCACTTCCAGGCTGTCGCCGGCGCCGAAATCGTGCACCGCGCGCACCCGGCCGAACGGCGAGCCGTCGGGGAAGACCGCTTCCAGGCCGATCAGGTCGGCGTGGTAGTACTCCTCCTCGCCCGGCGGCGGCAGCACCGCGCGCGGCACGTAAAGCCGCACGCCGCGCAATGCCTCGGCCGCGTCGCGGTCGGCGATCCCGGACACGCGGGCGATCAGCACGCCCTTCGCCTGCCCGACGATCTCCAGCGTGAAGCGCCGCCGTCCGGCCTCGTCCTCGACGGGACCGTAGGCGGCGACGTCACCGGGGTCGGCGGTGAAGCTCTTCACCCGCACCAGCCCGCGCACGCCATGCGGCCCGGCGATCGCGCCGACGCAGACGCGATCGGTCGTCTCCGGCGCCGCCGCCATGCCGGCTCAGCCCGCCGGGATCAGCCGGCGGCCTGCGCCGCGGCCTTCGCCCGCTCCTGCGCCTTGGCCTTGGGCGCCGACTTCTGCGGGCTCTCGCGGCGCTCCGGCATCGGCGTCAGACCCTTCTCGCCGAAGAAGCGGGCGATGCGGTCGGTCGGCAGCGCGCCGACGCCGAGCCAATGCTTCACGCGCTCCTCCTTGAGCGTCAGCCGCTCCGGATGGTCGCGGTCGACCATCGGGTTGTAGGTGCCGAGCTTCTCGATGAAACGGCCGTCGCGCGGGCTGCGCGAGTCGGCGACGACGATGCTGTAGAAGGGGCGCTTCTTCGCGCCGCCGCGGGCCAGCCGGATCTTGAGAGCCATCTTCTCCTCTTTCTCTCGGAATACGTGTTTCGCGATTGATTGATTGGGTGGTTGAGCGATCGAGTGCCGATGCCGGTCAGCCGCGGAAGCCGCCGCCTCCGCCCCCGGGGAGCAGCCCGGACAGGCCGTGCCGCAGCAGGCCCTTCTTCCCGAGCTTCGACACCTTCTTCATCATGTCCGCCATGTCCTGATACTGCTTCAGCAGGCGGTTGATCTCCTGCACCGAGCTGCCGGACCCGGCCGCGATGCGCCGCCGCCGCGAGCCGTTGAGCAGCTTCGGGTTCTTGCGCTCCGCCTTGGTCATCGACGAGATGATCGCCTCCTGGCGCTTGACCATCTTGTCGTCGATCTTCGCTTCCTCGATCTGCTTCTTGACCTTGGCGATGCCGGGCAGCATGCCCATGACGCCGCCGACCCCGCCCATCTTGCGAAGCTGGCGGAGCTGCGAGGCCAGATCGTCGAGGTCGAAGCTGCCCTTCTGCATCTTGAGGGCGAGCTTCTCGGCCTCCTCGCGGTCGATCGTCTCGGCCGCCTTCTCGACGAGGCTGACCACGTCGCCCATGCCGAGGATGCGGCCGGCGACGCGCTCGGCGTGGAACGTCTCCAGCGCATCGACCTTCTCGCCGACGCCGACGAACTTGATCGGCCGGCCGGTGATCGCGCGCATCGACAGCGCGGCGCCGCCGCGCGCGTCGCCGTCGACGCGGGTCAGCACGACGCCGGTGACGCCGACGCGATCGGTGAAGGATTTCGCGACGTTGACCGCGTCCTGGCCGGTCATCGCATCGACGACGAGCAGCGTCTCGGTCGGCCGCGACGCGTCGCGCACCGCCGCCACCTCCAGCATCAGCTCCTCGTTGACGTGCAGGCGGCCGGCGGTGTCGAGGATGACGACGTCGTAGCCTTCGAGCTTGCCGTTCTGGATCGCGCGCTGGGCGATCTCGACCGGGCGCTGGCCGGGCACGATCGGCAGCGAGGTCACGCCGACCTGCCGCGCCAGCACGGCAAGCTGCTCCTGCGCGGCCGGGCGCTGCACGTCCAGCGACGCGAGCAGCACCTTCTTCCGGTCGCGGTTCTTGAGCCGCAGCGCGATCTTGGCAGCCGTGGTCGTCTTGCCGGACCCTTGGAGGCCGACCATCATCACGACGACCGGCGGCACCGCGTTGAGGTTGAGCGCGGAGCCGGGATCGCTCTCGCCGCCGAGCGTCTCGACGAGATGGTCGTGGACGATCTTGACGACCATCTGCGCCGGCGTGACCGAGCGGAGCACCTCCTGCCCGATCGCCTTTTCGCGGATGCCGTTGACGAAGTCCTTGACGACGGGGAGCGCGACGTCGGCCTCAAGCAGCGCGATGCGGATCTCGCGCAGCGCTGCGTTGACATCGTCCTCGTTGAGCGCTCCGCGCCTGCTCAGGCGATCGAAGACGTCGTTCAGGCGACTGCTCAGGCTCTCGAACATGGGCTCCTACTCGACCGGTCTCGGCTCCAAGCGCAAACGGGCCAGTGCGCGATACTCGCGGACTGGCCGGCCCCGATGGGGTCGAAGGTTCGCTTCCGGGGAAGCGGCCGGAACCTATGCAGGACGCGGCGCGGTGTCAACAACGGCTGCGATCGGCCTGCCGCGCGGCGCAGACCGGTTCCGTGCTCGCAACAGCGTCAATGGACGGTTTCGTCCGCCCGCAGCGCGGCGATTGCCGCGAGAGCGTCAAGCACGTTCATCCAAGCGAGGAATTCGCGCATGTCGTGCCGCCGAACGGCGCTGCCGACGGGCCCCTCGATCAGCACGGCCGCCGCTTCGTCGCCATGCCTGTTCAGCAACTCGAACGCCAGCCGCAGATCCTCCGGGTTTCCGGTCAGCATTTGCCCTCCTGCTCTTGCTGCGACGGCCGGCACGAGCGGCGCGGCCCCGTTGCGGCAAGAATGTCTCCATTCACGAAGCGGCACATTGATGCAGATCAAACGAGAGCGGACCGTTCGGTTCGAAGATCAATCGCGGAGATCCTCCAGCGCGTCGCGGTTGCGGAGGGTGACGCGCTGGGCGTTCGGCAGCGCGATCGTCCCGTCCTTGCGCAGTTGCGTCAGGGCGCGGCTGACCGTCTCGACGGTGAGGCCGAGATAGTCGGCGATCTCGTAGCGCGACATCGGCAGGTCGAACTCGTCGACGTGATCGTTGCGCTCGGCCATCTCCAGGAGGAAGGAGGCGACGCGCTCCTGGGCGGTCTTGCAGCCGAGCAGGACGACGCGCTCCTGCGCCGCGGCGAGGCTTCGATAGGCGAGGTCGCGCAGCCGGCCGGCGAGGCGCAGGTCGTGTTCCGCCATCGCCTCGACGCCCTTGCGGGGATAGCGGATCAGCACCGTATCGGCGACCGCCTCGGCGGAGAAGAAGTGACAGTTGAGCGCTTCGAGGCCGAAGCAGTCGCCGGGCAGCAGGAACTCGCCGATCTGGCGGCGCCCGTCGAGCATCAGCTTGCAGGTGCGGACGGCGCCCGAGACCACCTTATAGCAGTACTCGGCGCGGTCGCCCTCGGCGTAGATCTCGTCGTTGCGGGCGACGGTGACGACGCTGCTGATCGGACGGAGCGCCTCGAACGGGTTGGCGGCGGCGGTGTCATTCGCCGGGGATGTCGTCCGGTCGAAGAGCGCGGCGACCGGGCGGCGGACAGCGGCGGTCTCGTAGGCTGCATTCATGGCGGACATCGGCGGATTCCGTGTAGCGCGGTTGCGATAGGTCTGTTCTACCGCCCGGCAACACGCGCCATAATTCGGAATGCTCCTTAAGGGTGTTCCCTTATCGGCGCGCGGACGACGCCGTGAAACGCCCGCCGCCCGGGCCGGAAACCGCTCCCGCGGAGCGCCGGCCATCGTCTCTTGATCCGTATCAATGCGGCACTGCACGGAAACGGAGATCGTCCGGCAGACCCATTCCCAGGACAGGAGAACGGAGATGAAAGCGGCTGACGTGATGACGCGGCTGGTGGTTTCGGTAAAGCCGGAGATGCCGGTCGCCGAAGCGGTGCGGATAATGCTTCAGGACAATATCAGCGGCCTGCCGGTCGTCGACTCCGGCGGCCGCCTCGTCGGCATCGTCACCGAAGGCGACTTCCTGCGCCGGGCCGAGACCGGGACGCAGCGCCGCCGGCCGCGCTGGCTGGAGTTCCTGATCGGCCCGGGAAAGCTCGCCGACGAGTACGTCCACACGCACGGCCGCAAGGTCGAGGAGGTGATGACGCACAATGTCGTGACGATCGCCGAGGACACGCCGCTCGACGAGGTGGTGCGGCTGATGGAGCGGCGGCGCGTCAAGCGGCTGCCGGTGGTGCGCGGACGCGGCGAGGTGATCGGCATCGTCAGCCGCGCGAACCTGCTGCACGCGCTCGCCGGCATCGCCGCCGAGGCGGCGGCGCCGAGCGCTGATGACGCTGCGATCCGCGACCGCATCCTGGCCGAGATCAACCGCGAGCCCTGGGCGCCGCGCGCCAGCATCGACGTGACGGTGCGCAACGGCGTCGTCCATCTCTGGGGCTCCGTGCTCGACGATCGCGAGCGGCAGGCACTCTGCGTCGCCGCCGAGAACGTGCCGGGCGTCAAGGCGGTCGAGGATCACCTCGCCTGGATCGAGCCGACCTCGGGAATGGTGATCACACCGAAAGACGAGGCGGAAAGCACGAGCCGCTAGGGCGTGAGAAGAAGTAGAAGCCCCCTATGCCGCAGAGGGCGCGGAGGAGACGCGGAGGATCGCAGGGCAATCGGCTGCGCGCCTGCGACGCGCGAGAAATCATATCTCCGCGGACCTCCGCGGTTCTCTACGTCCTCCGCGGTAAAAAATTGTTCCCTGACGAGCCGCTAAGCTAAGAGCCGGCGAGCGCCGGTTCCTGATCGGGGTCCACCACCGATGCCCGCGCGGCCGGGGTGGCATCCCGGAGGTGCGCGTTGAGGAAGCGGTCGATCGCCGCCAGCCAGCGGTCGCGCACCGCGTCGACTTCGTGGAACGGCTCGTGCTTCGCCTCGGGCAGGTCGACGAGCGTGCAGTTCGGCAGCAGCGCCGCCGCCCGCCGCTGCGCGTCGGTGCGGACGAGGACGTCGCGCCCCGCGCTCGCGATCAGGATGGGCGTGCGGATCCCGCCGAGCAGATCCGGGTCGGCGAGCCGCCCGGTGACGCCGAGCGCCGCGTCGAGCCACGCATAGGTCGCATCGTCGATGCGCAGTTCCGGCCGCGCGGCGCACCACGCCTGATGGACGCGGCAGCGCGCCGGATCGTTGGAGGTGCGGCTGCGCGCCGGCCCGATCTCCGGGTCGAAGCGCCAGCGCCGTCCGCCCGGCACGAACAAGGCGCCGAGGCCGCAGCGGACCGTGGCCCGCGCGATCCGGCGGGCGCTCGCCTCGGGGACGCGGCCGGTCGCGACGCCGAGCATCGGCGCCGACAGCACCGCCGCGTCGAACAGATGCGGATGATGCTTGAGGCACAGCAAGGCGGAGGCGCCGCCCATCGAGTGCGCAATCAGCACGCGCAGCGCGCCCGGCGGCAGCATCGCCGCGGCGAAGGCCGCAAGGTCGCCGGCATCGCGGTCGTAATCCCGTGCGCGGGGGCGGGACGGCGCGATGCGCGGACGGTCCGACCCGCCCTGTCCACGCCAGTCGAGACACCAGACGGTGAGCCCGCGCGCCGCAAGGTCGCTTACCGTCTCGAAATATTTCTCGATGTATTCCTTAAAGCCGGTGACCATGACGCAGTGTGCACGCGGCTCCGCCGGGGCAGCTTGCGCCGCCGCATCGAGCCGGCCCCAGCGCAGCGAGGTCCCGTCGCCCGCCTGGAACCGGCCCCACGCAAAACCGTCCGGTTCGAGAAAGCGGGGTTCGAGATCGGGCTGCATCATCGGAACGAGGATATCACGACGCCGATGCTGCATTGCAATATCCGCGTGCAGCGGAAGCTGGCCTTACCGCCGTACTTCGGCGCGGGTTCCCAATAAAGACACAGGATCGGCGATGGGAGCGCACGGCGTTGCCGCCGCAAGCGGCAATTTAGGCCGGACAACGGCCGTGGACCTGAAAACGAGGGACATGCCCGCTATTGCCGGATCATGCCGCGCATACGGCGATCATTGCAGAGATTTCATTAACGGGTCCGCCGCAGCGGCCCCATCATTAATGAATGTGCCGGCCGCGCTACCGCCTCTCCGGGCGCGCTGGCGCTCCGATCTGCAGGAGACAGCAGCCATGCGAATCGCCGACATACTCCGCCTCAAGGGACATGAGGTCTACACGATCCTCGCCAACCACACGGTCGAGGAGGCCGCACAGCTTCTCTGCAAGAAACGTGTCGGTGCGCTCATCGTGCGCGGGCTGCGCGGCGAACTGGCGGGGATCCTCTCCGAGCGCGACGTGATCCGCGGCATCGCCGAATCCGGCCCGGGCGTCCTGCAACAGCCGGTCAGGGAACTGATGAGCCCGGACGTCATCACCTGCACGCCGGACGACCTGATCAACAAGATGATGGCCGTCATGACGGTGCATCGGATCCGCCATCTGCCGGTGATCGAAGGCGAGCACCTCGTCGGCATGATCAGCATCGGCGATCTCGTGAAGCACCGGCTCCAGGAGAAGATCCAGGAAGTCGAGGTACTGCGCGAGTTGAACATCGTGAGGGTTTGACGCGACCCTGTCGATTGATCCGTGGGCGCGCCTTCGCCGACAATCCTGCCACGACGAAGGCGGCGAACAAGGAGGCGGAGGCGCGATGCGCTTGCAGCACATGACATGGCCGGAGGTGGAAGAGTATCTCCGCGAGAAGCGCTCGATCATCGTGCCGATCGGCTCGACCGAGCAGCACGGGCCGACCGGCCTCATCGGCACCGACGCGATCAGCGCCGAACAGGTGGCGCTGGGCGTCGGCGAGGCCGAGGACGTCATCGTCGCGCCGACGCTCGCTATCGGCATGGCGCAGCACCATCTCGGCTTCGCCGGCTCGATTACCCTGCGCCCCAGCACGCTGATCGCGATGATCCGCGACGTCGTCGAGTCGCTCGCCCGCCACGGATTCGAGCGGTTCTTCTTCATCAACGGCCATGGCGGCAACATCGCGACGGTCACCGCGGCCTTCTCCGAGATCTATGCCGAACGCAGCCTGCGGGCCGGCGCCAGCGCCAATGCCGCGCCGGCTGTCGAGTGCCGCCTGAAGAACTGGTGGCAGACGCCGACCGTCCATGCCCTCTCGAAGGAGCTTTACGGCATCGCCGAAGGCAGCCATGCGACGCCATCCGAGGTCGCCGTGACGCAGTTCCTCCATCCGGAGACGATCAAGGAAGCGGCGCTCGACCCGCCGATCGCGCCGCAAGGCGGCTTCACGGACGCCGCCAACTACCGGCATCGCTTTCCCGATGGGCGTATCGGCTCCAATCCCGGCCTGGCGACGCCCGAGGCGGGGCGGCGGATCTACGAAGCGGCGGTCGCCGACATCGCCGCCGAATTCCGGAAGTGGGCCAGCGGCAGCGCCTGACCATTTGACCCGAATTCGCCCAAAATGAACACGGCCCGCGCGGGGATCCCGGCGCGGGCCATGTTGGTTCGTCCGATCAGGAAGAGATGCCGTCCTTTCAGGCGGCCTCGTTATTCTCTTCCTGGATTTCGCGGTTGGCCAGTTCGACGAAAAGCTGGCCCTTGCGGTTCAGGGTCATGTCGCGGTTGGTCATGCCGTGCTGACGCAATACGTTCAGGTGCGCGGTCATGACATCGTACTGCGGCTTGTCGCCGGCGCGCCTCCCACTAGCGCCCTCGGCGCGGTTGATCCGCTCCTCGACGGCGGCCAGCTCGCGCAGCACGAAGCTTATGTAACGCGGGGTGACGCCGACGCGCTGCAAATCCGCGCGAATCTCCTCGAGGCTCATCGCCTGCGGCTCTTTCATGCTCACCTCAATGTCGTTGATCCACCAGATATAGTGCGCTCTCGCTGAAATGAAACGGCGCGGCGGCGCATATCGTCCCATCGCGCGGTACATTCCGTTCGCCCTCACGCGGCGCGCGGGCTCGACGCCTATCCCGGGAAGCCGCCGCGGCGCAGCACCCGGTCGCCGACGAACGGATTGCTCCGGCGCTCGGCGCCGAAGGTCGACGGCGAGCCGTGTCCCGGCACGAAGGTCACGTCGCCGCCGAGCGGCCAGAGCTTTCCGGTGATCGAGCGGATCAGCGTCGCATGGTCGCCGCGCGGGAAGTCGGTGCGCCCGATCGAGCCCTGAAACAGCACGTCGCCGACCAGCGCCAGCCGGACGCCGCGGTGGAAGAACACGAGATGCCCCGGCGTATGGCCGGGACAGTGATAGACCTCCAGCGTCTGCGCACCGACAGTGACGGTGTCGCCGTCCTCCAGCCAGCGGTCCGGCACGAAAGGCCGGCACCAGCCCATGCCGTACTGCGCGCCCTGCGCCTCGATCCGGTCGATCCAGAACTGGTCCTCGCGCTGCGGCCCCTCGATCGGCACGGCGACGCCGCCGCCGTTGCCGGTGAGCCGCGCCTTGAGGTCGGCGGTCGCCCCCGCATGGTCGAGATGCGCGTGCGTCACCAGGATCTTCTCGATCGTGACCCCGTAGGTCCGCGCCGCCGCCAGAACCCGATCGAGATCGCCGCCCGGATCGACGACGGCGCCCCTGCCGGTCTCGGCGCACCAGATCACCGAGCAGTTCTGCTGAAACGGCGTCACCGGCACGATCGCGCAGCGCAGCGCCGGCACCGCCTCGGCCGCCGCCGCTTCATCATCCGACGTCGAGCGATCCGCCACGTCACCCCTCCTCTTCGCCGTCAATCGAAGTCCGTCGGCCGCGCCGGCTCCCGGTGGTGCAGGAACATGCGATGGATCTGCCAGTCGAGTACGCGCCCCATCGACAGGTCCGGCAGCGCGTCCTCCGCGAAGAACCGCGCCTCCGTCGTCTCCGCCCCGGCCGGCGGCATAGCGTCGGCACGGTCCCCGCCTTCGTCCTCGCGGCAGATGAAGAACAATTTGTAGACGTGGAAGGGGAGCAGCGGGACGTGCGGGTATCTGCCGCGGTCGTATACCGCCGCAAGCTTAACGGCCGTCACTCCAAGTCCTGCCTCCTCGGCGACCTCGCGGACGACGCATTCGGCGGCCGACTGGTTCACGTCCGCCCAGCCGCCGGGGAGCGCCCAGCGCCCATCCGTCTCCTCGCGCACCAGCAGGACGCGGTCGCCGCGGAAGACGGCGCCGCGCACGTCGACCTTCGGCGTCGCATAGCCGCTCTGCCCGCGGAAGAAGTCGAGGATCGTCTCGACCGCCGTGTCGGCGGCGTCTCCGCCGCCTGCCGCCATGATCTCGGCGGCGATCCGGCGGACGGCCTCGTAGCGCTCGACGTCGAACTTGTCGCCGCCATAGGTGAGCCCGGTCTGAGAGATCGCCTGCAACGCCTTCGCCCAGACGAGCCAGCGCGGATCCATGTTCTTCGCCTCCGTTGCCGCCATGCCGTACCGCCGGGGCGGACCATACCGCATCGCGCGGCCGGCGTGACCGGCGCTCCGCACGCTCCGCCCGCCGGTCGGTTGACCGGAACCGGTCCGGCGGCGAGAGTGGCTGAGAGAACGGGGACGGACGGGGCGACATGGACGAGCTGGGAGCGCTGCGGCGCGAGATCATCGCGCAGAGCCGGAAGATGAACGAGCTGGGCCTCAACCAGGGCACCTCCGGCAACATCAGCGTGCGGATACCGGACGGGCTGCTGATCACGCCGAGCGGCGTCCCGTATGACGAGCTGGAGCCCGAGGACATCGTGCCGATGCGGATGGACGGGAGCTGGAGCCATCCTCTCCGCCCGTCCTCCGAGTGGCGGTTCCACCTCGACATCCTCACGTCGCGGCCCGAGGTCAACGCTGTCGTGCACGCGCATCCGACCTACTGCACCGCGCTGGCAATCCGCCGCCAGGAGATCCCGGCGGTGCACTACATGATCGCGGCGGCCGGCGGCCCGTCGATCCGCTGCGCCCCCTACGCGACCTACGGCACGCCCGAGCTGTCGGCGAACGCCCTGAAGGCGCTGGAGGACCGTTCGGCCTGCCTCCTCGCCAATCACGGCCTGATCGCGATCGGCCCGACGCTGACGCGGGCGATGTGGATCGCGGTCGAGATCGAGACGCTGGCGCACCAGTACATCCTGACGTTGCAGCTCGGCGGCCCGGTCTGTCTCCCCGACGACGAGGTCCAGCGCGTCGTCGAAAAGTTCAAGGATTACGGCCCGCGCCCGAAGGCGGCAGCCGCGGAATAGCGTGCGCCTTCAAACCGGCAGCGAGGCCGGCGGCGGCGTCAGCGGCGGCAACGTCGACGGCACGGCGCTGGCGCGGATCGCCGGCCGCCAGCACTGATGCTGGCGGGCGAATCGCCTGCGGACGGATGAGACTTGCCTCGCGTCTTCCCAACCGGCTTATCTGCGCTCCGGGGAGGTGAGAGATTCTCATGAGCGAAACGCCGCCGTCGCGCCGTCTGCCGCCGCTCAACGCCCTGCGGGCGTTCGAGGCGGCGGCCCGCCACTTGAGCTTCAAGGAGGCCGCCGAGGAGCTGAGCGTCACGCAATCCGCGGTCAGCCACCAGATCCGCCAGCTCGAACGGCTGCTCGGCGCGTCGCTGTTCCGGCGCACCGGGCGCGGCATCGAGCTGTCGGAAGACGGACGGCGGCTGCTGCCGGGACTTAGCGAGGGCTTCGACCGCGTCGCACGGGCGGTCGCGCAGTTCGAGGCGCGGCGCCCGTCCGGCATCCTCATCGTCAGCATGCTCTCGACCTTCGCGATGCGCTGGTTCATCCCGCGGCTGCACCGGTTCCAGGCGGCGCATCCGGACATCGAGGTCCGGATCTCGGCCGCGGTGCGCCTCGTCGATCTGGAGCGCGAGGGCTTCGACTGCGCGATCCGCTTCGGCAGCGGCGCATGGCCGGGGCTGCACGCCGACCCGCTGTTCGCGGAGCGGCTCATTCCGGTCTGCCATCCCGGCCTCGCGACGGTCGAGCGGCCGCTGCGCACGCCTGCCGACCTGAAGCGGCACAAGCTGCTGCACGCGCGGCTGCGGCCGGACGACTGGCGGGTATGGCTGCACGCCGCCGGCATACACGAGGTCGACCCGTCGGTCGGGCCGGTGTTCGAGACGCGCAACTTCGTGATCCAGGCCGCGCTCGACGGGCTCGGCGTCGCCGTCGTCGACCCGGCGCTGATCTCGGAAGAGCTTGCGGCAGGCCGCCTCGTCCAGCCCTTCCCGACGAGCCTGCCGCGCGACGGCGCCTATTACCTCGTCTGCCGCGACGTGACGGCGGAAACGCCGCGCGTCGCGAGCTTCCGCGCATGGCTCCTCGCAGAGGCCGCGGCATCGGCCGCGCAGGCGCCTTCGGAACCGGCTACCGCCGATACCGAAACCGTGGAGGCGTGAGCCGCCGCCGTCTTTCGGCGTTGCCTTAGAGCGCGAGTTCCATCCCGTCGTAGGAGACTTCCCAGCCGGCTTCGCGCACCGCGGCATGCTCCGGCGAGTCCTCGATCAGGATCGGGTTCGAGTTGTTGATGTGGATCAGGATCTTGCGGCGCACGCCGAGGTCGCGGAAGGCGGCGATCGTGCCGTCCTCGCCGGACACGCTCATGTGCCCCATGCGGCGTCCGGTCTTCGGCCCGAGGCCGCCGCGGATCATCTCGTCGTCGGTCCAGAGCGTCCCGTCAAAGAGGACGAGCGGCGCACCGCGCAGCCGGTCGGCGAGCGCCGGTGTCATCCGCGCGCAGCCGGGGATGTAGAACAGGCGGGCTCCGGTCGCCGGCTCGGCGATCTCCAGACCGATCGTGTCGCCGGTTTCCAGGCCGGTGGCGGCCGGATCGAAGCCGGCGCCTTCGAGATAGAGCGGCACCTTGCCGGGAACGGCGAAGGACTCGACCTCAAAGCCGGCAGGCTCGCCGTCCGCGCCGCACAGCGCAATCCGCTCGCCGAGCGGCAGCGTGCGGCGGCGCACGCAGTCCGGCGAGAGCACGCCGAAGATCGGGTTCGCGTCGATCACCGCCTGCACGCGCTCGGCCGCATAAAGCGCGAAGACGTGGCGCTCGCGCATCGTCAGCAGGCCGGCGATCGCATCGACGTCGGCGCCGGTCAGAACGACGCCGGCAATCGGCGAGGAGCGCAGCCCGTGCCGCGGATGGAGCATCGGCGTGGCCTCGATCTGGGCACGGAGATCGGGCGATGCGTTGATCAGGAACCAGTGCTCTCCGTCGCCGCCGGAAACGGCGAGTGACGCCTGGGTCCGCGGCTTCGCCGCCGGATCGCCGCTCCTGGCGCGGCGGCAGCCCGGCGCATTCGAGTTCCATTGCGGGAAGGCGCCGCCGGCCGCAGCACCGAGGACGATCGCA
>DASWRT010000357.1:0-12008 GCA_036403035.1 Allostellaceae bacterium | reverse complement strand
TAACCGCCGGGCGTCGGAGCGCAACGCAGACCACGGCGGCCTACTGGGATAGGCTCTAAGGGGATGAGCAAATACAGAAGCCCCCTTTACCGCAGAGCGCGCGGAGGAGACGCGGAGATCCGCAGAGCGATCGGCTGCACGCCTGCGGCCCGCGAGAAATCATATCTCCGCGTACATCAGCGGTTCTCCGCGTCCTCTGCGGTGAGAAGGTTGTCCCCTGACAAGTCCCTCAGGGCATCAAGCCCCGCCGGCTTCCATCTTCCTTCTCAAGGAAAGCGGACGCATGTCCGTCCACACTTCCTTGATGTAAGCGAGGCAGGACGATTTGTCTCCCCTGCTCCCCACCGAGCGCCATCCATTTGGAATGGCCTTACCGGCAGGCCAAATCGAGTATTGCTCTTCGTCATTGACGACGACGTCGTACTGGGGTTCGACTTCCGTCTCTGTATCAGACACTGCCGCCTCACATTTTCTTTTCCGACCAGCTTGACGAGGTCGCACGCCGCCCCGCGGCGCCTCAATCTTCGCGTGTTTGTGCGCGTCAGTTTTCTCTAGCCCTGCTGGTATGTCAAGCCACCGCTTAGCCCACAATGCGGGCGCATTGTGCAGTTGGGTATCGGCGCGCAACTCCTCGCCTTGTCGCTCCGCCGTTGAATTGTCAATTGTCGATACACCGTTATTGAGCGTGTTCCGCGGCATCGCCGCCGCAATCGATGGCTGCCCGCGGGCGCAGCCGGTACCGCGCCGGGATGCTGTCGGTCCCGCACGCCCAGCCCGCGATCGCCCGGCAGGCAATCCGGTTGCAGCCGTGTGACGACGTGGCCTCCACGAGCCAAGATCCTGATTCCGCCTGCATCCGGTTCGGCAGCAGGGGTGGAAGCGGAGTTCCGCAGGTCCGTCATTATAAAGTGGGATAGAGTGGGTATCTGCAATCGCGCGAATGTACGCCGCATCCGGCAAGGAAGCAGAATGACGCCAAGCTCGCTGGTCGTGACATTCAGGGTTGATGAGCAGAGCCGCGCGGTCATCGCCGACGCGCTTGACGGCGTCGCCGATACCGTCTTCCTCACCGAAGTCGCTCCCGAAGCGCGGGCAGAGGTACTGCGCAATGCCGGCGCCGTGCTGGCGAGAAACACGGCCCGCGACCTCCGACCGGAGGAACTGGCCCTCCTTCGAGGCGCGCGGCTGCTGCAGTTTATGTCCGCAGGCGTCGACTTCATCCCGCTTCGCGGCTTGCCGCTCGAATTGCCGGTGGCGGCGAACGGTGGTGCCTATGCGGAGCCGATGGCCGAGCATGCCGTGGCGATGGCCCTGGCGGCGGCTAAGCGCCTCTTCACCGAGCACGCGAATCTGTCGAAGGGGGAATTCAATCAATTTACGCCCAACCGAATGCTCGCCGGCGGGATCTGCGGCGTGCTCGGTTTCGGCGGCATCGGCGTCGCGACGGCCCGGCTCATGCGCGGTCTGGGGATGCGCATCCATGCGGTGAACCGGCGCGGCGCTACCGATGAACCCGTCGATTGGATCGGCACGCCGGATCGGATCGACGAGTTGCTGGCCGCGTCGGACGTGCTCGTCGTCAGCATCCCGCTGACGCCGTCGACACATAACCTGATCGGCGCACGCGAGCTGTCGTTGATGAAGAGCGATGCGATCCTGGTCAATCTCGCCCGTGGCGAGATCGTGGACGAGACGGCCCTCTACGAGCATCTGAAGGCGAATCCGGGATTTACGGCTTGCATCGACGCATGGTGGATCGAGCCTATCCGCCATGGGCAGTTCCGGGTGGATCGGCCGTTCTTTCATCTGAGCAATGTCATCGCGTCGCCGCACAACTCGGCATCCGTCGCCGGCGCGAGCAAGGTAGCCCTCCGTCGCGCGGTCGCGAACTGCCGAAGAGCGCTCATCGGCGAAAAGCCGATTCACCTCGTCGGCCCGGATGACAGGATGACCTGACGGCATCCATTTCTCGTGGATTGCCGGGAAAGCGAGATGCTCCTCCGTGGTCAGCGACTCGTCAAATCGAACGCCGAACCGGAAATCCCTCGCCCATCCGATCCACGCGGACGCGCAACCGTTCCGTGCATCCCACGGCTTGCCATCGGCCTCCGGCCGCGCCACCTTCGCATCATGCCTGAGCCTGCAGCACCCGCCACCTCGGCCTCGCCGCCCCCGCCCCGCCCGCTCGACGAGATCGAGACGTGGGTGTTCGATCTCGACAACACGCTCTATCCCGCGTCCTGCCGGATCTTCGATCAGATTCACCGGCGCATGGGCGAGTTCATCGCCGCGCATTTCGGCGTCGGCCTGGACGAGGCGGTGCGTATCCGGCGGGAACTGTTCCTGGCGCACGGCACGACGCTGCGCGGGTTGATGACCGAACACGGGATCGCCCCGCAGGCGTTCATGGAATACGTGCATACGCTCGACCTGTCGGCGATCGCGCGCGATCATGCGCTCGGGACGGCTCTCGCTGCCCTGCCCGGCCGGAAGGTGGTCTTCACGAACGGCTCCGTGCGGCACGCCGAGAACATCCTCGGCCATCTCGGGCTCGACGCGCATTTCAGCGGCATCTTCGACATCGAGGCGGCGGGGTACGTGCCGAAGCCCGACCCGGCAGGGTACGACACCCTGATCCGGCGGTTCGCGATCGATCCCGCGCGTGCGGCGATGGTCGAGGACATGGCGAAGAATCTGGCGCCCGCCGCGGCGCTGGGCATGACCACGGTTTGGGTGCGCGGCGACGCCGATTGGGCGGCGGAGGGCGCCGACGCGCCCTACGTCCATCATGTCGTCGACGATCTGGCGCCGTTCCTGACGCGGATCGCCGGGGCGCGGCGTGCGGCCGCCGCCGCGGCGACCTTGCCGGTCCGCTGACGCGGTACGATTGCAAATCCGCCAATCTTCCGCCCGCCCGGTTGACAGCCCGGATGCCAGGACGCATGTTCCGCCCACCCCCCAACCGAGCCGATGCCGCCCGCCATGAGCAACGCCGCCGATCTTGCCGCGACCATCGACGCCGCCTGGGAGAGCCGTGACGGCATCGGCCCCGGCACCAAGGGCGAGGTACGGGACGCCGTCGACGCCGCGCTCGGCGAACTCGATGCCGGCCGGCTCCGCGTCGCCGAGAAGCGGGCGGCGGACGGGTCCTGGCACGTCAACCAATGGCTCAAGAAGGCGGTGCTGCTGTCGTTCCGCCTCAACGACATGGCGCCGATCTCCGGCGGCCCCGGCGGCGCGTCCTGGTGGGACAAGGTGCCGTCGAAGTTCGACGGCTGGGGAGAGAACCGTTTTCGCGAGGCCGGGTTCCGCGCCGTGCCGACCGCCGTCGTCCGCCGTTCGGCCTACATCGCGCCGGGCGTCGTGCTGATGCCGAGCTTCGTCAATGTCGGCGCCTACGTCGACAGCGGCACGATGGTCGATACCTGGGCGACGGTCGGCTCCTGCGCGCAGATCGGCAAGGACTGCCACATCTCCGGCGGCGCCGGGATTGGCGGCGTGCTGGAGCCGCTTCAAGCCGGTCCCGTGATCATCGAGGACCGTTGCTTCATCGGCGCACGCAGCGAGGTCGCCGAGGGCGTCGTCGTCGAGACGGGGTCGGTGCTGTCGATGGGCGTCTTCGTCGGCGCGTCGACGCGGATCGTCGACCGCACCACCGGCGAGGTCCATGTCGGCCGCATCCCCGCCTATTCCGTGGTCGTGCCCGGCAGCCTGCCGGGCAAGCCGCTCCCCGACGGCAGCCCCGGCCCCAGCCTCTACTGTGCGGTGATCGTCAAGCGGGTCGACGAGAAGACCCGTTCCAAGACCTCGATCAACGAGCTGCTGCGCGACTGATGCCGTCCCGCGCGCCCGAGCCGGCAGCGGTCGCGGTCGACCCGGTGGCGCTAACCCGCGACCTGATCCGGCGGCCGAGCGTCACGCCGCGCGACGAGGGGGCGATCGACCTCCTGGCCGGGCTGCTTGAAAGGCTGGGCTTCGCCTGCCACAAGCTGGTCTTCTCCGAGCCCGGCACCGACGACGTGGTGAATCTCTACGCGCGCTGGGGCGCCGGCGGGCGCAATTTCTGCTTTGCCGGACACACCGACGTGGTGCCGCCGGGCAATCCGCAGTCCTGGACCGCGGACCCGTTCGAGGCGCGGCTGATCGACGGGCAGCTCTATGGGCGCGGCGCCGTCGACATGAAGGGCGCGATCGCCGCCTTCGCCGCCGCTGCGGCGCGCTTCGTCGCCGAGCAAGGCGACGACCCGCCGGGCTCGATCAGCCTGCTGATCACCGGCGACGAGGAAGGCGTGTCGATCAACGGCACAAAGAAGGTCGTCGAGTGGCTGGAGGTACGCGGCGAGCGGCTCGACGTCTGCATCGTCGGCGAGCCGACCAACGCGCGGGATCTCGGCGACATGGTGAAGATCGGCCGGCGCGGCAGCCTCACCGGACGGCTCACCGTCCACGGGACGCAGGGCCACACCGCCTACCCGCACCTCGCCGACAACCCCGTGCACCGCATCGTCGCGATGCTGCACGCGCTCACGTCCGAGCCTCTGGACGGCGGCAGCGCCCATTTCCAGCCCTCGACGCTGCAAGTCTCGACGATCGACGTCGGCAATCCGGCATCGAACGTGATCCCGGCCGAGGCGAAGGCGGTGTTCAACGCCCGCTTCAACGATGTTTGGACCAGCGAGACGCTGGTTGCATGGATCCGGGAGCGGCTCGACGCGGCGGCGGCCGGCGGGCGCTACGACCTGGAGATCGCCGTCAGCGGCGAATCCTTTCTGACGCCGCCGGGAGCGGTCAGCGCCGTCCTGGCGCAGGCGATCGAGCGGGTGACGTCGCGGCGTCCCGAGTTCAGCACGACGGGCGGCACCTCGGATGCGCGCTTCATCCGCCGGCTGTGTCCGACCGCCGAGTTCGGGCTGGTCGGCCTGACCATGCACAAGGTCGACGAACGAGTCGACATCGCCGACATCGTCGCGCTCGCCGACATCTACAAGGCGGCGCTCGACCTTTATTTCGGCGTTGCGGCATCAACGTCGTCCGCCGCCACCTCCGCCGCCGACTGAGACGATGCCGACGCTGAGCGAAGTCTCCCACGCGCTCTATGGCGCCTACCGGCTGGCGCATTTCGACCGCAGCGGCCTCGCCTTTTTCGATCCGACGGTCGAGGGCTGCCGCCGCTCCTTCGCGGCGGCCCTGATCGTCTATCCGATCTTCCTGCTGATGCTGCCGATCGGCGCGACGGACGAGCAATGGCGGTCGGGGTTCGGCTGCCTCGTGCTGTCGCAGTCGATCGCCTATGTCGCCGACTGGGCCGCGCTGCCGCTGATCGTGATCTCGGTGGCGAGCCGGGTCGGCCGGGAGGCGGAGGCGATCGGCTTCGTCACCGTCTACAATTGGTCGCAGGTGCTCCAGGCGGCGTTCCTGCTGGCGACGACCGGGATCGCCGGGTCAGGGCTGCTGCCGCCGGCCGGCGGGATGACGGTGATGCTGGTCGCCCAGATCGCCGTCCTCGCCTACCAGTGGTTCATCGCGCGGGCCGCCTTCAATGCCGCCGGGCTCGTCGCGACGGCGGTCGTCCTGCTGGCGTCCGTCCTGGACGCCGCCTTCGTCAACATCGCGCTCCATGTCTGCTGAGACCACCGCCGCCGCCGCCCGCGCATCGGTCGACGCTGCGGAGGCCTCGGCATCGCAGGCAACGTTGCGTACCTCGGAGATCCTGGCCGCCCTTGCACGGAACCCGCGCGGATCGCGGATCGCGCTCGGCGATCTCGCGGCGGCGCTCGGCGAACGCGGTTTCGGTCTTTGGATCCTGCTGCTGGCGCTGCCCAACGCGGTGCCGGGGCCGGCGATCCCGGGCTTCTCGTTGATATTCGCGCTGCCGATGCTCGTGCTCACCGTGCAGATCGTGCTTGGCTGGCATGAGCCGCATCTGCCGGGTTGGCTGCTGCGCCGCTCGATCTCGGGCACCGCCTTTTCCGGCTTCGTCGCAAAGGCGACTCCGCCGCTGATCCGCACAGAGCGCTGGCTGCGGCCGCGGCCGATCTGGCTCACCGGCCATCGCGGATCGCGCTTCCTCGGGCTCGGCCTCGCCGTGCTCAGCGTCGTGCTCGCCCTGCCGATCCCGTTATGCAACGGCCCGGTGGCGGTGGCGCTCAGCCTGATCGGGTTGGCGATGATGGAGGACGACGGGCGTGCGATCCTCGCCGGGCTGGGGCTCGGCCTGCTCAGCTGCCTGTGGGTCGCGGCCGTGTCGATCCTCGGGTTCGAAATGGTGACGCGCCTCGTCGGCGGCTGGAGCGGACTCTGAAAATACGGCGGCCCGCCGGCGCAGGAGATCTCCGCGCCGGTCGAACCGCCTGGGACATCCGACGGTATCAGACGATATTGAGGCGCACGGCGACGTTGTTGCGGGTCGCGTTGGAGTACGGGCAGACCTGATGGGCCTTCTCCACCAGCGTCTCCGCTTCGGGACGGGGCAGTCCCGGCACCGAGATCTCAAGCGCGATGTCGAGGCCGAACCCGCCTTCCGAGCGTGGCCCGATGCCGACGGTCGCGGTTACCGCCGTATCCGCCGGGACCTTCGGCCCGCCCTGCGAGGCGACGAACTTCATGGCGCCGATGAAGCAGGCGGCATAGCCGGCCGCGAAGAGTTGCTCCGGGTTGTTGCCGGGACCGCCTGCGCCGCCAAGCTCCTTCGGCGTGGCCAGCTTGACCTCGAAGCTGCCGTCCTTGGTGGCGGCGCGGCCGTCGCGGCCACCGGTCGCGGTGGCGCTCGTGCGGTAGAGGACATTCACTGACATTGTGGTCTCCCTTCTTCTGAGGTCGCTATCGGATCGGGACAGGTTCGGACTTGAGGTTCGTCCCGCGGGGCATTTCGCGGCCGGGAACGGAAATATACATAGTGCGGCTTGCGCTCCGAACGGCCGCGCGTCGTTGCAGCCCGTCCTGTCCCGGTCAGGTGATCATTCCCGCCCCTGCTCGGCAAGGTCGAAGGTGAAGACGCCTTCGAGGTTGTCCGGACGCTCCAGCACCTCCGGATGGCGCAGCGTGCGCACCGCGTCGTGATAGCCCGCGCGCCAGTGCTCCTCCATCGTGAGCCGCGAGAACTCGTAGTCCTTCGAGTGGCCCTCGTAGTGCTTCGAGCGGTAGATCAGCTGGATGATGCTGTAGACCTTGTGGTCGGCAACCCGGCTCAGCAGCCGGGCTTCCTGGCTGCTCCGGAGTTCCGGCGGCAGCTTCTCCAGGAGATTGGCAAGCGCGCAGCGAATCCGCTGCACGCGCTTGAACTGGTCGGTGTTGGCGCGGGTCCGGCTCGAATACTGGATCTCCTTCTGCCGCGTCGCGACCTCGGCGAGGTTGGCGGGAAGGTCGCCGCGTGCGCTCCACAGATCGACCTGGAACGCCAGCGTGTCCTGACGCGGCCCGGCCTCGACGACCCATTGCAGCGGCGTATTCGAGACGAGCCCGCCGTCCCAGTAGAATTCACCCTCGATCTCGACGGCCGGGAAGCCGGGCGGCAGCGAGCCGCTGGCCATCACGTGCTCGGGGCCGATCGTGTGCGTCGTCGTGTCGAAATAGACGAAGTTCCCGGTCCGCACGTTGACCGCGCCGAGGCTGAGCCGCGTCCCGTCGTAGTTGATGCGGTCGAAATCGACCAGCCGCTCCAGCGTCGCCTTGAGATGGCCGGTGTCGTAGAAGCTGGTCGCCTCCGGCGTGCCGGACGGATGCAGGAACGGGTTCGGGACGCGCGGAGTGAAGAAGCCGGGCGCGCCGGTCATCAGCGCGAAGTTGGCGGCGATCTGGTTGAAGAAGGAGCGCGCCATGTCGCCTTTCGCCAGCAGCGTCTCCACGCCGTCGGCCCAGCCGAGATGCGGGTTCGCGGTGATCCCCTCCCAGAACTCGCGCAGCCGGTCGACGCGCGTCTCCGGCGGGTTGCCGGCGATCAGCGCCGAGTTGATCGCGCCGATCGAGATCCCGGCGACCCAGTCGGGATGGAGGCCGGCCTCGGCCAGCGCCTCGTAGACCCCGGCCTGATAGGCGCCGAGCGCGCCGCCGCCCTGCAGGACGAGCGCGATGCATTCGAACGGCGGGCGCTGCTTCTGGCGGTGCGTCTTCAGCCGGCCGGGCTTCGTGGTGGTCGTGGTGGTGCTGTCGGGCATGTCGGCGATCCTCCGCGGAACGGTCCAGCCGCGCGCCGGTCGATGGCGGCGGCGGACGTTAGCACGGTCCCGGCGGCGGAAGTCAACCGCACCCGACGAGCGAGCGGACCGCCGCCGTCTCTCTTTTCAATAGGCGACCCCGACCAGATACAACCCGTCCGGCGGTGCGGTCGGGCCGCCGCGGCGGCGGTCGCGCGCCTCCAGCGCGGCGGCGACGTCGGCCGGGGTCCATTTGCCGATCCCGACCAGCTTCAGCGTGCCGGCCATGTTGCGCACCTGATGGTGCAGGAAGGAGCGGGCGCGGGCCTCGATGCGGATCTCGTCGCCACGCCGCGTTACGGTCAGCGCGTCGAGCGTCTTCACCGGCGATTTCGCCTGGCAGAGCGAATCGCGGAAGGTCGTGAAGTCGTGGTTGCCGACAAGGACCTGCGCCGCCTCGTGCATTGCCTCGGCATCGAGCGGTGGGCCGACATGCCAGACGCGCTGCCGGTCGAGCACGGGCGGCGCACGGCGGTTGAGGATGCGGTAGAGATAGGCGCGTCCCACCGCCCAGCGGCGCGCGTCGAAATCGTCCGGCGCCGGCTCGACCAGGAGAACCGCGACCGCTTCCGGCTTCAGATGGTAGTTGAGCGCGCCGCGGATCGTCTCTGGGTTGTCCTCGCGCGGCAGGTCGAGGTGCGCGGTCTGGCCGAGCGCATGCACGCCGGCGTCGGTCCGGCCGGCGCCGTGCACCGTCACCGCGGTCCCGCAATAGCGCTCGACGGCAATCTCCAGCGCCTCCTGCACCGACAGCCCGTTCGGCTGCCGCTGCCACCCGACGAGGCCGCTGCCGTCGTACTCGATGGTCAGCTTGTAGCGGGGCACGGCCGCTCCGGATCGGAAAGGTCGGTGCCGGGCGGGAGAGCGTAGCCGCGCAGGAAGGCCGCGGCGTCGACCGGCTCGCGGCCCGGCCGCTGCAACCGGGTCGGGCGCAACGCGCTTCCGTCGGCGCAGGCGATCGTCAGCTCCGGCCGGTCGAGCACGCGCCCCGGCGGTGCGCCGGGCTTCCCCTCCGCGAGGTCGGCGGCGAGCACCTTGATGCGCTCCCCGCCATGCTCGAACCAGACGCCCGGCCACGGGTTGAGGGCGCGCACCGCCCGCTCCAGCTCGGCGGCGGGACGGCGCCAGTCGAGCCGCCCCTCGTCGCGCGATAGCTTGGATGCGTAGGTGACGCCCTCGGCCGGCTGCGGCTCCGGGCGGACGCGGCCGGCATCGAGGTCGGCGAGCGTCTCGACGGCGAGCCGGGCGCCCAGCGCGGCGAGCGCGTCGTGCAGTTCGCCCGCCGTCGTGCGCGGCCCGATCGGTACGCGGCCGGCGCGCAGCATCGCGCCGGTGTCGAGCCCCTCGTCCATCTGCATGATCGTGACGCCGGTCTCGGCGTCGCCAGCGAGCAGCGCCCGCTGGATCGGCGCGGCGCCCCGCCAGCGCGGCAGCAGCGAGGCGTGGATGTTGATGCAGCCGAGGCGCGGCGCCCGCAGCACCGGCGTCGGCAGGATGAGCCCGTACGCGGCGACCACCGCTGCGTCGAGGCCGAGCGCGGCGAATTCGGCCTGCGCGGCCGGGTCGCGGAGCGTCCTGGGATAGCGAACGGGGATGCCCAGCGCCTCGGCCCGGGCCTGCACCGGAGAGGGCTGGACGCGGTGGCCGCGCCCGGCGGGGCGGGGCGGCTGGCAGTAGACGCAGGCGACCTCGTGCCCTGCCGCGATCAGCGCCTCGAGCGCCGGCACGGCGAAATCCGGCGTCCCCATGAAGGCGAGGCGCATTGCGAAGTGTCCGGGCGGTCAGGCCGGCTCGGCGACCTTCGACCGCTTCGCCTTGGCGAGCTTGCGCAGGATGATGCCGCGCTTCAGCTGCGAGATGTGATCGACGAACAGCGTGCCGTCGAGATGGTCGATCTCGTGCTGCACGCAGGTGGCGAGGAGTCCGGTCGCGTGCAGCTCCTGCTCGCTGCCGTCATAGGCGAGGTAGGTCACCTTGACCTCGGCCGGCCGCTCCACGTCGGCGTAATGCTCCGGCAGCGACAGGCAGCCCTCATTGTAGACCGCGGTCTCCTCCGACTGCCAGACGACCTTGGGATTGGCCATGCGCAGGGCCTGCGCCGGCTCGCCCTCGCGCGCGGCGTCGACGACGATCACCTGCTTGGCGACGCCGACCTGCGGCGCGGCGAGCCCGATGCCCGGCGCGGCGTACATCGTGTCGAGCATGTCGTCCATCAGCCGGCGGATCTTGTCGTCGACCGCCGCCACGGGCGCGGCCTTGACCTTGAGTCGGGGGTCCGGCGCGGTGAGGATCGGAAGCAGAGCCATCTATAATCGTCCCAAAAACCCTCTCGGATGTAGGCAATCCGGGGGAAAGGGTCAACCCTGCCGCCGCCCGCGGGCAGCGGCGACGGCGCACGCGACGGTCACAAAACTTTCCCGATCTTCCCGCTTGCGGACGGGGGCGAAGCGGCGTTACCCGGAGGTATTTTCGTTGGATGGGACGGGGAGACGGACGTGACGGCAGCGACGGGCACGGCGGCCACCACGCGACCGCTCTCGGTTTGCCTGTTCTGCGCCTCGGCGGACGGGCTGCCGGAGCCGGCGCGCCGCGCCGCCGTCGCGTTCGGGACGGCGTGCGGGCAACGCGGCTGGCGTCTCGTCTACGGCGGCAGCGGGCGCGGGCTGATGGGCGAGGCGGCGCGGGCCGCCCTCGCGGCCGGCGGCGACGTGGTCGGCGTGATGGTGCGGATGCTGATGGCGCGCGAGAGCGCCGACACCGGGCTCCCGGACCTGCGGATCGTCGAGACCTTCGCCGAGCGCAAGCAGATGATGGCCGACCTGTCCGACCTGTTCGTCGCGCTGCCGGGCGGCATCGGCACGCTCGACGAGATGCTGGAGATGATGACGTGGCACGATGTCGGCCTGCACGACAAGCCGACGCTGCTTTGCGATGTCGATGGGTTCTGGGCGCCGTTCTGCCGGATGCTCGACGCGATGCGCGGCTACGGCGTGCTGCGCCCGTCGGCCGCGCGGACGTGCGAAAGGCTGCCGGATGTCGATGCCGTGATCGCGCGCATCGATGAATTCGCGGCAACCCTCCGCCGTATTTAGCTTGTTCGCAGCAATTTCCTACTACCCCTGGACTCGCGCCTGTTATGGTTGGCCCGACGGAGGGGTGGTGGAATGGACGTGACGACGATCGCCGTGACGGTGCTGCTCGCGGTTCTGGCGGCGACGGCCGCCATCCTCGCGACGCGGGCGCGGATGCAGGCCTCGATGGTCGCCGCGGGGACGCGGCTCGCGCAGGCCGAGCAGCGGGCCGACAGTCTGGCGCAGGAGCGCGATTCGTGCCGGCGCGAGCGCGACGCCGCCGTCGCGGCGCAGACCGCGGCCGAGCGCGAGCGCGCGGTGGCGGTGCAGCGGCTCGCCGACATGGAGATGCGAATCGCCGACTTCGAACGGCTCAAGAGCGAGAGCCTGAAGGCGGCGCAGGCGGCGATCCTCGGCACCGCGCAGCAGCTCTCCTCGAAGCTGATCGAGGATCACCGCCGCGAGAGCGCCGAGGCGAAGAAGCAGGGCGAGGCGAAGCTCAAGGAGACCGCCGACCATCTGCTGAAGCAGGTCGAGCAGATCACGCAGTCGGTGGCGCAGCTCCAGGGGCAGGTCAGCGAGAAGGGACAGGTGCTCGACACGGTGTGGCGGGCGCTCACCAGCCCCGGCGGCGCCGGCCGCTTCGCCGAGGTCGGGCTCGCCAACACGCTGCGCTCGTTCGGGCTGGAGGAAGGCCGCGACTTCATGCTCCAGCACACGACGCAGGATGCCGACACCGGACGCA
>DASWRT010000356.1:0-4970 GCA_036403035.1 Allostellaceae bacterium | reverse complement strand
GCGGCCTCGAAGGCGGCCGAACTGGACGCGCCGTTCCGCACCGCCGTCTCGTAGGCATCGAGGACCAGTTCCCTTTCGTGCAATGCCGCTGATGCGGCGGAAGCGGGCGCGGGGCGCCTTTGCTCGAATACGTGCAACATGCCGGTCTTCCCGATTCGTCAACCTCGCGAGAACGCGGACGAGCGAAGCGGGTTCCATGCCGCCCTCGCGCGATCGACGGAACGGGCGGACGGCGGATTTTCCTGGCTCGATTGGGACGAAACGGTGTTGGTCGTGTGGCGCCGCCACGTTCGGCGGCAGGCCCTGACGTCGACGAGGCGGGATCATGGAGGCGGGCGGCGTGAACTCGGAGCACATTGCCGCGACGTCCGGCGCGGCGTTTGCCGCGGGCGGACGCGGCCCGGCGCCGCGTCCGTTCGAGCGCATCGTCGTGTTCGGCGACAGCCTGTCCGATTCCGGAAATGGCGGGCGGTTCTCGAACGGCCCGGTGTGGGTCGAGCGGCTCGCCCGCTATTTCGGCGTCGCGCTGTTGCCGGCTGCCCGCGGCGGCACCAACTTCGCCGTCGGCGGCGCGCTGATCGATGGGCCGCCCGGTTCGCAGAGCCTGGGCGAGCAACTGCGCCTTTATCTCGAACGGTACCGGCGCGAGGACGCCGCTGCCGATGCGGCGCGGACCCTCCATGTTCTGTTCGGCGGCGCCAACGACATCTTCGCCGCGATGTACGAACCGGCGCCCGGCACCGCGGTGATACAGGCCGCAGGCACGATGGCGCGCATCGTCGCGGATCTGATCGCACAGGCCGGCGCGCGCCACGTCTTTGTCGTGAACCTGCCCGACATCGGCGCCACCCCGGCCGTGCGTGCTGCCGGTCCCGAGGCGATGCGTGCCGTCCGCATGCTGTCGATCGCCTACAACACCGCGCTCGAGCGCGCTCTGCGCGCCGCCGAGGCGGATGCGTCCGCGCCGGTCGCGATCCGCTGCCTCGACTTGTTCGCGTTGTCCGAACGGGTCTTCGCCGAGCCGCAGCGCTTCGGGTTCCGCAACGTCACCGAACCCTGCCTCGACCGCCGGGAGGATCCCACGGGTTGCCTGTTCTGGGACGAGATCCATCCGACGACCGCCGCGCATGCCAAGCTCGCCGAGGCAGCCATCGCCGCGCTCCTGCCGCCAAGTCCGGTTCCGCCGCAACGCGGTGCCGGGCACTGACGACTTAATCCAGGAACCGCGGAACGAGAGACCCGTTGAACGAAGGCAGGGCCGTTCCTGCGGGACGGCGGGCAGATCCGGGGAAGGGTGATGACGGAGCAACGACAGCAGGACCGCCGCGCCGGCGGCAAGGCGACGGCCGGCGAAACCGCTTCCGGCAATCCCGCCGGATCGGCGGAGCAACCCGGCGCGATCGATGATGCCGCGCACGCCGGCGATAAGCCGCCGGCGACCGGCGGCGGAAAGCATCCGGTCGATCAGGAGGTGCAGGAGGAGACGGGCAAGGAGCGGGCGGGCAACCGCGGTTACGACTGACCGGTAGCTCTTGTCGCGTCGCCGGGAAACCGGGCCGCGCTCAGCCCCCTGGCGCCGCGGGCGCGGCGACGGAAGACGTCTTGTTCGGCGACTTGCAGCGGACGCGGAAGAAGCCTTTCCCGTTCGCGACCGGTTCGAGCGCCATGTCCGACGGGCCGAGCACGGACCAGAGCGGCTGGTCGGACGGCGGGCAGAGCTTCTGCAGCATGTCGCGCGTGTCTTCCGGCTGGTAGGCGAGTTCGAAAGCCTTCTGGACGGGCATCGTGAGATAGGTGATCAGCAGGTTCTCGTCCTTGACGATATGGACGACGCTCCAGTCGGTAGGGAGCTTTCCCTTCAGGAAATGCGTGATGGCATCCTGCTGTTCTTGCGGCGCCTTGTCCGCCAGGGCCGGTCCGCAGAAGAGCAGAGCAGCGGTGAGCGAGCATAAGGAAACAGTGCCGAAGAGCTTTCGCATCCTGTCCTCGCATCCTCCCGTCGAAGGACACGCAAAAGCGCATCCTTCTGGTTGTAAGTCAACCTGCAATCTACTACGAAGTACAGTGCGAAGCCCAGGCATAAAAGTGTTTTGCCGGTGGATTTTTCTAAGTACAGGAGCGAGGATTTGCTAGTGCGATGCGTAGGGCAGTCCGGGTCGCCCTGCACGTCGGCATCGACGCCGCGGTGGCGTTCCGGGGGCCGCCGCCTGCAATGGACCGTATAGGACATTGCCGCCGGCAACGCCGCGAGGTGCGCGATGGATGTGACGAGACGTGGTCTTCTCCGGTGGTGCGCTGCAGCGGGAGGCGTCCTGGCGGTCGGCATCGAGCTGCCTCTGCCGGCGGCGCGGGCGCAGGAAGCCGAGCCGGTCGACCTCACGGCCTGGGTTCTGATCGGACCCGACGACCGGATCACGATCCGCGTCGCGCAGGCGGAAATGGGGCAGGGCGTCCATACCTCGATGGCGATGCTGGTCGCCGAGGAACTGGAGGTGGACTGGCGCTCGGTGCGGGTGGAAACGGCGCCCGTCGGCCCCGAATACGAGAACGACTTGCTTGGCGCCCAGATGACCGGATCGAGCAGCAGCGTGCGGGCCGGCTTCCGTCCGCTGCGGCAGGCGGGAGCGGCTGCGCGCGAGATGCTGCGGCAGGCCGGCGCCCGGTCGTTCGGCGTCCCGGTCGAGGAATGCGCGGCCCGTAATGGGCGGATCGTCCATGTCGGGAGCGGGCGCGGCCTGGCCTACGGCGAACTCGCCGCCGCAGCCGCCGCCTTGGCGCCGCCGGAGAAGATCGCGCTCAAGGAGCCGGCTGCCTGGACGATCATCGGCAAGCCGGTTCCGCGGCTGGACACGCCGGCCAAGGTCGACGGTACGGCGATCTTCGGGATCGATGTCCGGGTTCCCGGAATGCTGACCGGCGCCATTCGGCAAAGCCCGGCTTTCGGCGGGAAGCTGTCGGCCGTCGACGACGCACCGGCGCTCCAGGTCCGCGGTGTGCGGCGGGTCGTGACGCTGGAGCGCGCGGTGGTCGTGCTCGCCGACGATTACTGGGCGGCGGCGAAGGGGCTCGATGCCCTGCAGCCGGCCTGGACGCCGGAGGAGCCGCCATCCTTGGCGGGACGCGGCAGCGACGCGATCGACGCCGCCCTGAGGGAGGCCCTGGATGCGCCCGCGCCGGTCGTGGATGAAGCCGGCGACGTCGACGCCGTTTTTCGCGGCGCGGCAGAGGCGGCGGCGGACGGCGCCCGGCGGATCGACGCGGCGTTCGAGGTTCCCTTCCTCGCACATGCGGCGATGGAGCCGCTGAACGCCACCGCCCGCGTCACGGCGCAAGGCGCGGAAGTGTGGGCGGGAACGCAGGCGCCCGGTCCGACCCGGAAGGCGGTCGCGGAACTGCTCGGCATCCCGGCGGCGAATGTCGCCGTGCACAACGCATATCTCGGGGGCGGCTTCGGACGCCGCCTCGAAACCGATTTCGTCCTGTTCGCGGTGCAGGCGGCGCGGGCTGCCGGACGGCCGGTCAAGCTGATCTGGTCGCGCGAGGAGGACATGCGGCACGATTTCTATCGTCCCGCCTCCAAGGTGAGGCTGTCCGCCGTTCTCGCGGAGGACGGCACGCCCCGCGCCCTGCTGGCCCGCGTCGCGTCGCCGTCGATCCTGACGCGGACGGCTCCGGCGCTGATGACCGGCGAGATCGACTCGACGTCGATCGAGGGGCTGGTCTTCATCCCCTATGCCATCGGCAGCACGCGGGTCGAGTATGCGCGGCGCGAGGTCGGCGTGCCGGTCGGCTTCTGGCGCTCCGTCGGCCACAGCCAGAACTGCTTCTTCCTCGAGTCCTTCATCGACGAGCTGGCGGATGAGGCGGGGCGGGATCCCGTCGATTTCCGGCGCCCGCTCCTGGCGTCCGACAAGCGTGTCCGGAACGTGCTGGAGACCGCGGCGGCCGGGGCCGGCTGGAGCGGTCCCGTTGCCGCATCCGGGCGGCATCGCGGCATCGCCATGCACCGGTCGTTCGGCAGCATCGCCGCATGCGTCGCCGAGATCTCCGTCAATGCCGACCATGCGGTGAAGCTTCATCGCTTCACCTGCGCGCTGGACTGCGGCATCGCCGTCAATCCCGATACCATCAGGGCTCAGGTGGAAGGCTCTGTCGCCTTCGCGCTGTCCGCCGCCTTCTTCGGCGAGATCGGCGTGTCTGACGGGGGCGTCGTCCGGCAATCCAATTTCGACGACTATCCCGTCCTGCGCCTCCACCAGATGCCGCAGGTCGACGTTCGCATCGTCGAAAGCGGCGCAAGGATCGGCGGCGTGGGCGAACCAGCAACTCCCCCTGTGGCGCCCGCGGTCGCGAACGCCATTCACGCCGCGACCGGAAAGCGGCTGCGCGCTCTCCCGTTCGCACGGAGCGGCTTCACTCTCCTGTGACGCCGGTTGCCGGCCTGTCGCCGACGGTTAGGCTTTATACTGACTGAGCCACGTTCAAGTTTTGCGGAGGAGTAGGACTTCGCGGTTCTGGACAATCGAGATATGTTCAGGGACAAAGCCCTTGCGTCCTTGGCGACGCGATGATTCGATGCTATTAAGGTACTGTTAAAAGAGATATAACCTATCATGCAAATGGGGTTGGAGGATTCGCACCAGCTGCAGCCTTCAGACCTTGTCCAGTCCTTGAGCGCGTCGGGACGTGCTGCGGTGTGCGTCGGCCGCACCGTGCGCCCAGCGATCCCGCCAACTCCGGATTCAGGCGGCGTTTATGAAGACTTCAGCCTTGCAAGGACAGAGTGATCTGCCGAAGGCCTGCATCATCGGCGCCGGGTGCAGCGGGTTCGCGACAGCGAAGGCGTTGCAGGATCGCGGCATCCCGTTCGACTTCTTCGAGATGTCCGACACGATCGGCGGCAACTGGGCGTACCGCAACAAGAACGGCCTGTCGGCGTGCTACGAGTCCCTGCACATCGACACCTCGAA
>DASWRT010000355.1:0-6511 GCA_036403035.1 Allostellaceae bacterium | reverse complement strand
GTCATCGAGCCGCCGATCCCCGAGATCCGCGCTTGGGTCGCCGGCCGCGAGCCGCCGCCCGGGCTGGCGCTGATCGATGCCGCCCGCGCCGTGCCCGACAGGCCGCCGCCCGGCGCGTTGACCGATCATCTCGCCGTCCGGTTCGCCGAGCCTGACATGGCGCTCTATACCGAGATCCTCGGCATGCCGGCGCTGCGCGCCGCCTTTGCCGAATCGCTGTCGCGGCGGTATGGCGGCAGCGTGGAGCCGTCGCAGGTCGGCATCACGGCCGGCGGCAACCAAGCCTTCGCTGTCGCGATGATGGGCCTCGCCGGACCCGGCGACGAGGTGCTGCTGCCGCTCCCCTATTACTGGAACCACAAGATGTGGCTGGACATGCTCGGCGTCCGGTCCATCTACCTGCCGTTCCGGCCCGACCGCGCCGCCGTGCCCGATCCGGCCGACGCCGCCGCGCGGATCACGCCGCGCACGCGGGCGATCGTCCTCGTCACGCCGAACAACCCGACCGGCGCGGTCTATTCGCCCGAGACCCTCGCGTCCTTCGCCGCGCTTGCCCGCGCGCACGGCCTCGCCCTCGTCCTGGACGAGACCTACAAGGATTTCCTTCCGCTGCCGCCGGCGGACGGCGCCGATGCCGGCAGCGCTCCGCCGGCGCCGCACGCCTTGCTTGCCGCGCCGGACTGGCCGGATACCGTGGTGCAGATCCACAGCTTCTCGAAGGTGTTCGGGCTCACCGGCTATCGCGTCGGCGCCGTGGTCGCCGGAGAACGGCTGATGCGGCAGGTCGGCAAGGCGATGGACTGCGTCGCGATATGCGCGCCGCGGGTCGGTCAGGAGGCGGCGCTCTACGGCCTGCGGCATCTCGATTCGTGGGCGGCCGGCAATCGCGCCGCGCTCGCCGGGCGCATCGGGGCGCTGCGCTCCGCCTTCGCCGCCGCCGGGACGCCGTACGAGATCGTCAGCGCCGGGGCGTTCTTCGCCTATGTGCGGCATCCCTTCGCCGGGATCGCCGCCGCCGAGGTCGCGCGCCGCCTCGCGCAGGAGCACTTCGTCCTGTGCATTCCGGGCAGCGCGTTCGGGCCGGAGCAGGAGGCGTTCCTGCGGATCGCCGTGTCGAACTTGGACATGCCTTCGATTGCCGAATTGGCGGTGCGGCTTGCGGCAAGCAGTCGCGAGTCGGAGCGGTAGAGCAGCGTTGCGGGCTTCCTTGGCGGCGGTCAGACGGCGCGAGTTGCCCGCCTTGCCGTTAACCAATTTTTATTCTTTCTGTTGGCTAATCCCTGCTGCTCGGCCGAGTGTTGTACGCCAGCAACTCTCGCCGGGACTTTCCAGGGATGCACGCGAAGCGTTCCAGATTCTGCTGCATTTCTCGGGAAAAGTGATATGTTCGGCCGCGTAACCTTGATGCCCTCGCCGGGCTGAAATGGTCGCTTCAGCAAAAAACCCGTAACGTTTCCAGCACATCCAGGAGTTCCGTTCATGAAGGCGCTTCTCTCCGCGTTCGCCCTGCTCTCGTTCGTCGTCGCGACGACCGTTCCGGTCTTCGCCGCCGAGACGTTCAAGACCGAGCAGACGGCTTCGAAGAAGCACAAGAAGAAGATGGCCAAGAAGGCCAGCAAGAAGTCGGCGCACCGGCACCACAAGAAGATGGCTCAGCCGGCCTGATTCTTCGGCACCGCGCATCTTCAAACCCCCGGACCTCAGGTCCGGGGGTTTTCTTTTCTTGTCCGATTCGGGCAGCCCGGCGGCGGTTCGCGAGTCCTTTCCGGTCATTGCGGCGCGGCACGGCGTCGCCGTTCAGAGTTCGCGGCCGACCGCCCGATCGACCGAAAGCTCGCCGCCGCCGCGCAGGAAGATGGCGAGCGCGACCAGACCCCAGAAGAGCGGGTATTCGAAGCCGAGCTTGGTCCAGAAGAAGCCGTTTCCGAGATGCACCTGGAGCAGGGCGACCGCCATCATGATGACGACACCGGCCGCCGCCACGCGCGTCAGCAGCCCGATCGCCATCAGCAGGCCCCCGAAGAACTCGACGCAGCCGACGAGATAGGCGAGCGGCAGCGCCGGCTGAATCCCGACCTTGGCGAACAACCCGGCGGTCGCGCCGATGTCGCCGCCGAACAGGCCGAACAGCTTCTGCGCGCCATGCGGCAGCAGCAGCAGTCCGGCGGTGACGCGAATCAACGGATAGCTGAGCGGCGCGACCCGCTCATACAGCGCCCCCAGAGGAGCGATGATCGGACGCGGCGGCGACGACTGGTCGGCATGGTACATCGAGATCTCCCTGAAACGATGAATGCGGCCGGACGGCCGATCCGAAAACGTTCCCGGCGGGACTCTACACGACGCCGCAGGTTTTGGAGGAGATGCTGCTCAAGGCGCCTCGTCGGCGCAGGCGAATGTTGCGCGGATGGGCGTCAGCAGCGGGCATGTGAGCCACAGATCCTGCGCGATGAGGTGCGGCGGCTGGTCGACCGGGCACGATTCGCGGGCCAAGGAGAGCACCTGCTGCGGCGTGCTGGAAAGCGCGCTGTAGCACACGCCGACCCGCTGCCGCGGATCGGGCGTCGCGGCATCGGCCGCGCGCGGCTGGGTCTCGAACGGCGGCAATATCTGCTGCGACGCACAGCCGGAGACTGCGAGCAAGGACATCGCGGCAGCGGCAAGGCCGGCCGCATGCCGGCGGCGTCCGTAACAGCCGTGGGATGGATCGTCACTCATAGCACTGCGAGGCTGCCGTATCAGCGTCGCACATGCAATCGCCGCCCGCAGCCAATTATGCGGCGTGCCGACGCGGGCGCGGCGCCGCCGGCACCGCGGCAGGTGACGGCGGGACGGGTGCCGGCACCAGTAGGACGAGCGCGACGCCGCACCCGACCAGCACCAGCGCCGCGACTTCCTGCAGGCCGATCGCCTCGTGCAGCAGCGCGGCGCTCGACAGCAGTCCGACCACGGGCACGCAGAGCGTGCTGATCGCGGCGACGCTCGACGGCAGGCGCCTCAGCAGCTTGAACCACGCCCAGTATGCGAAGACCATCGGCAGCGCGACGATATAGGCGACGATGGCCCAGGTCGGGGCATGCACCGCCGTCAACCGGGCGAGCGGATCGATCGCCAGCGCCCCGGCCGCGAAGGGCAGTCCGCCGAGCAGGAGTTGCCATGCCGTCAGCTGCTGCGGCGGGATCCGCCAGCGGACCCGCTTCATCAGCAGCGATCCCAGCGCCCAACCGACGGCCGCACCGAGCATCGCGATCACGCCGAGCGGCGCGTTCAGGAGCGCCGCGAGGTCGGGCAGCAGCAGCACGGCAATTCCCAGGCCGCCTAGCGCGAATCCGAGTGTCCGCGCGAGGCCGAGCCGACTGCCGAACAGCACGCGGTCGAACAGCGCCGCCCAGATCGGCATCGTGAAGGCAAGGATGCTGCTTCGCCCGGCCGGCAGCAGCATGACGCCGACCGCCGTGCCGAGATGCCACGCGACGATGTTGCACGCCGTCACCAGCAGCAGCGGCCCCCATTCGTCGCGCGCCGGCAGCCTCAGCCGCTCGCCGCCGATGCGGGCGAACAGCAGGAAGGCAACGCCGCCTCCGAGCAGGCAGATCGCCCGCAAAGTCGCGATCGGAATCTCGCCGAGCGCGACCTTCAGCGCCGGCCAGTTGCATCCCCACGTCAGCGCAATGCCGGCGAGCAGCACCAGACTCGAGGCTGAGAGGCGCGCGGATTGGGCGGGTGGCGATGACATGCCTTTCCTTAACATGCCGGCCGGGCGTCGCACTTGCGCTCTGCCTGCATATCACCCCTCTTCACGGCGAGCCCTCGCCGTGAAGAGGAGCCGGCGCCGCTTGTCCGCGGCACGGGCGAGGCGTACCGTCCTTCCTTCCCCACGACTGGAGACGCGAGACGACGATGACGTCAGCCAGCGCATCCGAAGCGCCCGCTCCCCTCGATTCCGCCGCCTTCGCGTCGGCCGCCGAAATGTTCTGGCAGGCATGGCAGGAAGGACTCTACTTTCCGCCCGCGTGGCACGATCGCCTGTGCGCCGAGGACGGCTACCGCGTCTCGCTCGCGATCGCGGCGCGCCGGCACGAAGCCGGCGACCGTCAGGTCGGCTGGAAGGTCGGGCTGACCGCCAAGGCGATACAGGAGCAGTTCGGCGTGCACGAGCCGGTGTTCGGCTGCCTGTTCGAGGAGGGGCGGAAGCCGTCGGGCTACGCCTTCGGCGCCCGCGAGCTGATCCGGCCCGGCTTCGAGAACGAGGTCTGCGTCGTGCTCGGGCGGGACCTGCCGCCGGCCGGCGCCGGCGGCGCGCCGCCCGACCTCGCGACGGTCCGGCGCGCCGTCGATCACTGCCGGCCCGCGATCGAGGTAATCGAGACGCGCGGCGATCTGTTCCGGCACTTCGCTCTCGCGCTCGCCGACAACGTGCAGCAGAAGGCGTTCGTCGTCGGCGCGCCGGTGCCGTTCGACGACGATCTCGATCTCGCGGCGATTGCGGCGCGCGTGCGGATCAACGGCGTCGACGTCGCGACGGGACGCGGCGACGCGGTGCTCGGAAACCCGCTGAACTCGATCGCGTGGCTCGCCCGCCGCCTCGCCGATTTCGGCCTGCACCTCAAGGCCGGCGACCACATCATGACCGGCTCCTTCACCCGCCAGTTCCCGCTCGCGCCCGGCGACAGCGTCGTCACCACATTCGACCGGCTGGGATCGGTCGAGCTGAGCGTCGCGCCGGCGTGAAAAGAAGAAGAGAACTTGAAGCGGAGATCGGGGGGATGATTGGGGATCGGGGGGATCAAAGAGAAAGCTTTTAACGCTAAGGACACGAAGACTACGCGAAGGACGCAAAGCTAATTGCTTGCGCGCCGAAGGTGCGCAGCTCCAATCTTAGCGAACGTAGCCAATCGTTTGCGCCCTTCGCATTGAAGCTGAAGGCCTTTATCTCCCCGATCCCCAATCATCCCCCCGATCTCCGATTCAAGTTTCTTTTTTATTCTCACCTCGCTAACGCACGCTCGACGAACGCCGCCGCCGCGAGCGTGCGGGCATCGTCATTAGGGCGGCCGACGATCTGGACGCCGACTGGAAGGCCGGCTACGCCGCGCCCGGCCGGGACGGTGACGGAGGGGGTGCCAAGCAGCGTCCAGGTGCGGCTGAAGAGCGGGTCGCCGGTCTGGCCGAGGCCGCGCGGCGCGTCATCGACGGCAGCGGGCGTCAGCAGCGCGTCGCAGTCGGCGAACAGGTCGCCCAGCCGGGCTCGCGCCGCGGCGGCTGTCGCCCGAGCCTGATCGTAGGCCGCGGCGTCGATCCGCTCGGCGTCCGCCATGACCTGCCGGAGTTGCGGCGACAGCAGGTCGTGGCGTGCGATCCGCTCCCAGGCGAGCGCACGGCGCAGCTCGTATCCCATCACCGCGATCTGCGCCTCGACGAGGCGCTCGAAGCCCGGCGGCGCCGGCCGCTCGACCACGTCGGCACCGGCGCGGCGGAGCGCGTCCGCCGTGCGTTCGACCGCGTCGACCGTGCCCGGTCCCGCCTTCTCCCATTCCGGCGTCCGGTAGAGGCCGATCCGCGGCGCCGTCCCCGGTTCGTCGGACGGGACCAGTTCAGGGCGCCCGGTCAGCGCCGCGATGAAGAAGGCCGCATCGCGGACGTCGCGCGCCAGCGCGCCGACCGTGTCGAGACTGTCGGCGAGCGTCTTGACGCCGCACCGCGGGACGAGCCCGAAGGTCGGCTTGTAGCCGACGATGCCGCAGAACGAGGCGGGCCGGCCGATCGATGCGGCCGTCTGCGTGCCGAAGGCGAGCGGCGCCATGAAGTCGGCGACCGCCGCGGCGGAGCCGCTCGACGAGCCGCCCGGCGTATGCGCCGGGTCGTGCGGATTGGCCGTCGGGCCGGGCGTGAAGGTCGCGAACTCGGTTGTGACGGTCTTGCCGAGCGCAACCGCCCCGGCGGCGCGGGCGAGCGCCACGCAGGCGGCGTCGCCGCGCGGCCGGTGTCCCGCGTAGATCGGCGAGCCGTAGCAGGACGGCATGTCCGACGTGTCGATCACGTCCTTGACGCCGATCGGAACCCCGTACAGCAGCCCCTTGCCGGACGCTCCCGCGGTGCGGTCGCGCTCCCGCGCCTCGGCGATCGCACGCTCCGGATCGAGATGGACCCAGGCATGCACGACCGGCTCGCGGGCTGCGATCCGCTCCAGGCAGGCGCGGGTCAGCGCTTCCGCGGTCAGCGTACCGGCGGCGATGCGCGCCGCCGCCGCACGCGCAGAAAGCTGCGTCAGATCGTCGGCCATGCCGTCAGCTCCTCCCTTTGCCGTATCGGCAGGCAGCATAGCACCCGGCGTGGCGCCCGCGACGGACGGAGCGCGGCGCGACGGAGGTTCGGCAACGTTGCCGCGGAACGGAAAACGGCCGATCCTGGTGCCGAACCGCGGCGCGCTTCCGGCGCGACGCGTGACGAACGGACGGTATATCGATGATGGGACTGCTGCCCTTGCTGATCTTTGCGGCCACGGTCGGCG
>DASWRT010000354.1:0-11411 GCA_036403035.1 Allostellaceae bacterium | reverse complement strand
GGCGAGGCGCGGGCGCTGCCCGACACCGACTGGCATCTGCCGCTTCTCTACGACTTCCTCGACGGGATCGGGGCGTCGGTCGTCGTCGCCAGGGCGTCGCGCTACGTCATCGACCTGAACCGCCCGCCCGACGACACGCCGCTCTACGCCTCGGCGACGACCGGGCTTTGTCCCTCCGTGCTGTTCGACGGACGGAAGCTGTACCGGCCCGGCGCCGAGCCGGACGATGCCGAGCGGCGGGCGCGGCTCGAAACCTACTGGCGTCCCTATCACCAGCGGCTGGAGGCGGAGCTGACGGAGATGCGCCAGCGGTACGGCGTCGCCGTGCTGTTCGACGCGCATTCGATCCGCTCCATCGTGCCGCGGCTTTTCGAGGGGCGCCTGCCGGACCTCAATATCGGCACCGCCGAGGGTGCGAGCGCCGCGCCGGAGCTGGCCGCGCGCCTCGTCGAGGTGGCAAGCGACGCGGGCGGCGACGGTTTCGACCGCGTGCTGAACGGCCGGTTCAAGGGCGGCTACATCACCCGCCGCTACGGAAGGCCGGGCGAGGGCTGGCACGCGGTGCAGCTTGAGCTGTCGCAGCGTACCTACATGGACGAGGACGGGCCGCCTTTCGCGTTCCGCGAGGACCGTGCGGCGCGTATACGGCCGCATCTGCGGCGCTGGGTCGAGACCCTCGCGGCGTTCGCCGTCGAGCGTGCGGCGGCGGGACGGCAGGCGTGACCGGCAATACCGAAACGGCGCTGTTCTGCCCGTCCGTCCTGCTCGCGGCGGAGGGCTGGACCTCCGACGTGCTGCTCCGCTTCGACGGGGGCGGGCGGATCGCGGCGATCGAGCAGGGCGCGTCGCCGGCCGGCGCCTCGTCGGTCGCCGCGGGGCCGGTGGTTCCCGGCATGCCGAACCTGCATTCCCATGCTTTCCAGCGCGCGATGGCGGGGCTTACCGAGCGAGCCGGCCCAGGCGGCGGGAGCGAGCAGGATGGATTCTGGACGTGGCGCCGGACGATGTACGGCTTTCTGGCCCGGCTTTCGCCCGAGGCGGTCGAGGCGATCGCCGCCCAGCTCTATGTCGAGATGTTGAAGGCCGGCTATACGTCGGTCGCCGAGTTCCATTATCTGCATCACGGCCCTGCCGGAAAACCCTACGCCGACCGCGCGGAGACCTCGCTGCGCGTCGCGTCAGCCGCCCGGCAGGCCGGCATCCGCCTGACCCTGCTGCCGACGCTGTACGCGCACGGCGGATTCGGCGACCTGCCGCCGGACGAGGGACAGCGCCGCTTCATCAACACGGTCGACGGCCTGATGACGATCGTCGAGCGGATGCGCGGGATCGCGGCCGATGATCCGATGCTGCGCGTCGGACTTGCGCTGCATTCGCTGCGCGCGGTGACGCCGGAAGAGTTGCGCGAGGCGGTCGCCGGCTTCATCGCGCTCGACCCCGCCGGACCGATCCACATCCACATCGCCGAGCAGGTCAAGGAAGTCGAGGACTGCCTCGCCTGGAGCGGACGCCGGCCGGTGGAATGGCTGCTCGACCATGAAGCGGTCTCGGATCGCTGGTGCCTCGTCCACGCGACGCACCTGACGCTGGAGGAGACAAGCCGGCTTGCGCGGAGCGGCGCTGTTGCCGGGTTGTGCCCGACCACCGAGGCCAATTTGGGCGACGGGATCTTTCCGGCGGAGCCGTATCTGCATGAGGGCGGATGTTTCGGCGTCGGCTCCGACAGCCATATCGGCGTATCCGCCGCCGAGGAATTGCGCCTCCTCGAATACGGCCAGCGCCTCGTCACGCGGCGGCGGAACGTCCTGCGGATGCCCGGCACGGCATCGGTCGGCGCCGGTCTGTACCGCGCCGCCGTCGCCGGCGGCAACCGCGCGCTGGGGTTGGATGCGAAGGAGACACAGCTTTCCGCCGGGTTCCCCCACCCCGACCCTCCCCCGCAAGGGAGGAGGGAGAAGCGGCCGGACGCCATCGATAGCCCTCCCCCCTCGCGGGGGAGGGTTGGGTGGGGGAACCCGGCGGACGTGCCTCCGCCCTCGAACGGAATTGCCGTCGGCGCTCCCGCGGATCTCCTGGTGCTCGACGCCGCGCATCCGCGGCTCGCCGGCCGCAGCGGCGATCTCCTTCTCGACTCTTACGTGTTCGGCGGCGATGCGGCGTGCATCCGCGACGTGATGGTCGGCGGCCGTTTCGTCGTGCGCGAGCGGCGCCACCCCGACGAGGCGGTGATCGCCGCCCACTACCGCTGCGAGGCCAAGCGGCTCGTTGATGAAAGCTGAATATGTCCGATTAGAATGGGCATTCTCATTTAAAGATTCACGAAATCGTTTGAAAAGGCTTCGTTCTCTCCGCTCGGCTTCAGCGGCAGCCCTTTTCGGGCGGCGGATCTCGTCTTCAAGAGCGGAGTTCTCGGCACGAAGCGCGGCAACGTCCGCACGCAACCGCGCGGTCATCTTGAGCAGTTTGGCACGGGTCACCGTTCCTCGATCAGCCGCCGTTGTCATTGTGTGACGGAAGCATTTTCGCCGGATTTGTGCGTACTTTTATCCGCCGGAGCTCAGTACCACGAGCGGTGCGCTCTTCACCGGTTTCGCTCCAAGTACCTTGATCCAGACCTAACTTCTGAGAAACATGTCTGGTACAAGCGTTATCGTCGACCTGTATCATTTATTTACAAAATTGTTCCATTCGGTATAACAAACGGTAGTGCGATACAAAGCGACAAGGCGCAATCTGTATTTTGCTTATGATCTGTTTCAGACGATAAATCCTCAACAAGCGAGTCTTCTCTGCGGCGTATAACTTCAGCACCGCTGCAACTCGATAGCAAACACCGGGAGGGCGCATGTCAAAAGTCATCGCAGTTTTTGCCGACGGTACAGGCAATAGTTCCGGGAAGTTATTCAGGACCAACGTATGGCGCCTTTACCAAGCGCTTGATACGTCGGATTCGGCCACGGCCGACGATATGCGACAAATCGCATACTACCACGACGGAGTCGGTACGTCCTCTTTCAAGCCGCTCGCCTTTATCGGTGGGGCGTTTGGATGGGGTCTTAAACGTAATATTATTGACCTTTATAAGTTCATCTGCCGCAACTACGAACTCGGCGACCGAATCTATCTCTTCGGGTTTAGCCGCGGCGCTTTCACCGTGCGCGTGCTGGGTGGGTTTATCATCGAGGAAGGCCTGGTAACCGACACCAGCGACGAGGAGCTCGATGCCTACTCGCACGATGCGTATCGCTCATACCGGCGATGTTTCAAGCACACAGGACAACTTGTCGAGAAACTCCGGGATGCGCGCGACTTCGTTATCGCCCGCCGGCGTAAAGTCAACGGACTTATGTCGTACAAGCAGCGGCAGACGACAGCAGAGAAAAATAGAAAGATCCAGGAGGACAACAAGGACGAAGTCGCGATCGAGTTCATCGGGGCTTGGGATACCGTCGCGGCCTACGGGACGCCCGTCGAAGAGTTGACGCGTGGCATCGACAAGTGGATCTGGCCGTTATCCATGCCGGGGTATCACTTGTCGCCTTGCGTGAAGTCAGCTCGTCACGCACTCGCACTCGACGATGAGCGCGACACGTTTCACCCGCTTCTCTGGGATGAACGCAGCGAAACAAAACCGAACCGCATGAGGCAGGTTTGGTTCTCCGGTATGCATTCCGATGTCGGAGGTGGATATCCCGACGACGCGCTCGCGTACGTCCCGCTCGAATGGATGCTGGACGAAGCCAAGGCCGCAGGGCTGAGATTCGTCCCGGCCGCCGAAAGTGAAATCAGGCGGATGGCAAATGTCAACGGACCGATGCACGATTCCCGGCGCGGCATCGGTGGTTACTACCGTTATCAGCCACGGAAGATCAGCGCGCACGTCGATCCGCCTGACCAAACTACTTTGCTTATGCAAGACCCCAATCCACAATTCACCGCGCTGCTCACCTCGGTCAAGATCCACGCGAGCGTGTTCCAGCGGATTGTGCGAGGAAACGACCGCTACGCACCGATCGTCCTTCCCGGCGCCTACACCGTCGTTCCGCGGCCGGAAACCAAGGCCGGATCAGTAGAAGCGAACTCCGCTGCCCGTGCAGCAGCCCAGGAGCGCGTCTGGGACTTGGTCTGGCATAGGCGGGTCACCTACTTCGCCAGCGTCGGCGTGTCGCTCTATTTGGCAGCCATGCCGGTTTCACATTGGTGGAATCCACCGCCCGCCTGTACCGGAGTACAGTGTCTCATCACGCCTGTCATCGCGACGATCGGGGAGTTCCTTCCTGGATTCGCGCACCCTTGGATCGCGGCCTATGCTGTGTCCCCCGGCCGGTTTGCCGTCGCTGTCCTGATCCTCGCTTTGCTGCTCCTCCGCAGCAGCAGTCTCGAAAGTAAAATTCGTACCGACATGCGAAATCTTTGGGAAGATTCGCTCGGCTTGCCCCGAATGACGACGCCTCCGCAGCCGGCGAGAGCATGGGTCCGTCGATTGCGTACGTCACCTCACTATCAGCACGAGTGGCAAGATCTGAAGTGGAAGGTCGCGCCGAACCTATTCGGCTGGATTTTGATCCTACTAATCGCCGTAGGGGCCGTCTATTCGTTGAGTGTGTCGATGCTACGCTTCGCAGCTTGGGTGGGCGAATTTAGGAATCAAATGTGCGAACAACCGGAGTCGAATCAGACGGAGTACGAGACGAAGATCGCCTGTTGGAACCTGCATCGAACCGTGACAGACGAAAAGGGCGATAACCGCTGGCGAGTGACGATCGCGATCAAGAAGGCATGGAGCGACGATACGATCAGCACCGGCCCGGAAGGATTCGGACCGACCCGTATGTCTTTCTGGGGAAACTTGACGGCACCACTCCGCCGTTCTCCCGACGCGCGTTGGTTTCAGCCGCTGATAAAGATCGTGCCGCGGGAAGGGCTGTTCCGTGTCCACCAAATTGAACCGCTGGAACCGCATTTGACGGACCCAGCGAAGGGCATCTACGAGGCGGAGTTCACAGCGACCACGTCCGGCGACGCTTACTTCTTCGTCAACGATGTTCTCTTACCTACCTGGGTGAGCCGCAGCCTAGGCTATCCCAATGCCTTTTATTTCAACAATCATGGCTCAGCGGATGTCCACATCGAGCCGGTCAGGCCGGAACGGTAGCAGGGGGGAATAGAGTGGCTTCCCTGCCCTCGACAGGGCCTGCGGGATCTACTCGGGTCACGAACTGGCGTCTGCCGTCGCTTTTTTCCGCGCCGGTCCTTCGGTAGAGGGGGCACCTCGACGCGGCTCTGACGCGCGGGTGCGAGGCTCTGGACTTGGCTGTAGAGGATCGCGGGGCCACCGGCTCAAGATGCGGGGAGCGCCGGCAGTGGTTGCGGACGTCGAGCCGTTAAGCTTCACCCGGCCCACAGGTGCCGCAGCCGCGCAGCCTCGGCGAAGGCGAGCACGAGGTGGTAGAGGACGCGCACCGGCACCGGCCCGGCGATCCACGCTCCGTCCGCGTCGAGCTGGTTCACCCACGTCCCGTCGTCAGCGACGATGTAGCGCTCCCAAATGGCGCGGATCAGCCGCGCGGCTTCCGCGGGCGCTCCGAGGTCGCCGAGACGTTCGGCGCGGGCGAGCGCCGCCTTCAACGCCTCCGTCTGCGGCCACAGAAGACGGGATGGGGCGAGCGGCGCGCCGTCGCGGTCGACGGCGTCGATCAGCAAACCGTCGTTGCTCACCCCGAAGCGCCGCGCGAACGCATGGAGCCGCTCCGCCGGCATCAGGACGCGCGCATTGCCGGTCAGCCTCTCATGGTGCAGCAGCAGCCACACCCACTCCATGTGATGCCCCGGCTCGCGCCAGCGGCCGATCTCGTCCGCCGCCGGCCGCCAGTCCTCGGTGAAGAACTCGCCGAGGCTGCCGGTTTCCGCGTCGAACAGGCGTCGCGAAAACAGGCCGACCAGCCGTTCGCTCGCGTCGCGCCATAGCGGATCGCCGGTCAGCTCCAGCAGCGCGTGACAGGCTTCCAGCAGATGCATGTGCGGGTTCTGCCGGCGGGGCAGCGAACCGCGGTCGTCCTCGCGATAGCCGCCGTGCCCATCGTCGCGCAGCAGGGCCTGAAGCCGCTCGAAGATCTGCGCCGCGCGCTCCGCCGGTTCCGGTTCATCGAAGGCGCGCGAGAACCAGGCGAGCGCGAACAGCACGAACGCGTGGTCGTAGAGGTCGATGCGGGAATCCGGGGCCACGCCGCCCGACCGCGAGACCTTGTGCCGGAACAGCCCCTCGCGGCCGCCGGCGCAGCGGTCCAGCAGGAAGTCGTAGCCGTGCCGCGCCGCCGCTTCGAGCGCCGGACCAGGGGACAGCATGTGCGCATGGCTGAAGGCGTAGACGAGGCGCGCCGTGACCAGCGTCGAGCAGGAATCGTCGACGATCGGCCGCCCATCCGACGTCAGCATCTCGGCATAACCGCCGGCCGGTGCCGGCAGCCGGCGGGCGAAGCCGGGCATGACCCGGCCGAAGAACCAGTCGAGCGTCGCCGCCGCTGCGGTAGTGGCGGCGGCTGCATCGTCATCACGCACGAAGCCGTCGCCTGATATGCGTTTCACGAGACATGCCCCTTACCAGTCATGCATCGTGCCGTCCTGCAGCCGATTCACCGGCAGCGCCGCAGGGCGGTACGGATACTTCGCCGCGAGGTCTTCGTCGATCTCGACGCCATGGCCGGGCGCCTCGCCGGGATGCAGGTAGCCGTCCGCGAAGCTGTAGGCGTGCGGGAAGACCGCATCGGTCTCCGGCGTGTGCCGCATATATTCCTGGATGCCAAAATTCGGGATGCTGAGGTCGAAATGCAGCGCCGCGCCCATGCAGACCGGCGACAGGTCCGTCGCGCCGTGGCTGCCGGTGCGCACGTTGTACAGCTCGGCCAGCGCGGCGATGCGGCGCATATGCGTAATCCCGCCGGCATGGACGACGGTCGTTCTGATGTAGTCGATCAACTGCTCGGTGATGAGCTGACGGCAGTCATGGATCGAATTGAAGACCTCGCCGACCGCGAGCGGCGTCGTCGTATGCTGCCGGATCAGCCGGAAGCTCTCCTGGTTCTCTGCCGGGACGGCGTCCTCCATCCAGAACAGGCGATACGGCTCCAGCGCCTTGCCCAGCCGCGCCGCCTCGACCGGCCGCAGGCGGTGGTGCACGTCGTGCAGCAGGTGCGGGCCGAACCCGACGTCCTCGCGCAGCCGGCGGAACAGCGTCGGCGCGAAGTCCAGATACGCCTCCGTCGACCAGAGATTCTCGCTCGGTATCGCGGCGTCGGCCGGCTCGTAGAAATTCTTGTCCTTGCCGACGCCGTAGGTCGAGGCGAGGCCGGGGATCCCGGACTGGGCGCGGATCGCCTTGTATCCCATGGCGATATAGCGCTTCACCTCGGCGACGGTCGTCTCGACGTCGGCCCCGTTGGCGTGGCCGTAGACCATCACGCCGTCGCGGCATCGCCCGCCGAGAAGCTGATAGAGCGGCAGGCCGGCGGCCTTCGCCTTGATGTCCCATAGCGCGGTGTCGACGGCGGCGATCGCGCTCATCGTCACCGGGCCGCGCCGCCAGTACGCGCCTTTGTAGAGGTACTGCCAGATGTCCTCGATCGCGTGCGCGTCGCGGCCGATCAGCATCGGCACGACATGGTCCGTCAGATAGGACGCGACCGCCAGCTCGCGTCCGTTCAGCGTCGCGTCGCCGAGGCCGCTCAAGCCGGCGTCGGTCTCGATCTTCAGCGTCACGAAGTTGCGGCCGGGACAGGTGACGATGACGCGCGCCGATGTGATCCGCAAAGCTCTGCTCCTCCCGTTCCGCAAAATTGGTCAGGCCAATTTACCACTTGACCATCAGCTGGTCCAATGGGATCGTCGGAACGGAAGGAAACGCTGGGGCATGCCCTTTCAGACCATCTCAACGCAGAGGCTGTATCAGCAGGCGGCGCAGCAGATCCGCGAGCTGATCGCCCGCGGCGAGTTCCGGCCGGGAGACCGTCTTCCGCCGGAGCGCGACCTCGCCCGGAAGCTCGGCATCAGCCGGCCGACGGTGCGCGAGGCGATGGTCGCGCTGGAGATCGCCGGCCTCATCGAGATCCGGACCGGAGCGGGCATCTTCGTCTCCGCCGCGGCTCCCTTGAGCGGCAGCGCCGAGGTCCCCGCCGCAACCGCGGCGGCGTTCGACGCCGGCCCGAGCCCTCTGGAACTGCTGGCCGCCCGGCGGATGATCGAGGGCGAGATCGCCGCGGAAGCGGCCCGCCTCGCCACGGACCAGCACTTCGCCGCGATCGGCGAGACGATCGACGAGATGAAAGCGGAGCTGGTCAGGGGCGGCGCAGCGCACGAGGCCGACCGCGCCTTTCATCGCGCCATCGCCGCCGCGACCGGGAACAGCGTGCTGGAGCCGCTGGTCGACGGCCTGTTCCAGCAGATTTTCTCGCCGCTCTTCGACACGATGAGCCGGCATGTCGGCCTGCCCAGCAATTTGCGCATGACGATCGCGGACCACAGCGCGATCCTCGATGCGCTCCGCCAGCGCGACGGTGCGGCGGCTCGGCACGCCATGCACAGCCATCTTCGCCATGTCGAGGAGATCCTGATGCGCGTCGCGGACCTCGCGGCGGCGCGGCCGTCGGACGCCCTTCTCTCGCCAGCCCATGACAAGACCGATGCTGCATCCTGACCGCCTTCTGCCGTCCGAGCCGGGCGTGCGATCGATCGCGCGCCGCCTCTACGAGAGCGTCGCCGCGCTGCCGATCATCAGCCCGCACGGCCATACCGATCCGCGCTGGTACGCCGAGAACGAGCCGTTCCCGAACCCGGCCGCGCTGTTCGTGACGCCCGACCACTACCTGTTCCGGATGCTGTACAGCCAGGGCGTGCCGCTCGAAGCGCTCGGCATCCCGCGCCGCGACGGCGGAGGGCCGGTCGAGACCGACCCGCGCAAGGTGTGGCGGCTGTTCGCGCGCCACTACACTCTGTTCCGCGGGACGCCCTCGCGGATGTGGTTCGACCACGCGCTGGAGCAGGTGTTCGGGATCGAGGAGCGCCTGTCGGAGCGGAACGCCGACGCGCTCTACGACCGGATCGAGGCGGCGCTGCGGCGTCCCGAGTTCCGCCCGCGCGCGCTGTTCGAGCGCTTCAACATCGAGGCGATCGCCACGACGGAATCGCCGCTCGACCCGCTCAACCATCATGCGCGCATCCGCGACAGCGGATGGGGCGGCCGTGTCGTCACCGCTTTCCGGCCGGACCCGGTGGTCGATCCCGAGTTTCCCGGATTCGCCGGAAACCTCGACAAGCTGGGCGAGATCACCGGAGAGGACACCGGCTCGTGGGAGGGCTATCTCGCCGCGCTCGCGAACCGGCGCGCCTATTTCAAGAGCTTCGGCGCGACCTCGACCGACCACGGTCACCCGAGCGCCGCGACGGCCGACCTGCCGCGCGACGAAGCCCGCGCCCTGTTCGCAAAGGTCCGGCGCGGCGCTGTGTCGAGCGCGGACGCCGAGCTGTTCCGCGCCCAGATGCTGACCGAGATGGCGCGGATGAGCCTAGACGACGGGCTGGTGATGCAGATCCATCCGGGATCGCTGCGCAACCACAACGGCGTGATCGAGGAGCGGTTCGGTCGGGACATGGGCGCCGACATCCCGACGGCGGCCGAATACACCCGTGCGCTCCGTCCGCTGCTCCGGCGGTTCGGCAACGAGACGGCGCTGACAATCATCCTCTTCACGCTCGACGAGACCAGCTACAGCCGCGAGCTGGCGCCGCTCGCCGGCCACTATCCGGCGCTGCGCCTCGGACCCTCCTGGTGGTTCTACGACAGCCCCGAGGGGATGCGGCGCTTCCGAGAGCTGACGACCGAGACGGCCGGTTTCTACAATACGGTCGGCTTCAACGACGACACGCGCGCCTTTCTCTCGATCCCGGCGCGGCACGACATGGCGCGCCGCATCGATTGCGGCTTCCTCGCGCGGCTCGTCGCGGAGCACCGGCTGGACGAGGACGAGGCGCAGGAGGTCGCGCACGACCTCGCCTACCGCCTCGTGAAGCAGGCCTACAAGCTGTGACCGCGCCGGCCGCCGCACAACGAAGGCTCTCCGAAGCGGGGCTCCTCGGCCTGCCGCGCGAGGTGCGCCGCCCCGGCTACGACCGGCGTGCGCTCGCGACCGGCATCGTGCATCTCGGCATCGGCGCGTTCCACCGCGCGCATCAGGCGTGGTACGTCGAGCGGTCGCTGGAGGAGGCGGGGTTCGGGCCGTGGGGCATCTGCGGCGTCAGTCTCCGCCACGCCGACATGCAGGCACGGCTCGCGCCGCAGGATGGCCTCTACGCGCTGGCGACGCGCCATGAGGATCGTACCGAGTGGCGGGTCATCGGCGCGGTGCGCGAGGTGCTGGTCGGCCCGCACGATGTCGAGGCGGTGCTCGGCCGCCTGACGGCGCCGGCGACGCGGATCGTCAGCCTGACCGTCACCGAGAAGGGCTATTGCCTCGGCGCCGACCACCGGCTTGCGGCCGATCATCCGGACATCCGCCATGATCTTGAGGCTCCCGAGGCGCCGCGCTCGGCGCCGGGCTATCTTATCGCGGCGCTGGCGCGGATCCGCGCGGCGGGCGGCGCGCCGCCGACGATCCTATCCTGCGACAACCTTCCGTCGAACGGCCGGACGCTGAAGCAGGCAGTCGTCGACCTTGCCGCGCTGCGCGGCGACGACGGCGTCGCCTCCTGGATCGAGCGCAGCGTCGCCATGCCGTGCAGCATGGTCGACCGCATCGTCCCGGCGTCGAGCGACGCCGACCGGCTGGAGGCGCGGCAGGCGCTCGGCGGCGTCGCCGACGAGGCGGTGGTAACGGCCGAGCCCTTCAGCCAATGGGTTCTGGAGGAGAGTTTCGGCGGGCCGATGCCGGACCTCGCTGCGGTCGGCGTCGAGCTGGTCGGCGAGGTCGCTCCGTACGAGCGCATGAAGCTCCGGCTGCTCAACGGCAGCCACTCCGCGATCGCCTATCTTGGCCAGCTGGCCGGGCTGGAACATGTCGCCGACGTGATGGCCGACCCGGCGCTGAGCGCCTATATCGAGCGGCTGATGGTCGAGATCGCCGATGCCGTGCCGGGCATTGATCCGCCGCGGATCGCCGAGTACCGGGCATCGCTCCTGGCGCGCTGGCGCAATCCGGCGATCCGCCACCGCACGGCGCAGATCGCGATGGACGGCTCGCAGAAGATCCCGCAACGCTGGATCGCCACGCTGACCGCGCTGCGGCAGGAGGGACGGCGGACGCCCTGTCTCGCCTTCGCGCTTGCCGGCTGGTTCCGCTATCTCGGCGGCGTCGGCGAGCACGGACCGATCGCGATCGCGCCGGACCCGATGGCGGATGCGCTGACGGCGCTCTGCCGTCCTG
>DASWRT010000353.1:0-8328 GCA_036403035.1 Allostellaceae bacterium | reverse complement strand
CGAGGATCCGCGGCAGGAGTGGCGGGTGCTGTATCCGCTGCCGGAGATCCTGCTGCTGGTCGTCTGCGGCACGATCGCCGACTGTGACGAGTACGAGGCGATTGTCGCCTGGGGTGAACAGCATCTTGGCTTTCTGCGCCGCTTTCTCCCCTATGAACATGGCATCATTGGAGAGCGCTGGCTCACGCTGCTGATGAACCGGATCGATCCGGCGCTGTTCTCGGCCTGCTTCACCGCCTGGGTGCGCGAGGTCTGGCCCGACCGGCCGCCGCCGCCGCTCGATCACGTCGCGATCGACGGCAAGACCTCGCGGCGCAGTCATGACCGCAGCGCCGGCAAGCCGCCGCTGCACCTCGTCTCGGCGTTCGCCACCACGGATCGGCTCGTGCTCGGCCAGGAGGCGGTCGACGAGAAATCGAACGAGACGACGGCGATCCCGGTTCTCGTCGAGCGCCTGGCTGCAGGCGGCGCCCTGAAGGGCGCCCTCGTCACCATCGACGCCATCGCCTGCAACCCGGCCGTCGCCACCGCCGTCCGGCAGGCCGGCGCCGAGTACCTGCTCGCCGTCAAGGCCAACCAGCCGACGTTGCGAAACGAGATCGAGGCCTTCTTCACCGACGCCCCACCGGCGAGCCTCGACCGTTTCGTCGACCTCGACAAAGGTCACGGCCGCATCGAGGAGAGAACCGTCACCGTCGCGCGCGAGGTCGATTGGCTCACCGGATCCCGGCATTATCCCGGCGAACTCCGCCTGCCCGGCGTGACCACCCTCGTTCGCGTCAGCTCACGAACCGAGCTGAAGGACCGCTGCCGCTACGACACGCGCTATTACGTCGCTTCGGCGGCGGCACTCAGCGCGCAAGCCGCCGCTCATGCCGTCCGCGGCCACTGGGGCATCGAGAACCGGCTGCATTGGGTGCTCGACGTCGTCTTCAAGGACGACCTGTGCCGCCTGCGGACCGGTCACGGCGCCAAAAACATGGCCGTCGTCAGACATTTCGCGCTCAATCTCATCCGCACCGTCGCCGACAAGAAGAGCCTCAAACTCCGACGCAAAGTCGCCGCTTGGAACGACGCTTACCTCGCCGCCATCCTCGGAACCTCACCCCGTTAACCTGGATTCGTTGCCCTGTGGTCGATGCATGTATTGAGCGGGCTCACGGTGTCCCTTCGACCTATGCCGCCATGGTCGCCGCCGGCCGTGGCGTCAGGTGGACGCGGCATGACCTCATCGGCGAGCAGTCGCATCGAGTTGTGCCAAGCCTGCGCCACCAGCAGGTCGGGCGACGGATGCGGCTCCCGCGGCGTGGTGTGAAGCTCGCCGATCCACGCCCCTCTAAAGCTCATATTTTGTCCAGCGGAGCGGAATGACGGTGCACGCCCGCCGGGGCGAAGCGTCGCGTTCCCCCGGCTGCTGCGCCAGCCTCCCTGACCTCGTCGTCCTCGGCTGCGGTGAATCCAGCCGCAGGGAGCCGTTGGCCCGTCTTTTGCTTGAAAACTGCCTGCTGATATCAGCCGGACCGGAGGGCGAAGCAGGCGCATGGTCGCGATCATCGACGCCCAGCCGGGGCCCGTCGCCGTCGATTTCGGCCGCACGGCGCTCGTCATCATCGACATGCAGCGGGACTTCCTGGAGCCCGGCGGCTTCGGCGAGGCGCTCGGCAACGACGTGTCGCGGCTCGCCGCCGCGGTCGAGCCCTGCCGCGCCGTGCTGGCCGCCGCGCGGCGGCGCGGGCTTCTCGTCATCCACACCCGCGAGGGGCACCGGCCGGACCTGACCGATGCGCCGCGTGCGAAGCTGGAGCGCGGCGCACCGTCGCTGCGGATCGGCGACGCGGGGCCGATGGGCCGCATCCTCGTGCGCGGCGAGCCGGGGCACGACATCGTTCCCGCGCTCGCGCCGCTTCCGGGCGAACCCGTCGTCGACAAGCCGGGGAAGGGTGCCTTCTACGCGACCGACCTCGACCTCATCCTCCGCGACCGCGGCCCTATCGAGACGCTGGTCGTCTGCGGCGTGACCACCGAAGTTTGCGTCCACACCACGGTACGGGAGGCGAACGATCGCGGCTACCGCTGCATCGTCCCAGGCGACTGCTGCGCCTCCTACTTTCCCGAGTTCCACGAGATCGGCCTCCGAATGATCGCCGCGCAGGGCGGCATCTTCGGCTGGGTATCGAGCGCCGACCGCGTGCTCGCGGCCATTGCGGCCGGCGATTGACCAACCGGCCGGCCGCAATCCGTCCGTCGCTGTAACGCATCGCTGAGGGAGACCGAGAATGACGACGCAGCAGCAGCAGTTAGGCCGCCCCTCCTTATGGACGTCGGGCGACTGGAACGCGTTCTTCGGCTTCGGCACCAACATCCTCGTCAACATGCTCGTGCTGACGGGCCTGCTTCGGTTCGTCCTCAAGATGCCGGACGCGCTGATCTTCGGCCGCATCCTGCCGGCGATGGGCCTGATGATGGGCCTCAGCACGCTTTATTACGCGTGGCTCGCGTACCGCTTGGCCGCGAGGACCGGACGCGACGATGTCTGCGCGCTCCCTTCGGGGATCAGCGTACCGCACATGTTCGTGGTCACCTTCGTGATCATGCTGCCGATCGCCAGCGCCACCGGCGATCCGGTGAAGGGCTGGGAAGCCGGGCTGGTCTGGGTCTTCTTCCAGAGCTTCATCCTGATGATCGGCGGGTTCGTCGCGCCGGTCATCCGCCGGATCACGCCGCGCGCCGCTCTTCTCGGCACCCTCGCCGGCGTCTCGCTCGCCTTCATCTCGATGCGGCCGGCGCTGGAGATCTACATGACCCCGGCGATCGGCGTCGTCTGCTTCGCCGTCATCCTCGTGAGCTGGTTCGGCGGCATCCGCTACCCCGGCGGCATCCCGGCCGGGCTCGTGGCGATCGCCATCGGCATGGCGATCGCCTGGGGCTCCGCGGCGCTCGGGTTGGGGGTCGGCGACATGAGCCTCGCGAAGCTCGGCGCCGCCTTCGCGAATTTCGGCTTCTCGGTTCCGGTCCCGGCCGTGGATCACGTCTTTTCCGGCTTCCAGTTCCTCGGCGTCATCCTGGTCACCGCGATCCCGTTCGGGATCTACGATCTCGTCGAGGCGATGGACAACGTCGAGAGCGCGGAGGCGGCGGGCGACCATTACCCGACGACACGGGTGCTCACCGCGGACGGCGTCGTCAGCCTGATCGGCTGCCTGATGGGCAATCCCTTCATCAACGCGGTCTATATCGGCCATCCCGGCTGGAAGGCGATGGGTGGGCGTATCGGCTATTCGGCCGCGACCGGGCTCACGGTCGTCGTCCTGTCCTGGTTCGGCATCGTCTCGCTGCTCCTGGCGGTCGTGCCGGTCGTCGCGATCTCGCCGATCCTCCTCTATATCGGCATGCTGATCGGCGCCCAGGCGTTCCAGACGACGCCGAGCCGCCACGCGCCTGCGATCGTGCTCGCGCTGACGCCGCACCTCGCCGCCTGGGCGAAGACCTTGATCGACGGGGCGCTCGGCGCGGCCGGAACGAACGCCGCCGCCGTCGGCCTGGACAAGCTGGCCGGCATGGGCGTGCTCTATCGCGGTCTGGGGGTGATGGGCGGCGGATCGATCCTCACCGGGCTGGTGCTCGGCGCGATCGGCGTCTTCGTCATCGACCGCAAGTTCACGGAAGCGTCGGCTTTCGCGCTGGCCGGCGCCGTGCTCACCTATTTCGGCTTCATGCACGGCGAAGCGGTCGGCATCGGAAACGGCTTGGGCGTCACGCCCGCGGTGGCGTTCGCCTACGCGGTCGTTGCGGCCCTTCTCTGGGGCTGCAACCGCCTGATGGAAGCGGAGGAGCCCGCGATGCAGCCGGTGGCCGGCGTCGAGGCTCAGACGGCAGCGCCCGCGGAATAAGAGCTTACCTCAGCAGGCCGGCGTGGGGCCGTCCGGATCCGCCAGCCGCGGGCACGGGCCGCCACAGGCAAACGGCTGCCCTCGCTATTTCTTGGAATGTGCCTTTTCGGACGTCCCCGGAGTCCGAACGAACGGCGATGTCTGGCCGCTCTTCGCTTGCTTCGGAAGCGCCTTCTTGGGCTTTTTCGCTTCCTTGTTCGATCTCTTCTGGCCCTTGGCCATGGTCTGTCCTTTCATGTCGACCGATGCCGGAAACCGGGATCTGCTATCAACGGCGGCGAGCTTGCCTCGTCGGCCGAGCCTGAGCGTCGCCTGCTCGGCATCGGGCAACGACCTCGGCCGACGGTATGAGAACCCGGTTCAGTCCTCCGGTATTTCGCCGAAGGTTGCAAGCATTTCGGGTTCGTCATAGTCACCGGCCTCGATGTCGGCGGTCTGGCGCAGAACGACCGCACCGGCCGCCGAACCGCCTTCGACGGCCCGCATCGCTTGGGTGCGGGCCGCCGTTTCGGTCTTGTGCAGCCGAGCTGCATCCCGCCGCAATCTGCCGCGCTTGTCGCGGATGAAAGGTTGACAGACGAACAGCGTCTCTGCGGCCACGGCATTCCCTCAAGGAAAGCGGAGACGGGCCATTGATTTCCCGCCCGGCACTTCCACCCGCCAAACCCCGCGTCCGTCAATGCATGAATAATCCGACGAACGAGACGCCGAGCAACACGAGCAGCACGTATTTCAGTTCGGTGCTGTTGGACATCAACCAGTCGGAGAAAGTCATCGCGCGTTTCATGGAACACTCCTCCCTCTGTCGTCAGGTCGCTTCTCGGAAAGGCCGGGCGACATGGACGGGCGCCCATCCTGCCGCCCCCGGATCCTTGGCCGAATCCCTCTTCGGAGCGGCAATCAGCTCCGCCGTCCTCTTCGCTTCGGCATAAGGGCCATGCAGCGGCAGCCGCGCGCTACAGTCCCGAGTGCGTTTGCAATCGGCTCAGGGCGCACGGCCCGAAAATAGGCGGTTCGTGCCCGAGGCTGCCGTCAACGCATTCCGAGCACTCTTCGGCCTTGTTCCGGCATTCCGCCGGGCTGTCGGGAAGGTTGCAATATTGCCCGTCTTCTCCAAAGGCCCTTTCAGTTTCTAGTTATGATGTGGGACGGCAGGGAACATCATTATAGGAGGAGACGAAAATTATTTATGATTCTTTCGCCATTTCTCCGCATTTGCGTGCGAGCGGCTGCGACGTGGGGTTCGCCGATTTGCGTCGCATGCCACGTCCGCATCGTCCGCAAAGGGCTCGATCTTTCGCGATTGCCGACGGTGAGAGCGCGCTCGGCCGGACGCGTTTGCAGGAATGACCCGTCACCTGAGCCACCGCCGTCAGGATGCTTTCCGCTTTCGATCTCGTCTCCCTGCTTCTGGCGCTGACCGGCCTGTTCGGCTTCGTCAACTACCGCCTGCTCCGCCTGCCGAGCCATATCGGGTTGCTGGTGATCGCGCTCGCCGTCTCGCTGGCGACGATCGGCATCGACGCGCTGACGCCCGGCCTCGGGATACGGCAGCAGGTCGGCGCTCTCTTCGCGTCGGCGGATCTGCCCGCCGCGTTCCTCAACGGCGTTCTCAGCTTCCTGCTGTTCGCCGGCGCGCTCCACGTCAGCATGGCGGACCTGTGGCGGCGCAAATGGACGATCCTCGTCCTCGCCACCCTCGGGGTCGTGCTCGCCACGGCGTTGCTCGGCATCGCGATGCGGTTCGTTTTCGCCTGGACCGGCGTGCCGGCGCCGCTGATCTGGTGCCTTGTGCTCGGCGCGGTCGTCGCTCCCACGGACCCCGTCGCGGTGCTCGGGATCATCAGGCGCCTCGGACTGCCGACCGGGCTCCAGGCGACGATCGCCGGCGAGAGCATGTTCAACGACGGGGTCGGCATCGTCGTCTTCACGATCCTGCTCGGCATCGCAACCGGCCCGGACGGCGGTTCGGTGTCGATATCGCAAGTCGCCGGGGAGTTCCTGCTCGAAGCCGCCGGCGGCGCGGCGTTCGGCATCGCGACCGGCTGGCTCGCCTTCGTGATCCTGCGCGAGATCGACGAGCACAATCTGGAGATCATCATCTCGCTGGCGCTCGTCACCGGGACGTACAGCCTGGCGCAGAGGCTGCACCTTTCGGGGCCGATCGCAGTGGTCGTCGCCGGCCTGATCACCGGCAACAAGGCGACGCTCTATGCGATGAGCGAGCGGACGCGGCGTCACCTGGAGACGTTCTGGTCGCTGATCGACGAGATCCTCAATGCGCTCCTCTTCCTGCTGATCGGGCTGGAGGTGCTGCTCGTCCGCGTCGACGGCCGCACGCTCGCGGCGGCGGCCTGCGCCGTGGTGCTCAGCGTCCTCGTCCGCGGCGCCAGCGTCGTCGTGCTCGCGGTGCCGCTGCACCTCCGATCGACGATCAAGGCGGCCGGCGCCGCGGTGCTGATCTGGGGCGGGTTACGCGGCGGCATCTCGATCGCGCTGGTGCTGACGCTGCCGGCGAGCCCCTATCGCGACCCGCTGCTGGCCGCGTGCTATGCGATCGTCCTGTTCACGATCGTCGTCCAGGGCCTGACCCTTGAGCCGCTGGTGCGCCGGCTCGGGCTGCCGTCGCCGCCGGGCGAAGCGGCGGCCATGTCCCGCGGCAAGGCGGCGGCGGCGGAATGACCCGCTTCGGACACGCTCGTTCCCCGCCGGTGTTGATCCTCTGCCGGTAGCGGCAGGCGAGCCGGGCGCGCGGGCGTCGACCGGCCCGCTCGCCGCACCGCGGCGCGAAACATGAGGACGGGGCGAGCGATCGGATGAGGGATGCTGTACGCTTCGGCCGCGTTTTCTGGTCGCTCGCCAGACCTTACTTCGTGTCGGAGGACCGCTGGGCGGGGTGCGGGCTGCTGGCGGTGCTCGTCGCGCTCAATTTCGCCGTCGTCGGCATCACCGTCTGGTTCAACAATTGGGACCGGCTCTTCTACAACGCGCTCCAGGACCGTGACCACGAAGCGTTCCTCCGGCTGATCGCGACGTTCCTGGGCATGGGGTGCGTCTACATCGCGGTCGGCGTCTATCAGGTCTATCTCAGCCAGATCCTCCAGATCCGCTGGCGCCGCTGGCTGACCGACCGGCACCTCGCGGCTTGGCTCGACAGCCGCGCATACTACCGGTTGGAGCTGGAGGGCGGCGAGAGCGGCACCGACAATCCCGACCAGCGCATCGCCGAGGATCTCCGGCAATTCGTCGAGCGGACCCTGGCGATCGCCTTCGGCATGCTTTCCTGCACCGTCACCCTTGCCTCGTTCCTGACGATCCTGTGGAACCTGTCGGGCACCGTCACGATTCCGCTCGGCATCGACGGCGCCAAGTTGCACGTGCAGGGGATAATGGTCTGGGCGGCGCTGGTCTACGCCGCCGGCGGAACTTGGCTCACGCACCGGATCGGCCGGCCGCTTGCCGGGCTGAATTTCGCGCAGCAGCGGGTCGAGGCCGATTTCCGCTTCGGTCTGGTGCGGCTGCGGGAGAACGCGGAGGGCATCGCGCTTTACCGCGGCGAGGCGGATGAGCTGCGCCTCCTGCGCGGGCGTTTTGCAGCAGTCGTCGCGAACTGGATGCGGCTCACCCGCATGCAGAAGCGGCTTGCCTGGTTCGGCTCCGGCTTCAACGAGGTCGCGATCGTCTTTCCCTACCTGATTGCAGCACCCCGCTATTTCCTGGGCGCTCTCTCGCTCGGCGAGATGATGCAGAGCGCCTCGGCCTTCAAGCAGGTGCAGCAGTCGCTCTCCTACCTCGTCTATTCCTACCCCGACATCGCGGCGTGGAAGGCGGTCGTCGACCGGCTCGCCGGCTTCGAGGCCGCGATCGAGCGGGCGCGGCGGGAAGCGGCGGAGCCGGCGATCCGCCTCACCGCGCCGCACGGCGGACCCGACGAAGCAGCGCCGGTGCCCGCCGCCGCCGGTTTGGAAGCACGCGACTTGACGCTTCGCCTGCCGGACGGCACACCGCTCCTGCAAGCCGGCCGGGTCGCCGTTGCGCGGGGCGAGCGGGTTCTCGTCGCTGGTGCCTCGGGGCTCGGCAAGAGCACGCTGTTCCGCGCCATCGCCGGGATTTGGCCGTTCGGCGGCGGCGAGGTTAGGCTGCCGTGTGGCGCACGGCCGATGTTCCTGCCGCAGCGTCCATACCTGCCGGTCGGCACTCTCCGCGATGTCGTGCGCTACCCCGACGGCGGCGCCGGTGCGGGCGACGACGCCGCGGTTTGCGAGGCGCTGGTCGCCGTCGGGCTCAGTCCGCTCGCGGAACGGCTGGACGAGACGGCGCATTGGGCGAGCCGCCTCTCGCTCGGCGAACAGCAGCGGATCGCCGCGGCACGCGTCCTGCTGCAACGCCCGGACTGGCTGTTCCTCGACGAAGCGACCTCGGCGCTCGACGAGGAGGC
>DASWRT010000352.1:0-12702 GCA_036403035.1 Allostellaceae bacterium | reverse complement strand
TGGCCGAAGGCGTAATCGGCGGTGAGGAAGAACCAGGAGTCTCCGCCGCGCTTGACGACCTCGGCAGAGACGACCTTCGCCAGCTCGTAGGTGTCGTAGGTCCACTGGATGCTGGTCGCGGTGCAGGCCGGCCCGGTAAGGTCCGACGCGCCGCCGCCCGAGATCATGAACACGCGGTTCTTCTCGTCGACGATCCGCTGCACAGCGAGCGCCACCGACGAGGTCGGCACGTCGGCGATCATGTCGACCTTGCCCGTGTCGATCCATTCGCGCGCGATCGTCGCCCCGACATCGGGCTTGTTCTGGTGGTCGGCGGAGACGATCTCGATCTTCTTGCCGAGCACCGTGCCGCCGAAATCCTCGACCGCCATCTCCGCGGCGATCACCGAGCCGCGTCCGGTCAGGTCGGCATAGACGCTGCTCATGTCGGTGAGCACGCCGATCTTCACCACGTCGTCCGATATCTGCGCTGCCGCCGGGCCGGCCGCCGCGGCGAGCGCGGCGAGCATGGCTGCACCGCCGGCAGCGCCGAGAACACGAAGCGATCTCATCAAAGTTCCCTCCCCCTTGTTGACATTAGTTTGCAGCGGGCGGACGGAGCGGTTCCCGTCACGCCATCCAGTAGCCGGGTACCCGGTGATACCCGAGCGCCCGGTAAGCGGCATCGGCGAGCGCCTGTCCACGCTCGTTCAGCAGCACGCCGAAGCCCATCCGGTTCATCGTATAGCCTAAGCTCATCCGTACGGCCGGATCGGCGAAGCCGAGCGAGCCGCCCGCGCCGGCATGGCCGAACGCGTCCGGGCTCAGCACGACGCTGCCGCCGGCGACGCCGACCGTCTCCATCGAGCGCATGAAGCCGGAGCCGAACCGGGCCGCGACGCGCAGCGTAGCGTCATCATGCGTCGCCGAGACGATTTCCGTCATGCCCCGCAGCATGTCGGGGCCGACCACCCTGTGCCCGCCGATCGCGCCGCCGTTGGCGAGCGGACGGTACATTCCGGCGAGCCCGCGCGCGTTGGTGATGCCGCCGGCCGCGCCGATCTCCGCCGCATGCGCCGCCCGGGTATTGAGCCCGTCCGGCCGCCACGTCCGCGCGTTCGCGACGTAGAGCGCCGGGATCGACGACGGAACGTCGCGCACCGCGTCGGTGAACCGGGTCGGCGGATCGTCGGGACTCGGTTCGTGCAGGATGATCGGCGCGACGCGTCCCTCCTCGCTCTCCGGCAGCCCGATCCAGAAATCGAGGCCGAGCGGCGCCGCGACCGTCTCGCGGAAGAACTCGCCGAGCGTCCGCGAGGCGACGCGGCGCACCACCTCGCCGACCAGCCAGCCGAAATTCAGCGGGTGATAGCCGGTGCGCGTGCCCGGCTCCCAGAACGGCTCCTCCCGTTCGAGCCGGGCGATCATGTAGTCCCAATCGAAGAAGGCGCCCGGCTTCAACTCGCCGCGCAGCACCGGCAGGCCGGCGGTGTGGCCGAGCACCATGCGCGTGGTGATCGCGGCACGGCGCGCATCGCGGAAGGCAGGCCAGTACAGGCCGAGCGGCGCGTCGAGGTCGAGCGTGCCGCGCTCCGCCAGGATGTGGGCGCAGAGAGCGGTCGCCGCCTTGGTGTTCGAGAACACGATCGAGATCGTGTCCCGCTCCCACGGCCGCCCTGTCGCCGGATCGGCGACGCCGCCCCACAGATCGACGACGGTCTCGCCGCCGATCGTGATCGCCACCGACGCCCCGACCTCGCCCCGCGCGGCGAAGTTCTCGGCGAAGACGTCGAGCACGCCTGCGAAGGCGGGCGCGCAGACGCCTTCGATCCTCGCGCCGTCAGGCAGTTCGCGGAATACCCTCACCGCTTCTCCCATCACGCCGACTTCCGCCATCCGCTCGCCTGTATAAGGAACAAAAAGCGACGGCATTGCGACTGCCTAACATTTCACAGATCTGTTGTCATCTCGGCGTCGGCCATTCAGCCGACCTCACAATAGAGCGGCAAGAAGCTGACCTCGCGCATCATGTGACATTGATACGCCGGCACCGTGCATCGAGCGAACACAGGCCGTCAAACAAAAAGAGCCTTTCGGTAGAAAGCTGCACTGACGCAGGCGACAACACGCTGCACGGATATGTGGCGGCGGATCACGGATATCGATGCGCCGGGACGCCGGCACGCCGTCGATTGATGCCGGCTGCGCGATGTGGCATGTTCGCTGTAACAACTTCCGTTCATACACTTAAAACGAACGAGGAACCATGGCGAACGGCACGGCCGATTTCGGATCTGTCGAGGGCTTTGTCCGCGAGGCGCTGGCGGCGCAGGGCTTCATGCGTCTGGTCGGCGCCGAGGTCGAGGAGGTCGTGCCGGGGCGCTGCACCCTTGCGGTCGATTTCCGGCCGGATCTCACCCAGCAGAACGGCTTCTTCCACGGCGGCGTGGTCGCGTTCCTGTTCGACAACACGACCGCGGCCGCGGCCGCGACGGCAATAAAGGATCCGAAGACGGAAGCCGTGCTGAGCGCGGAATACAAGCTCAACATCCTGTCGCCGGCACGCGGCCCGAGACTGCGCTGCCGTGCCGAGGTGGTGAAGCCGGGCCGCACCCTCATCGTCGTCGATGCGCGCGTCTACGACATGGATAGGGAGGGGCGCGAGAAGCCTGTCGCGATCGGCCTCGCGACGATCGCGAGGGTGGCGCTCGAACGGGTCTCGTAGGGCGTCGCCGCGGAAAATGTAATTGGAACAATACCGCAGGCGATCGGGCGGGCATGCCGGCGGCTCCGACGAGTTCGGGCAGGGAGCCGACAGGGCGGTGACATCGCATCACGCCGCCACCGACGGTCACTGCCTGACGCGGCAATTTCAGCACACAACGATCGCGATCATCCGGCCACTTCCACACTACCGTCAGAAGCAAGACCGTCGTTCGGTTTCGGTCCCTTCTTGCTGGACGCTCCTATCCTAAACATAGCGCATGCATGTGCTGCATCAGCCTGGATATCGTCAGGAAACGACTGTCCCCGTGGGAATTTGTCTCGCGCGCATTCTCGCATTCTGCCGAGAACGGAAAATTGGAACACATAAAACCTGTTTATTAAGGAATGAAGACCATGCACCAAGAGACGCAAATCACTTTGATCGAAAAAGCCTTTTCCCGCATGGAACAGCGCTCCACGGAACTCGGCGACACCGAGCACGCATGGCCGATCAAAGATTACCGCGACAAGGACAGATACGAGAAGGAAGTTACGATGATCCGGCGGCATCCGATCATCGTGGCGCATTCATCCCAACTACGGAAACCGGGCGACTTCATCACCAAGACGATCATCGGCTTGTCGATCATCGTCGTCAGATCCACAACCGGTGGCGCATCGGCATTCCTCAATACCTGCCGCCATCGCGGCGCGAGGCTCCTTTCCAAGGATTGCGGCGGCAAGCTGAAGCATTTCAGCTGTCCGTACCACGGCTGGACATACGACACTGACGGGCGTCTCATAGCGCTCCCCGACAAGCAGCGAGGGTTCCCGAACATCGATCAGGAACAGCTCGGCCTTATCCGTCTTCCGACCGAGGAGAGACATGGATTCGTCTGGGTCGTACCGTGGCCGGCCGGGAAGGATTCAACCGGGGAGCCGATGCCGGTCGCGACCCTGCTGGGCGAGGGCCTCGACCGCGAGATCGCCTCTTTCGAATTCGACAGCTACGTCTTCTACCGGAATGAGAGTTGGACAGGCGACTTCAATTGGAAATCCGGCATCGAACAGTTTCTTGAGAACTATCATTTTCCCGTGCTGCATGGAAATAGCACGGATTACATCTTCAACAACAGCGTGCTGCTTTGCGACCAGATCGGGACTCATTTTCGCGCCGTCGCGCCGAAGAAGAGCATTCGCGACCTGAAGACGCTCGACAGGTCGCAATGGGACCTGCGGCCGCATGCCACGGTCCTTTACACGATCTTTCCGCTGTCTGTCTTCTTCATCGAGAGCAACCATTTCAGCCTCTTGCAGATCTTCCCGGAAGAGGTCGGACGGAGCCGGATCGACGTGACGCACGTGGTGGGGACCGATGGCCTGCAGATGAGGACGCATTGGGAGGCGAACATCCGGCTCTTCCTTGCCGCAATCAGGGAAGACCTGGATATGTGCGAAATCATGCAGGAAGGATTTATGAACGGAGCGACCGACACCGTCATTTTTGGACGGAACGAGGTGGGACTGCACCGCTACAGGACCTGTATCGAGCAAGCACTCGGTCACGTGCACGACCACGCCGAACCGGCCTGTCGCACGACGGCTTAATCACTTCGGATCGCCACCGCGCCGGACATGGCGGCGATCTGCCGATCACGCAACGCCACTTGCTGTGGGATTAGCCCACAGCTTACCCGCCCTGCTGTCGTCGCGTCAGACCCGCTCCAGCACGGCGGCGATGCCTTGGCCGACGCCGATGCACATGCTGACCAGCGCGTACCGGCCGCCGCTGCGCTGGAGCTGGCGGGCGGCGGTCAGCGCCAGCCGCGCGCCCGAGGCGCCCAGCGGATGGCCGACCGCGATCGCGCCGCCGTTCGGGTTGACGCGGCTGTCCGCGAAGTCGACCCCGAGCTGCTTCAGGCAGCCCAGCACCTGGACCGCGAACGCCTCGTTGATCTCGATCACGTCCATGTCCTTGAGCGACAGCCCGGCCCGCTCCAGCGCCTTCCTGGACGCCGGCACCGGCCCGAGACCCATGACGCGCGGCGGCACGCCGGCGATGGCGCCCGAGAGGATGCGCGCGATCGGCTTCGCGCCGCCGCCCGCCGCGCGGCTGCCGACGAGGAGCGCCGCGGCGCCGTCGTTGATGCCCGAGGCGTTGCCGGCGGTGACGACGCCGTTCGGGAAGAGCGGCTTCAACGCGGCGAGCTTGTCGAGCGTCGTCTCCGGGCGGGGGTGCTCGTCGAGCGCTACGGTCTGCGTCGTACCGCGCTTACGACCCGGCGCGTCGACCGGCATGATCTCGCCCGCGAAGAACCCGTCGACCCGCGCCGCCTCGTATTTCTGCTGCGAGGCGTGCGCGAACTTGTCGCTCGGCTCGCGCCCGATCTCCAGATCGTGCGCGATGTTGTCGGCGGTCTCCGGCATCGTGTCGTCGCCGAATTTCTCGGAGATCCGCTTGTTCGGGAAGCGGGCGCCGATCGTCGTGTCGAAGACGCGGACCTCGCGGCCGTAGGCGGTCGCGTTCTTCGCCATCGCGAAGGGCGCGCGGCTCATGCTCTCGACGCCGCCGGCGACGAACAGCTCGCCCTGCCCGGTCGACGCGGCCCGCGCGGCGTCGAGCACGGCGGCGAGCCCGCTGCCGCACAGCCGGTTCACCGTCAGCCCGCCAGCCTCCTGGGGCAGCCCGGCCAGCAGCCCGGCATGGCGCGCGACGTTGCGGGAATCCTCGCCCGCCTGATTGGTGCAGCCGGCGATCACGTCCTCGACCTGCTCCGGCTTGAACGGACCGCGCGCGATCAGCGCGGCGATCACGCCGGCAAGCAGATCGTCCGGGCGCACCCCCGCGAGCGCGCCGGCATGGCGGCCGAACGGCGTCCGAAGCCCGTCATAGATATAAGCGTCGAGCATCCTCGGTTCCTCCTCACCTTCCGGCTGCGGCACTCAATTCCGCAATGCGAAATTCAATTTCGCAGAATTGACGCCGAGCCTAGGCTGTGCTGTACAGTTTGTAAACCTCCGACCGGGAGCCCGTCGATGCCTGTGGACAGCCGGAGCGGGGAGTGGAGAGCCGATGGCGCTGCCACGGCGAGCGGTGCTGCCCGCATCAGCAACGGCAGCAACAGTGGTGAGAAGGACCGCCAGTTCGTCGAGGCGCTGGCGCGCGGCCTGGACGTGCTGCGCGCCTTCCGCGCCGACGACAGCGGGGGCGGGCTGCTCGGCAACCAAGAGATCGCGGCGCGCACCGGCCTGCCGAAGCCGACCGTTTCGCGCCTCACCTACACGCTCACCAAGCTCGGCTACCTCGTGCATTCGGAGCGGCTCGGCAAGTACCGGCTCGGGACGCCTGTGCTGTCGCTCGGCTACGCCGCGCTGGGCGCCGCCGGCATCCGGCAGGCCGCGCGGCCGCTGATGCAGGCGCTCGCCGACCGCGTCGACGCCTCCGTATCGCTCGGCAGCCGCGACGGGCTCTCGATGGTCTATGTCGAGCATTGCCGCGGCGGCGGCGCGCTGACGCTGAGCCTCGATCTCGGCTCGACGGTCCCGCTCGCGACGACGGCGATGGGACGCGCCTACCTCGCCGCCCTCCCGGCGGCGGAGCGCGCCCGGCTGGTCGGCGAGATCGCACGGCAGGAAGCTGGCGACGACCGGCGGCTACAGGCGATCCTTTCCGGCATCGAGCAGGCGGTCGAAGATGTGAAGACTCGCGGCTTCACGCTCTCGGCGGGCGACTGGCAGCCGGACGTGTACGCGGCCGGCGCGCCGCTCGTGCTGCCGGACGGCGCCGGCATCCTCGCGCTGAACTGCGGCGGCCCGGCCTTCCGGCTGCCGCGCCAGCGGCTCGACGCCGAGATCGGTCCGCGCCTTGCCGCCCTGGTGCGCGAGATCCAGGCGGCGCTGAACCGGCGGCGGTAGTCGCAGCGGGTTTTCAAAAACAGGTCCGAACGGAGGAAAGACATGGCGCTCGACAAGGAAACGCTGGACCAGCTCCTCGCCTCGATCGACCGCTTCGTGCGCGAACGGCTGATCCCGAACGAGGACCGCGTCGCCGAGACCGACGAGGTGCCGCCGGAGATCATCGACGAGATGCGGGCGATGGGCCTGTTCGGGCTGTCGTCGCCGACCGAGTATGGCGGGCTCGGCCTGACGATGAGCGAGGAGGTGCAGGTCGCCTTCGTGCTGGGCCAGACCTCGCCGGCCTTCCGTTCGGTGATCGGCACCAACAACGGCATCGGCAGCCAGGGCATCGTGATCGACGGGACCGAGGAGCAGAAGCGGAAATACCTGCCGAAGCTGGCCTCCGGCGAGATCATCGGCTCCTTCGCACTGACCGAGCCGAACGCCGGCTCCGACCCGGCCAGCCTCAAGACCTCGGCGCGGCTCGACGGCGATCATTACGTGCTGAACGGCACCAAGCGGTACATCACCAACGCGCCGGAAGCCGGGCTCTTCACCGTGATGGCGCGCACCGACCCGTCGAACAAGGGCGCCGGCGGCATCTCCGCCTTCCTCGTCGAGGCCGGCACGCCCGGCATCACGATCGGCAAGGTCGACCGGAAGATGGGCCAGAAGGGCGCGCACACCGCCGACGTGATCTTCGAGGATTGCCGGGTGCCGCGCGAGGCGCTGCTCGGCGGCCGCGAGGGCCAGGGCTTCAAGACGGCGATGAAGGTGCTGGACCGCGGCCGGCTGCACATCTCGGCGGTCTGCGTCGGCGTCGCCGAGCGGCTGATCCGCGACGCCGTCCGCTACGCGATCGAGCGGCAGCAGTTCGGCAAGCCGATCGGCGAGTTCCAGCTCGTCCAGGCGATGCTCGCCGACAGCCGCGCCGAGGCGTATGCCGGCCGCGCGATGGTGACGGACGCCTCGCGCCGCAAGGATGCGGGCGAAATCATCAGCACCGAGGCCGCGTGCTGCAAGATGTTCTGCTCGGAGATGGTCGGCCGCGTCGCCGACCGCGCCGTGCAGGTCCATGGCGGCGCGGGCTACATCGCCGACTATGCGGTCGAGCGCTTCTACCGCGACGTGCGGCTGTTCCGCCTCTACGAGGGCACGACGCAGATCCAGCAGATCGTGATCGCCCGCAACATGCTGCGCGACGCGGGCTACGAATGCGGCCGATAGAGGAGACCCTGGCCGGGCTGCCGGCGCGCATCTCGCACCCGGTGACGCGGCGCTGGGCCGTCGAGACGCCGGACGCGCCGGCGCTGCTCGGCGACGCCGGGCGGAGCTGGTCCTACGCCGAGTTTGCCCGTGCCGTCGAAACGGCGCGCGACCGTCTCGCGGCGCTCGGCGTTCGGCCCGGCGACCGGGTGATGATCGTCAACGAGAACGGCCTCGCGCTGGTCTCGCTCATCATGGCGGCGAGCGAGCTGGACGCGTGGGCGGCGATCGTCAACGCCCGCCTCTCGGCGAGCGAGATCGACGCAATCCGCGATCATTGCGGCGCCCGCCGCGTGCTCTACACCGTCGAGGTCTCGCCGCAGGCCGCGGAGCATGCCAAGCGGCACGGCGCGGCGGTCGAGGAGATGGGCATGCTCGGCCCGGTCGGGGTCGGACCGCTCAACGAGCGCGCGGAACCGGAGCCGGTGGCGGCGGACCCGGCGCAGCAGGTCGCGGCGCTGATCTACACCTCCGGCACGACCGGCAGCCCGAAGGGCGTGATGCTGACGCATCGCAACCTGATGTTCGTCGCCACGGTTTCCGGCAGCCTGCGCGCCCTCCACCGCGCCGACCGGGTCTGCGGGCTGCTGCCGATCTCGCACGTGTTCGGCTTCGCGTCGATGTTCCTCGGCACGATGGTTGCCGGCGGTTGCCTGCGGCTGATGCCCCGCTTCGAACCCGCCGCGGTGCTGCGCGCCTTCGCCGAGGAGGGACTCACCGTCTTCCAGGGCGTCCCGGCGATGTACGCGAAGCTGCTGGAGCACATGCGATCCGCCGGCGGCGAAGCCGAGCGGCGCAACTGGTCGCTGCGCTATCTCTCGTCCGGCGGCGCGCCGCTCGACCACGCGCTGAAGGACGAGGTCGAGGCGGCGTTCGGCCTGACGCTCAACAACGGCTACGGACTCAGCGAGAGCGGACCGACCGTCTCGCAGACGCGCATCGACGCGCCGCCGCGGCGGGACTGCTCGAACGGGCCGCTGCTGCCGGGCATCGAGGCGAGGCTGGTCGATCCCAGGACCCGTGCTACGGTCCCGTCCGGCGCCGTCGGCGAGCTGTGGGTGCGCGGCCCCGGCACGATGAAGGGCTACTACAGGGCGCCCGAGGAGACCGCCGCCGCGATCGACGGCGAGGGCTGGCTCAACACCCGCGACCTCGCGCGCTTCGATGCGGACGGCGGCCTGTGGATCGTCGGCCGGACGCGCGAGCTGATCATCCGTTCCGGCTTCAATGTCTATCCGCCGGAGGTCGAGGCGGCGCTCAACGCCTATCCCGGCGTGACGCAGTCGGCGGTGGTCGGCCGCAGGGTCGCCGACGGCAACGAGGAGGTCGTCGCCTTCGTCCAGGCGGCGCCGGGCGTGCCGATCGACACCGCGGCGCTCGCCGCCTTCCTCGCGGAGCGGCTCGCCCCGTACAAGCGGCCGGGCGAGATCGTCCTGATCGACGCCCTGCCCGCCAGCTCGACGGGCAAGATCCTCAAGCACAAGCTCGCGGAGATTGCGGCGAGCGGGACGGGCAGTGGAGGACTGCAGCGGGATTAGCAGGTTGCGGAAAAACCCTTCAACCTGAGCGCGATCTATGATTCGATTCGCCGGTCATCGACGGAGGCGGGGTCAGGGTCGGCATGCGCGGCAGCGATGTTCAGACGGAAGGGCTGTTTTCGTATGTGAGCTGCGAGGCTCGGGTGCCGGCGGGACATCCGTTACGGCCGATCCGCGCTCTCGTCGATGAGGCGCTGAAGGTTCTGTCGCCTGCGTTCGAGACGCTGTACGCGACGGTGGGTCGCCCCTCGATCCCGCCGGAGAAGCTGCTGCGGGCGCTGCTGCTGCAAGCGTTCTATTCGGTCCGCTCCGAGCGACAGTTGATGGAGCAATTGGATTACAACCTGCTGTTCCGCTGGTTCGTCGGCCTGTCGGTGGACGCGCCGATCTGGGACGTCAGCGTGTTCACCAAGAACCGCGAGCGGTTGCTCGCCGGGGAGGTCGCGGTGCGGTTCCTGGCCGCGGTGGTGGCGCAGGCGCGCGACCGGAACCTGCTGTCGGACGAGCATTTCTCGGTGGACGGCACGCTGATCGACGCTTGGGCCTCGCTCAAGAGCTTCCGCCGCAAGGACGGCAGCGACGAGCCGCCGGGGCCGGGGCGCAACGCTGCACGCGACTTCCATGGCGAGACGCGCTCCAACCAGACCCACGCCTCGACCACCGATCCCGACGCCCGGCTGTACCGCAAGAGCAACGGTCAGTCCTCGCGCATGGCCTTCATGGGACATGTGCTGATGGAGAACCGCAACGGACTGGTCGTCGCCGCCACGCTGACCCAGGCGACCGGCACGGCCGAGCGCGAGGCCGCACTGGCGATGGTCGACCAGTTGGAGAGCGGTCGGCGCCGGATCACCCTCGGCGCCGACAAGGCCTTCGACGTGCGCGAGTTCGTCGCGGCGTTGCGCGAGCGCCGGATCACCCCGCACATCGCCCGGGACGATCACGTCACCAAGACCGGCAAGCGGCGCCGCCCGTCGATCGACGGGCGCACCACCCGCCACCCCGGATATCAGATCAGCCTGCGCATCCGAAAGCGGATCGAAGAGGTGTTCGGCTGGATGAAGACTACCGGCAACCTGCGCAAGACACGGCATCATGGGACCCGGCGCGTCGGCTGGATGTTCACGCTGACCGCGGCCGCCTACAACCTGATCCGGCTGCCGAGGCTGATGGCCGCAGAGGCCGGATGAGGCGTGGCCCGGACCGGAGTCTGCCGGCAAATCGGCAGACTCCGGAAAAACCGGCCGCCCGAGCGGCCAAACACCAGTGGCTACCGCCCGCTTTTCAAGCACAGCCAGCGGGAAAGGGACCGCAAACTCGAATTTTTCCGCAGCCTGTTAACGCGGAACGTTGCGCCGATGGCGGGGCTTCGTCGGCAGTATCCGGCGCTTTCGACTGAGTGTCTGTCTCGGAATTCATGGCTTGGCGAGCCTGCGGGTGAGAAGGAGGACCGAGGCTGCGTAGAGGAAGGCGGTTGCCGAGGCGATAGTGGCCTCGAAGTCTTTGGCGAGCCGCCGGTTGCGCCCGATCCACGCAAACAGGCGCTCGGCCACCCACCGTCTGGCGTGGACGGTGAAGCCGATCTGGTCAGGCCGCCTCCTCACGATCTCGACTGCAATGCTCGTTGCGGTGTTCACGCGATCACCGACGTAGGCCGTGTCGGCGAACACGCGCTCAACAAATGGGAACGGGCGACGGGAGGCCCGCAGCACCGCCCCTGCGGCGTCGCGGTCCTGGACGCTTGCCGCGTGCGGCACGAGCATGAGCACTCGTCCATCTGTGTCCACAAGGGCATGGCGCTTGCGCCCTGTTACCTTCTTTGCGGCGTCATAGCCACGGGGGCCGCCGCTCTCGGTGGTCTTGACCGACTGGCTGTCCATCACCGCGGCGGTCGGGCTCGCCTCCCGCCCCGATCGCTCCCGATCTGCCATGACCAAATTGTGGTTCATCTGCTCGAAGAGGCCCGTATCGCGCCAAGCGGCGAACCAGCGGTAGACCGTACGGCAAGGCGGGAACTCGCGCGGGAGGAGCCGCCATGGGCAGCCCGCGCGCATGTTGTAGAAGACCGCATTGACTACCTCCCGCAGCGGCCAAGAGCGAGGTCTGCCCCGATCGCGGGGTGGTGGAAGAAGTGGCTTGAGGAGCGCCCATTCGGCATCGGTTAGATCGCTCGCGTAGCGCAGTCCCGCTCGGCTATGCTGCTGACGGGTAATCGGGGTCCACATCGCGGTTCCTGAACTGGTTTCTCCTCCCTGGGAGCCACGACGGCTTCGAGAACTCACCGGTCCTCGATGTCTGCAAAGCATGCTTCGACGCTCCCCTAGCAACCGCTTTTCGGCTTGTAAGGGACGGCTTCGGAGACTCGACCAAGGCGATTTATGGCAGCGTATCTCCCCACTTCGACCGGCCAACGACGCCTTGCCGCGATCTTCTGCGCCGACGTGGAGGGTTACACGCGCCTCATGAACGCCGACGAGGCGGCCACGTTGCGCCTGCTCAGCGCGTGTCGTGACATCACCGATCGTCTCATCGCACAGCATGGCGGTCGAATTGCCAACACCGCGGGCGACAGCATCTTGGCCGAGTTTCCGAGTGCCGTAGACGCGCTGCAGTGCGCGCTCGGCCTCCAAGACCGGGTGGCCGCCATGAATGAAGAAGTGCCGGAGGAGCGCCGAATCCGGTTCCGTGTCGGGATACATGTGGGCGAGGTCATGGTCAGGAGCGGCGATCTGTTCGGAGATGCCGTGAACATCGCCGCACGGATGCAAGGGGTAGCAGCGCCCGGCGCGGTTTGTCTGTCAGATACCGCCCATCAGTTTACCCACCGGGCAGTGCCTTTGACCTTCGAAGACCTCGGGCCGCAACTCGTCAAGAATGTTGACTCACCGATTGGCGCTTATTTGGTTCGTCCGCTCAGCCACTCGCATTCGGGCGCTATTCCCTCCATTCACCGTCGCATCGAGGCCCATCTGGCGCGGCGCTTTTACGACGTGTGCCACCACGAGCTATTTGAGATCACAAGAACGGAGAGCTTGACCGTGGTTGAGTACTCCGCGCTCGCATCACTCGAAGATGCTCCTGGGATCGATCAGCAGCGGCTGGCGGCGCGGGTTGGCATCGACCTCAGGACAACAGCCAATGTCCTAAAGCGGCTTCAGGCTCGGGCGTTCGTCGAGGCAACACCGAGCACCGGCGGCAGACAACCCCGCGCCTTCAGGCTTACTCAGAGCGGCCTCGATATACGGCGAAAACTGCGCCCGGCCGTGGTGGCCGCCCTCGATCGCATTGTGGCCCCGCTCTCCGAAGAGGAACGAGA
>DASWRT010000351.1:0-5305 GCA_036403035.1 Allostellaceae bacterium | reverse complement strand
CGGCAGCAGGCCGAGCACCGCATTGGCGGTCATCGACTTGCCCGACCCGCTTTCGCCGACGACGCAGAGGATCTCGTTCGGCTCCAGCTCCAGCGACACTCCTTGCAGCGCGAACGGCCGGTCGCCGCCGGCGGGCAGGCGAACGTCAAGACCCTCGATCGATAGGATCGGCGTTGAACTCGGCGCCATCACGACGCCCCGCCCTTGAGACGCGGGTTCAGCGCGTCGTTGAGTCCCTGCCCGACGAGCGACACCGCGAGCACCGTCGCGAGGATCGCTACGCCGGGGATCGCCGAAACGTACCATTGCGTGCGCAGCACGCCCCTCCCCGCCCCGATCAGGTTGCCCCAGGACGCGACGTTCGGGTCCGAGAGGTTGAGGAAGGCGAGCGCGCTCTCCAGCAGGATCGACACCGCCATCACCACGCTGGCGTAGACGATCACCGGCGGCAGCGCGTTCGGCAGGATCTCGGCGAAGATGATCCGCGAGTCGCGCATGCCGAGCATCCGGCAGGCCTGCACGAACTCGCGGTTGCGGAGGCTGAGGAACTCCGCCCGCGTCAGCCGCGCCGTAGGCGGCCACGAGACGAGGCCGATCGCGACGGTGACCGTCGTGATGTCGGACCCGAACACCGCCACGAGCACGAGCAGCAGGAGGAAGTTCGGCAGCGTCTGGAACGCTTCGGTGATCCGCATCAGGAGGTCGTCCGCGAGGCCGCCGTAATAGCCGGCGATCGCCCCGATCGCGACGCCGATCAGCAGCGAGATCGCCGTCGCGGCAAGGCCGATCAGCAGGGAGACCCGCGCGCCGTAGAAGATCTGCGCCGCGATGTCCCGTCCGCTCGGGTCGGTGCCGAGCCAGAAACGGGAATTGCCGAGCGGCCATTGCAGCGGCCGTCCGGCAAGTCCCAAAGGGTCCTTCGGAAACACGACCGGCGCGCTCAACGCCATCGCGACGATGGCGAGGAGCAGGATCAGGCCGAGCGCCGCGGCGGGGTTTCTGATGTAGCGCGCGAGGATCTCCCGCATCCCGTCCGCCTTACCGCCCGCCGCCGGCGATGCGCGGGTCGAGCCGCGCGTAGAGCAGGTCGACCGCGAAGTTCACCAGGATGACCAGGAGCGCCGACACGAACACGATGCCGAGCAGCGTATTGAGGTCGCGCTGGACGACCGACTCATAGGCGAGCCGCCCGAGGCCCGGCAGCGCGAAGACGCTCTCGACGACGACCGAGCCGCCGAGCATCGTGCCGGCCTGCAACCCGACGAACGTCACCATCGGCAGCAGCGCGTTGCGCAGCGCGTGCCGGACGACCACGCCGGTCTCGCTCAGCCCCTTGGCGCGAGCGGTGCGCACGAAATCGAGCGTCATCACCTCCAGCATCGACGCCCGCATCAGGCGTAGGTACGTCGCAAGGAAGACCAGCGCGAGCGTCGCCGTGGGCAGCAGGAGGTGCAGCGCGATGTCGAACGCGCGGCGCAAGCCGGCGTAGCCGGTTCCGATCTCCTCGAACCCGCCGGCCGGGAGCCAGCCGAGCTTGACCGCGAACAGCACGATGCAGAGCAGGCCGAACCAGAAGGACGGCGTCGCGTAGAAGATCAGGCCCAGCGTCGAGATCAACGTGTCCGGCCAGCGGTTGACGCGCCGCGCCGCCAGGATGCCGAGCGCCGTCCCGCCCGCGACGGCGAGCGACAGGGCCGAGCCCATAAGCAGCAGCGTCGCCGGCAGCCGTTCCAGGATGACCGTCGCCACCGGCTTGCCGTAGATCGCCGAAAACCCGAGATCGAGCCGGACGAGGCGCCAGAGATAGCGTCCGAGCTGAACCGGGACGGTGGCGTCGAGACCGTAGAAGCGGCGCAGCTCCTCGGCCATCGCCGTATCGCCGCCACCCATCTGCGCGACCAGCGCATCGACCGTGTCGCCCGGCGCGAGCTGGAGCAGCAGAAAGAGCCCGATCAGGATCACGAGGAGCGTCGGCAGGCTCGCGGCGAGCCGCCTCAAGGCGAGCGACCAGACGCGCATCGGTCAACCGCTTTCGTTCTAGGCTTCAGGAGCGAGCCACGTGTCGTGCCAGTCTCCCGACCCCCAGCGCGGCATGTTGTGATCGTTGCGCAGGCGCTTGGAGGTCGCGGAAAAGAACTGCCGCTCGGTGATCATCCAGACCGGGATTTCCTGGTTCACCGCCTTGACCCATTCGGCGTAAAGCGCCTTGCGCTTCGCCGGATCGAGTTCGGCCGCGGCGCGGTCGACGAGCTGATCGACCTTGTCCGACTGCCAGCCCCACTGGTTCGTCCAGGGCGCGCCCTTCGGCGACCCGGAGCGGTACCAGACCGTCGTCGAGACGGCGGGATCGCCGCGATACTGGTGCCAGCCGCTGGCAAGGTCGAAGTTCCAGTCGCGGTAGACGGTGGTCAGCGCGCCCGCCTGATCAAGCTGGACGATGTCGACCTTGATGCCGACCGCCTGGAGCGACTGCTGGATGAAGGTCGCGAGCAACGGCACGTCCTCGCCGTTCATGATCGGCACGAGCTTCAGCGAGAAGCGCGTCCCGCCGGCGCCGCGCTTGTAGCCCGCCTCGTCGAGCAGCGCCTCGGCGCGCTTCTTGTCGAACGGATAGGGCGGCTCGCCGCCGGGGTAGAATTCCGTCGAAGAGGACGGGATCGGCCCGGTCGCCGGCTTACCCTGTCCGTAAAGGAAGTTCTCGATGAAGAACGGCACGTCGATCGCGTGGGCGATCGCGCGCCGCACGCGCACGTCCGAGAGTTCCTTGCGGCGGGTGTTGAACTCCAGCGTGTTGTTGAAGGCGTTCGCCTCCAGGCCGCGGCTCGACACGGTGAACCGCGGATCGCTCTTCAGGCGGTCGAGATCGGCGAGCGAGAGGGCGTTGTAGGTCGAGAGCTGGACCTGCCCCGTCTCCAGCGCCGCCGCCGCCGCCGCCTTGTCCAGGATGAACCGCCAGACGACGCGGTCGAGGTACGGGTATTCCTTGCGCCAGTAATTCGGGTTGCGTTCCGCGATCACATACTGGCCGCGCTCGTACTGGACGAACTTGAACGGGCCGGTGCCGATCGGCGCCGTGTTGGCCGGGTTCTCCAGGACGTTCGTGCCCTCGAAGACGTGGCGCGGCGCGATGTAGCCCAGATCGCACAGGGCGCGCAGCAGCAAGTCCAGCGGCATCGGCTGGGCATAGCGGAACACCGCGGTCAGCATGTCGGGCGTCTCGACCGCCTCCAGGTACTGCTGGAGTTGCGTGCCGTAATTGAGGTGCTTCTTCCACATCTCCAGTGCGGTGTACTGCACGTCGGCCGATGTGAACGGCTTGCCGTCGTGCCACGTCACGCCGTCGCGGAGCTTGAAGGTGATCGTCTTGCCGTCCGGCGCCGCGTCCCAGCCGGTGGCGAGAGTGGGGGTCGGTTTGCCCGCGCCGTCGAGGTCGACGAGCGCCTCCATGATCTTGCTGGTGACGATGTAGACGCCGGTCGAGGCACGCAGCGCCGGGTTCAGGATGCGCTGCTCGCCATTGAGCTGGACGGTAAGGACGCCGCCGCGGCGTGGCGTCTCCTGCGCAGCGAGAACGCGGGGGAACAGCCCGACGGCGGCGCCGAACGCGGCGGCCGAACGAAGGGCATCACGACGGGTCAGCTTCATGGCGGCGAGGTCCTCGTCATGCGGCGGTGCAACAACAAAGCGTACCTGCCGCCCGCAAAAAGAAAAACCGTTCTTCCGGCCGCGTTCCCGCTGCCGGCCATCGTTTCCGGCTCGGCGCCCACGGGCACTCAGTCCTGGATGAAGTGTAGCGCCACGCCGGAGGCCTCAGCCGGCCGGACGGTAATCCCGCCGTCTCGGACCAGACCGCCGCGGACGGACTGGGCCGCCGCACGCAAGGATCCGACGCCGGTCACGAGACCGGCGGCGCCTTCTTCCTTCAGATCGTCCGCCGTCAGTCCGGGATGGCGCGCCAGCAGCGCCGCGCGTGTGGCGAAGACGATGTCGGCCCGGCCGGGTCCCGTCGGCACGCGATGGAAGCCGTCGCTGCCCGGCTCGACCGTCCCGCCAATGAGCCGGGCGAGCTGGTCGGCGGCCCCGCGCGGATCGGGAGCGGCGGCCTCGACCTGCCGGATCCGCGTCGCGGTGTTCGCATGCCGTTGCAGGTCTGGCACCCAGACGACATCCGGCGTGAGGTGTTGGCAGGCGAAAAGGCGCATGCCGCCCGGCCGCTCGCCGAGCGGCCATTTGACGGTCCGGAAACGCGCCTCCGCCTGCCCTCCGCCCGGCAACTCGACGGGCCGGCCGAACGACAGCGGTCCCTCCGGTTCGAGCCCGAGCGCCCGGATCTCCCCGACGAGCGCGCCGGCATCGCGGCAGGTCAGCGCGGCCCGCTCGATCCCTTCGCCGTGAGACGCGAGGAACGCACGGGTGGGTGCGTTATGAGCGGTGTCGCTCAACACGCCGATCAGCTCGATGTAGTCCGTTCCGAGCATGATCGTGTGATTGCCGGTGCCGAGATGGGCGCTGTGGGTGCCGCGCGGCGACAGGGTGAAGCCGAGATCCCGCCATGTCGCTGCCCCACGATCGAGGTCCCGTACCGCGACGACGACGTGATCGAGGCCGAGAAGAGTGGATAGCATGGCCTGCGCTCGATTCAGGATAGGGCAGTGCCGATCGGCCACGTCGTTGCGGATTTCGGGACGGCGGTGCCGCGGACGCAGCGGCGTGCGTCCGTCGACCAGGAGAAACGGTTCATGTCTCGTCTCCCGGGACCGGCTTCCGGCATGGGTGCCGCGGGCGCAAAAAAGCCGCCGCAGCACGATGCTGGGCGACCGGCCCCGCTTAGCTGCATTTGTCATGCGCCCGCAAGCTGGTGCTTTAAATCGGCGCATGAGCACTCTGGCGCGAACCCGGATCCGGCGTCAATCGGGTTTTCGGGCTTGGGAAGCAACCGGCGTCACGGCGAAGCGCCTGCGGCGCGCACCGTTGCAATCAGGCGTGCCAGGCGGAAGCCAGCGCGTTCTGTAGGTTCGGATCGCTTGGCAACTGCGCAACCAAAGTCGGATCGAAGCCCGGATTCGCGGCAGCGTAGCTCGCCATCGCTTGGACAAGCTGATCGAGTTGCGTGTCGAGATTGGAACCGTCGGCTGTTACGATCTCCTGTAATCGCGACGTCACAGCGCCGTACCACCCGGAAACCGTAATCCGGTCCTGCGTGCCCATGACATTGACGAGGAGATCGTTGCCGGACTGCCGCAACCAGAGCTGGTTTGTCGCGATACCGGCGCCAAAATCGATCTCGCCGCTCGGCCCCGCATTG
>DASWRT010000350.1:0-3826 GCA_036403035.1 Allostellaceae bacterium | reverse complement strand
TCTGAACCGGGCGGCAGTTACTTCGAGCCCAGACGGGAGAGCACGCCGGGGTTGACGAAGACCGCCCTGCGAGCGTAGTTCTTGTTTCGTTCTGAGGGCGCCGCTCGCGCTCGTTCCTTTGGCCGTTTTCCGACGGCTCGGGATGGGATGAACCGCCGGGGCATGACCGAGAGATCGACGACGCAAGCGCCGCGCACGCTGTTCTTCTTCGAAAAGCCGTCGGCCATGCGCCAGCTCCAGCGGCTTTTCAAGTCGCCGTCCACGATCTGCGTCGCGGCCGAAGGACATCTCCTGGCGGCGAAGGAGCCCGGAGACATCCGGACCGATTGGAAGTCCTGGCGCTTCGACACGCTGCCGATCGTGCTCGACCAGCTCCCGGTGACGTACGGCTCCAACCGCTCCGGGCAATCGCACAAGCCCAAGGTCGACGGCATCAAGCAGGCGCTGCATCGCGTCGATCGCGTCATCATCGCGACGGATCCGGGCCGCGAGGGCTCGATGATCGCGTGGGAAGTCCTGGAATATCTCGGCTACCAGGGGCGCATCGACCGGCTGAAGCTCGGCGCGCTGGATGAGACATCGATCCGCCGCGCCTTTGCCGCGATGGCGAAGGAACCGGACTCCGGCGAACGCGATTATGCCGCGTATCTCGAAGCCCTCTGCCGACAATACGAGGACTACCATCTCGGCCTGAACGGCACGCGTGCGGCGTCTCTCCGGCTGCGGCCCCACGCCTTTCGCGAGCCGTGGCGCTTCGGCGGCGTGCAGACCCCGACGTTGGCGATCCTCGCCGATCTCGAGCGGCGCATCCGCGACTTCGTCCCGCAGGACTACTTCAAGGTCGCGCTGCTTGCCCGAACCGAAAGCGGCGCCGACGTCACGCTCTGGCATGCGCCGAAGGAGAAGATTCTCGACAAGGGGATCGCAGAGACGATCCGTGAAGCCGCCGAGGCGTGGTCCGGACCGCTCGGCGTGGAGCAGAAGGACGTACGGCGCGCGCCGCCCAAGCTGTTCTCGAAAGACACGCTCGCGCGGCGCTGCGCCAAGCGGTTCGGCTGGGACCCGCAACGGACGGCGAAGCTCGCGCAGGAACTCTACGACCAGGGCTACCTCAGTTATCCGCGCACCGAATCCGAGCACCTGCCGGACGGCCAGATAGGCGATGCCGGCGCGGTGATCGAGCGCATTCTCGCCGCTCTCCCCGATCTCGCGCGCGTCGCGCCGGAGGCGGTTGCAGGCGATCTCACCTTCCGCAAGGGTAGCAAGGGCCACTACGTGAAGGACCCCGGCGAGCACCATGCCATCGTGCCGTTGCGCAAGGTGCCCATAGCCGGCGGCGGCGGCAGCGTCGGTTCGGATCATCTGCGGCTCTGGGAACTCGTGGCCAAGAGCTTCCTCGCCGCGCACCTGTCGGACGGCGTCGATGCCCGCACGACGATCGCCGTGCAGGTCGCGACGCCGCTCGGTCCCAAGCGCTTCGCTATCAGCGGCAGCGTCATCAAATCGCCGGGCTGGCGGGCGGTCTACGGCGCCGAAGCGGAGGAGGACGCCGCGGAAGCGGTACCCGGTAAAGCCAAGGCGGAGGAGGAGCCGACGATGGCCGGCGGGCGCTTGCCGCCGGTGCGCGACGGCGAGCCGGGCCACGCGACGGAGGCGCGGATCGAGACGGCCAAGACGGAGCCGCCGCGGCGCATTACACGCGGCGAACTGCCGGTGGTGATGGGCCGGCTGATCGATCAGGTCGAAGACCCGGCGCTGAAGGCCGCGCTCGAAAACCCGGTGAACCCGAACGAGCCGAAAGGCCTCGGCACCGCGGCAACGCGCGACACGATCCTGCCCAAGCTGCTGAAAAGCCAATACGTGGCGCTGCTCAAGGGAAGGGACCCGCCGGTCGAGGTGACGGAGGTGGGGCTTGCCTTCATCGCCGCCGTCCGCCGCGTGTTCCCGGCCTACGGCGATCCCGTCGGCCGGGCCACCTTCGAAGCGGAGTTGGCGGAGATCGGCCGGGCGGCGACACGGGACGAGGCGCTTCGCCGTGCCGCTTCGTTCAAGGAACGAACCCGCACGCGGCTGCGGGAACTGATCGACTCCGTCGCCCAGTGCGAGGTCGTCGCGGTCGATCCTGCCGCCGTTCCCCCTGCGACGGGACAATGGCAGGGACAGGGGCAGGGGCGAAGACGGTCGGCCTCGCCCTCACAGCCGCGGAAAAAAGGGGAGAGGTGGGCGGCAAGCGGCAGCGGCGATAGCGCCCGTCCGCCGACCGAGGCGATGCTCCGCTTCGCGCAGTCTCTGGCGCGCGAGAACGGCATCGACAGCCTGCCGTCAGAGGTTGTAGCGGACTTCTCCACCTGCAAGGCCTTCCTCGACGAGCACGCCCGGAACAAACCTGGGGCGGGGGAAGGCAAGCCCAAGCGTTCCAGCGGCCACGGCAGCAAGGGGCGGAAGAAAACCGCGCGGCCGCCGGTCAGCGTTGATGAAAGCTCAACGCCCCGCTCCCGAAACGGTGACGAGCGCAAGCCGACGGACCCGATGGTCCGGTTCGCCCGCAAATTGGCGCAGGAGCGCGGCGTCGCGATCCCGCCGGGCGTTCTCGACAGTTTTCAGCGCTGCAAGGAATTTCTCGATCAGCACGCCAGCCGCCGCGGGTGACCTCCGCCCGCTGCGATACTGACCGCGAGTGCGAACGACGCGCCTGATGGGCCGCAAAGCGTATAGCGGCGGAAAGGGACGACAAGACGGGACAGCCCGGCCTCCCTGCAAGCCTGTCATGAGCGCAGCGATGCGCCCGGCCTCTTCCGCCTGTACCCAGCTGTTGTGTAGCCTTGTTCCACAACGCGCCGCGATGAGCATTCGGCTCCGGCGAACAGGCGCGCGACGGGAGGAAACGCACCATGCGCTGCTGCACGACGCACAAATCCGTCCTGTTTTCGCTGTCCATCGCGGCCATGCTCGCCGCTTCGTCGGCGGCGGTGGTCGAGGCGCAGCCGGCGCCAGCCGCCGCCTCACCGGACGCCGGAGCAGACTTTTCCCAACTGGAAGCCGCCCAGAACGCGGCGAATGCGAAACCGGGCGCGCGCATGGTGCCGGGCCGCAGCATTCCCGTGCCCGCGACGGCCAGCCGGCAATTGCAGGCCGCCATCGCAGCGCCCTATCGGATACCGGCTTGGAACGCCAATCCCGCGAATGCGGCGGAATGGAAGGACCTGATCAATAAGCTCGCCGTGCCGACCATTGCGGCATTGCCGGCGCTACGTGAGACACTCGGCGTCACAAGCGAGCCGACCACGATCGGCGGCGTCAAGACGTTCATCGTTCAACCAAAGACGATCCCGCCAGCGAACGCCAACCGCCTGCTCGTCCACATCCACGGCGGCGGCTATGTCTACAACCCCGGAGAGGCAGGCACTGTCGAGGCCGTTCTGATGGCGGCCTTCGGCGGATACAAGATCATCTCCGTCGACTACCGCATGCCGCCCGACGCGCCCTATCCCGCGGCGATGGACGACGCGATGACGGTGTGGAAGGCGGCTCTGCAGATGCAGAAGCCGGAGAACATGGCGATCTTCGGCACCTCGACCGGCGGCGGCATGACGCTCGCGATGGTGCTGCGCGCCAAGGCAGAGGGTCTGCCATTGCCAGCCGCGATCGCCCCCGGCACACCTTGGGCCGACCTGACCGAGACCGGCGACAGCTACGCGACCAACGAGTGGGTCGACAACATCCTGGTCACCTGGAAGGGTTGGCTGGGCCGCGCCGCCCTCCTGTATGCGAACGGGCGCGACCTGCACGATCCCATGCTGTCCCCAATTTATGGAGACATGCACGG
>DASWRT010000349.1:0-6810 GCA_036403035.1 Allostellaceae bacterium | reverse complement strand
TACGAGGCGCAGCTCCTGCCGGGTCTCCGACAGCGTAACGTAGAGAACGCGCTCGCCCCGACGGGCGCCATCGAGGAGGAACTGCAGCGCGATGGTCGTCTTACCCGTGCCCGGACGGCCCTCGTACAGGTACATACGATTGGGGTCGATGCCGCCGCCTAGGATGTCGTCAAGCCCGGCGCTCCCGGTCGAAATGCGCTGCGACTTCTCTTCGTCGGCGTCAGGGCGTTCGGTCGTGTCCATTCTTCCCTCGTGAGCAGGCTATCCTCACACGAACGCGTGGGATGCACCGCTGGTGTCGTGTGTCGTCAGGGGGTTGTCGTAGCGTGGCGCGCCGGTTGGATTCCGGAGGCGTGTGCCCGGGCAGTTCCGTTGAACGACGCCAGGGACGGCGATGCCGCTGCCGAAATGCTGTCGCCGCGTGCCGATCCCTCGCGGGCGGATCCGTCTGGGACCTCGCCGTCGGACGATCTTCAGACCGCAATCACCTTCGGATCGGCCGCAGCCGGCGCACTCGGCTCCTGCTGGGACTGCGCCGCGGGCTTGCCGGGGGCGGCGTCCTGCGCGGCGTGAAGGACGTGCTCGACCGCCTCTCGGAACGAGGCGGCGATGTGATCGGCGCCGGTCGCCGTCAGCGCCTTGGCCGGTCCGCCTTCATCCTGGGCGGCGAGCGTCAGGAGCCCGACCACGATGGGAACGGACGGCAGCCGGCGGCGCAGGCGCCGGGCGAGGAAGCGGGCGTGCGTGAACGACCCGGCGTCGAGATACGACAGGCAGATCATCCGGACGCCGGTGGTGTCGAGGAGGGGCAGGTTCGATGCCGAGACGGCCTGCGTCGGCAGGGTGCGGGCGCCGATCCCGTGCTTCTCCAGAAGCTGCGCCAGCATCGCGGCGGCGGCGAGGTCGAGCGTTCCGCGCCCGGCGATGCAGAGCACCGGCTCGCCGCGCCACTCCGGAGCAAGCTCTTCGGAGCGCAGCACCGGCGGCGGCGGTGTGGGCGCGGCCGCTGCGCCGTCGTCGTCATCGGCGGCGGCGGCGCGCTTGGGTGCCGGCAGGACGTCCTCGTGATCGGAAAGATCGTCGATGACTTCGTCGATGGTTTCCTTGATCCGCTGGCGGCGCTCCTCGTCCAGCGCTTCCCGGCTGGCGTCGAGCTGCGCCAGCGCCAGCCCCTTGCGCGCCACCTCGTCGTAATAGGCCGTCAGCGAATTCGTCGCGAGGAAGGCTTCGGCCTGTTCGGCCACCTCGTCGGAATCGCCGGCCAGGACGCGCTGGTAGAAGCTCTCTTCCGGCGCCAGGGCCGGGCGGTCGCCGAGCATCACGTCGAGGAATTGCAGATGCTCGACGTGGCGCCCCAATACGACCAGACAGACCGTCAGCGGCGTCGAGAGGAGCAGGCCGATCGGGCCCCAGAGCCATGTCCAGAACGCGGCCGACACGACGACCGCGACCGCTGAAAGGCCGGTGCTGTGCCCGTAGAGCAGCGGCTCGACGACTTGGCCCATCACCAGTTCGGTAACGAGGAACAGCACCGCGGTCCAGAGCAGCATCGACCAGCCCGGATCGACGGCGATGGCGAGCGCCGCCGGAAATATCGCCGCGATAGGCGCGCCGACATACGGGACGAAGCGCAGCAGCGCGCCGAGGATTCCCCAGAGCGCCGGGTTCGGCACGCCGATCAGCCAGAGGCCGCCGCCGACGATTACACCGAAGCAGGCGTTGATCGCGCTCTGCATCAGGAAGTAGCGGCTGAGCCGCGCGGCGGCGTCGTCGAGCGCCGTCGTCGTGCGCTGCAGATCGTGCGACCCGGCGAGACGGATGAAGCGGTCCCGCAAATCCTCGCGCTGCAACAGGATGAAGATGAGGAAGATGATCACGACGCCGGTGGTCGCGAGGGGCGACAGCAGCGGCGCGATCAGGCTCTGGACGACCTGCAGCGGCGTCGGCGGCGGCTCCTGGATCTCGACCGGGATCGGCTTCTGCGGCTCCGGTTGCGCCTGCGGCGGGGATATGTGCGCGCCCGGCGCGGCGGCTGGGGCCGGGGCGGCGGGAGCCGCCGGCTCGCCCGTCTTCTTCACCTCGTCGCCGAAATTCTTCAGCAGCGACGAGGCGTGCTCGACGATGCCGCCCTCGGTCGCGCTGCCGCGCAAGGCGCTGAGCTTCCGCGCGATCGTCGCCTGGTACTCCGGCAAGTTGCCGGCGAGATGCGCGACCTGAGAGCCGATCACCGCGCCGAGGCCGCCGATCACGGCGAAGGCGAGCACGACGGCGACGAGGACCGACGAAACGCGCCCGAGCCGGAAGCGCCGGAGCAGGCGGACGAGCGGGGCGAGAACGAAGCCGAGCAGCGTCGCCAGAGCCAGCGGCACGAAGACTTCGCGCCCGACATACAGCGCGGCGACCACCAAGGCGCCGATGATCAACGTCTCGGGAGCCGAGAACGGCCGTCCGGCCGCGGGCACTTGAGCGCGCGGCAGAGCGGTTATCGGCGCGGCGGGATTGGGCATGGGCGTCCTTCAGGCGCTGCGGCCTGACGAGAACGCCTGCTTCGTGGCACAGGTTGCGTGCGGTGACGGCTGCTCCGCTCCCGCGCGGAACGCCTCACATCGCCGGCGGGTCGATCGCGTCGAACTCGCTGCCGCCGTAGCCGGCCTCGGCGGGGATGCGCATGATGCGGCCGCCGGTCTCGGTCACGATCTCCTCCGGGACGACGGTGACGATCGGCTGACTCTGCGCTTGGGCGAGGGCGGCGGCGACGCTTCCGGCGAGCGCGAGCCGCTCCAGGTTGAGCCGCGTCGCGAAGACCAGGGTGAAGCGCCCGGCCGCCGTCTCGTCGAGCGCGCGGCGCGGATCGATCCACATCGAATCGACCGACTCCCACCCGTCATGCACGCCGACCTGATCGGGCGGCGCCTCGGCGAGGAAGAAATGCGTGTCGTAGCGCTTCGGGCGGAGCGTCGGGGTGATCCAGTGCGCGTAGTGCGCCAGCCGGTCGGCCGCCAGCGTCAGCCGCTCCGCGGCGAGCAGGTCGGCGAAGGCGAGCTCGTTGCGGCAGAGCGCCTTCCGGCTCCCCGCGTCGATCGCGAGCAGCCGCTCGGCCGAGACGAGCGGGCCGCCCGGTCCCGCGTCCTGCGGCCGGGCGAGCAGGATGCCGCACTCCTCGAAGGTCTCGCGGATCGCCGCGACGCGGAACGCCGCCGCGGCCGGGTCCAGCCCTTCGAGCCCGGTGCAGAGATCGCGCCGGGCGGCGACCGCGAAGTCGCCTTCCTCGACGCGGCCGCCCGGAAAGACGAGCGCGCCGGAGGCGAAGTCGATCTCGCGGTGCCGGACCACCATGAAGACCTCGACGCCGCCGCCGCCGGCGGCTCCGCGCAGCAGTAGGATGGTCGCGGCGGGCCGCGGCGTCGCGACGGTTTTCGATGGCGGCGGCTGCGTCGGCGTCGTCATCGGCCGGTCACGCTCCCTCGGCGACGAGCGTCTCGTAAGCCGGCAGCGTCAGGAACTCGACGAAGGCCGGGGAGTCGACCATCCGGCGGAACAGATCCGCCGCGTCGTCGAAGCGGTTGCCGGCCGGCGCCGACTGCTTCAGCTTCGCCACCTCCTCGTCCAGCACCTTGCGGCAGAGCGCACCGTCGACCGCGCGCCCGTCGTCGAGGCGGGCGTGGTGGTGCTTCCATTGCCAGATCTGGCTGCGGCTGATCTCGGCGGTCGCCGCATCTTCCATCAGGTTGTAGAGCGGCACGCACCCCAGCCCGCGCAGCCAGGACTCGATGTAGCCGAGCCCGACATTGACGTTCGAGCGCAGGCCGCCTTCTGTGATCGTGCCTTTCGGTACCGCGAGCAGGTCAGCGGCGGTAATGCTCACGTCCTGCCGCTTGCGCGCGATCTGGTTCGCCTCGGGCATGCCCTTGTCGAAGATCTCCTTGGCGAGCGGCACGAGCCCCGGATGCGCCACCCAGGTGCCGTCGTGGCCCTCGTTCACCTCGCGCTCCTTGTCGGCGCGCACCTTCGCCATCGCCGCCTCGTTCGCCGCGGCGTCGTTGCGGATCGGGATCTGCGCCGCCATGCCGCCCATCGCGTGCACGTTGCGGCGGTGGCAGGTCTTGATCAGCAGCCGCACGTAGCTCTGGAGGAAATGCACGGTCATCGTGACCTGCGCGCGATCCGGCAGCACTGCCGCCGGGTCGTTCGCGAACTTCTTGATGAAGCTGTAGATATAGTCCCAGCGCCCGCAATTGAGCCCGGCCGAGTGGTCCCGCAGCTCGTACAGGATCTCGTCCATCTCGAAGGCGGCGAGGATCGTCTCGATCAGCACGGTGGCTTTGATCGTGCCCTTCGGCAGGCCGAGCTTCTGCTGGGCGTGGACGAAGACCTCGTTCCACAGCCGCGCCTCGCGGTGGCTCTCCATCTTCGGCAGGTAGAAGTAGGGGCCGGAGCCCTTCGCCAGCAGCGCCTTCGCGTTGTGGAAGAAGTAGAGCCCGAAATCGAACAGGCTGCCGGACATCGGCTCGCCGTCGACCAGCACGTGCGCCTCGGGCAGGTGCCAGCCGCGCGGCCGGACGAACAGCACGGCGGTCTTGTCGTTGAGCTTGTAATGCTTGCGGCTCGACGGGTCGTCGAACGCGATCGTGCCGGCGATCGCGTCCCGCAGATTGGCCTGACCCTCGATCAGGTTCGCCCAGGTCGGCGTGCTCGCGTCCTCGAAATCGGCCATGAAGACGCTGGCGCCGCAATTGAGCGCGTTGATGATCATCTTGCGGTCGACCGGGCCGGTGATCTCGACGCGGCGGTCGAGGATGTCCTGCGGCAGCGGCGCCACCGTCCAGTCGCTGTCGCGCACCGCCTTGGTCTCGGCGAGGAAATCCGGCTTCCAGCCCTGGTCGAGCTTCTCCTGCACGGCGCGGCGCGCATCGAGCAGCCGGCGGCGCTCGGCCCCGAATTTCCGCTCCAGCTCCGCGACGAAGGCGAGCGCCTCCGGCGTCAGGACCGTCTCGTAGCCGGGATTGATCGGGGCGCGGATTTCGACGCCGGAGGGGAGCGTCAGGTTCGGCATGTTTCTTCTTCCTCGTTCACGATATGCGCTGCTGCTGTTCGGGATGCCGGCGCCGGCGGGCTATTTCAGCCACTTGTCGTAGATCCCCTGATATTCCTTCGTCGCGACCGCCAGATGCAGCCATTGATCGACGAACGCCTTCAGGACGAAATCGCGCGGCAGAAGATAGGCTTTCTCGGAGAAATTGAAGGGGTCTTCCGGCCGCACGGCGCAGAGCGCGGAGGGGTGCAGCTTCTGCTGCAGCACCGTCTCGATCGCGTCGGTGATCATGACGTCGGCCTTGTTCTCGGCGATCTGGTCGAAGATCGTGACGTTGTCCGGGTAGACCGTCACCGCCGCCTGCTTCAGGTGCTCCTTGGCGAAGCGCTCGTTGGTGCCGCCCGGGTTGACGACGACGCGGACGTCCGGCCGGTCGATGTCGGCGAGCGTCAGGTACTTCGCCTTGTCGGCGCAGCGGGCGATCGGCGCCTTGCCGTCGACCAGATAGGGCGCGCTGAACAGCGCCTTCTTCTGCCGCTCCATGCTGATCGAGACGCCGCCGACGGCGATGTCGAACTTGTCGGCGGCGAGGTCGGCCGACATCGCCGACCAGCTCGTCTGCACGAACTCCGGCTGGGCGCCCATCGCCTTGGCGAGCGAGCGCGCCATGTCGATGTCGATGCCCTCGAACGTCTTGGTCTCGGGGTTGAGATAGCTGAAGGGCTTGTAGTCGCCGGTCGTGCCGATCCGCAGCACGCCTTTGCCGAGGATCGCGTCGAGCCGGGACGACGGCGTCGCCGCGGCGGCCGGCGCGTCGTCGGCGCGGGCGGCGCCGTCGACCGGCAGCGCCGCAACGGCGGCAAGAAGTCCGAGGACAAGAAGGCGCGGCAGCATCGCCATGGCGTCGTTTCTCTCCCGCAGGCTCCGCCCTTCGCGGCGGGTGCCCGCCTCATAGCACGGTTGGCGAAAACCGTCAGCCGCCCCGCTCAGAACTCGCAGCTCTCGATCACCATCGGCTCGTTCGCCGCGGCGGCGGCCCATGCCTGCATCGCGGGCAGGGCCCAGACCGCGTCGGCGTAGGTGCGGCAGACCTCGTCCAGCTCGATCCGGTAGGTGCGGAAGCGGCTGACCACCGGGGCGTACATCGCGTCGGCGGCGGTGAAGCGGCCGAACAGGAACGGGCTGTCGCTGCTTTCGCTTGCCGCCTCGCCGAACCGCTTGCGGCAGTCGCGCCAGATCGCGGCGATGCGGCTGATGTCGGCCTGCGCCTCTTGCGTCGGCTTGCGGTGCGGGAAGGAGGAGCGGACGTTCATCGGCAGCGCCGACCGCAGCGCCGCGAAACCGGAATGCATCTCGGCGCAGATCGACCGTGCGAGCGCGCGTGCTTCGAGGGTTTCCGGCCGGAGCTGAGAGGCGGGGAAGGCGTCGGCGAGATACTCGGCGATGGCGAGGCTGTCCCAGACGGTGACTGCGCCGTGCTTCAGCACCGGCACGGTTCCCGGCGGCGAGTATTTGAGGATGGTGGCGCGCGTCCCCGACTCCTTGAGCGGGATGACGATCTCGTCGAACGGCACGCCGGCATGGGCGAGCGCCAGATAGGCGCGCAGCGACCAGGACGAATAGTTCTTGTTGCCGATTACGAGCGTGATGTCCGCCATCGATGCCCTCATGTGCGGTGCGTTGCCGGCGGGCACTCTGGCCGCCGCGCCGGCGCGGCGCAAGCCGGCCCGCGCGGCAGGACGGAAATGCACGGCGGGGCTTCCCTTCGCCGCGCCGCG
>DASWRT010000348.1:0-3057 GCA_036403035.1 Allostellaceae bacterium | reverse complement strand
CAGGCCCGCGGTGCTCGCCGTCACGTCGGTCGTCGCGACGCGCCCTTCGTTGCGGAACTTCGTCTCGGCCTCGATGCGGCGGGACTGGGCCTGGGCCAGCGCGGCGTTGAGCGCGACGAGCGACTGGCCCTCCAGCGAGCTGGCGTCGTTGCTGTGGCCGGTGGGATCGGCGCTGACGGTATTGATGATCTGCCGCTGCTGGGCGTAGGCGACCAGCTTGCGTTCAGAATTTTCTAGCTCGCCGCGGGTCTTGGCGATCTGGCGCTCCAGGAACTGGCGCGCATAAGCGGACGCTTCATAGCGGCGCTCGAGGCTCGAGTTGATGAAGCTGTCGGCGTAGCTGTTGGTGATCTGGGCCGCCAGCGTCGGCGAGCGCGACACGTAGTTGAGCCGAACCAGACGGCTGTTCTCGACCGGCTTGACCTCCAGGCCGCCGGCGACGACCGCGGTCGCCACCTTGAGCCGCGTCGCGCGGTCGAGATCCTGCGAGACGACGTCCTTGTTGGAGGCGAGGTTGAGGTCCTGGGCGACGCGCTGCGCGAGGCTGCGGCTGGCGAGCAGGCCGTATTGCGTGGCGAGGAAGTCGCGGTCGCCCGTGCTGAGGCTCGCGCGCGTACCCTTGGACGGGTCCATCACCTCGACCGTCGGCGGGTTCATCTCCAGCGTCGTGCTGGCGCGGAAGAGCGGCGGCGTCAGGAAGGTGACGACGATCGCACCGGCGAGGCCGACGGCAACCGCGCCGAGGATCAGCCACCGCCACTCGGAGACGATCCGCCACAGGGTGGCGAGGTTCAGGTCCGGCGTCAGCGCGGCAGCGGGGCGCGGCGCCCAATCCTGAGGCAAGGCGAGCGCGCCGCCCGGCTGAGGCGCCAGCGGCCAGATCGGTTGGGCCCCGGCAGGCTCGATGTCGTTCTTGCTCATGGGACGCGCAATGGCCTTTCAAATGACTTCAGGCGCCTCCACCGCGTGAGGCGCCGCGAACTAGAAGGGACGGAAGATCGAAAGCAGCGGCAGCGACGACAGCAAGGTGCCGTAGATGCTCTTCACCGCAGAGCCATCGACCACGACGATATCGCCGCTGTAGATGCGCGGGTCTTCCTCCTGCCCGCGGCGGATGCTGGTAAGATCGAAGGCCGCGGCCATGCGCTGCCCCTGGATCTGCCGGAACACCGCCACCCGGTGCGGATTGGAATTGTCGGTGGTGCCGTGCGCCAGCGCAATCACCTGGATCAAGGTCAGCCGGCCGTTGACCGGGAACACGCCGGGCTGCGTCACCGCGCCGTCGACGGTGACGACCCGGGTGCTGGACGACGTGACGCTGACGTTGACGTCCGGATTCTGGAGGTATTTCTGGCCGAGCAGCTGGGTCAGCTTCTCGTCGAGCTGCACGGCGGTGAGATCGACCGCCCGGACGGTGCCGATCAGCGGCAGCGCCACATTGCCCATCAGGTCGACCTCGAACTCGCCCGACATGTCCGGCACCTGGAAGACCGAGATTTTCAGCTTGTCCAGCGGCGAGATGCGGTAGTCCGTCTCCAGCGCCGTCAGCGATGGCGCGTCGGGCGTGCCGAAATTCTGCGGGTTGTAAGGGATCGATCCGCCGCGCGTGCCGGCGCAGCCGCCGGTCAGCGCCAAAGCGGCGCAGGCAGCCGAAAGGGCCGCGGCGCGGCGGGCCCGGGGCGCAGCAGCGGTCAGGACCGGCCAACAGGCCGCCTGCCTGAGAGCGGAAAATATCGGCACGGACAGTCCTAAATCTGGAAAGCTATCGGCGGGAGCCTTAGCGCATGGCGCTCAAGGGTCAAGGCCAAATAGCCGCCCCGGCAGTGTAAGCTGCGGCAAATCTGTTTCAAAACAATGCGGTAGCGAAGGCTGATGCGCCGCGCCGGCGCGGCGGAAGGACCTAGGCCGGGTGCTGCTCGGGCGACTCCGGCTCCGGCGCGGTCGCAAGATACCAGCGCTCCTCCTCCTCGACGGCGAGCGCGGTCAGCACGCCGCTATGATAGGCGCCGGTGTCGATCGCGATCCGGTTGGGCCGTTCGTCCACCGCGCCCACCATCGTATGGCCGTGCACGACGACGAAGCCGTGCTCCTTGGCGTCGCTGAGGAAAGGCTCCCTTATCCAGCGCAAATCGAGCCGGTCCTGCTCCTCCACCGCGACGCCGGGGCGAATGCCGGCATGGACGAAGAGATAATCGCCGAAGCGGAACGTATCGGCCAGGCCTTCCAGAAAGTCGCGGTGCGCGCGCGGCACGGCGCTGCGGACCGCCTCGATCGCCGCGGCGTCGTCCATGCGGCGAAGCGCGTCGGGATCGACCCCGTAGCTCGCGATGCATTCGGCGCCGCCGAATTTCAGCCAGTCGGGCAGGATCTTGCCGTCGCCGCCGAGGATGCGCAGCAGCACCTCCTCGTGGTTTCCGGCCAGGAAGACCGGCCGGGCATGACTCGGCCGGTAGGTGCGGAGGCGCTCGATGACGCCCGCGGAATCGGGGCCGCGGTCGATGAAGTCGCCGAGGAAGATGATGAACGTGCGCCGGGCCGGGCGCGCCGCGATGTCCGCCTCGATACGGGCGAGAAGCGCTTCGAGCAGGTCGCGGCGGCCGTGTATGTCGCCCACGGCATAGGCGCGAGCGCCCTCCTTGCCGCACGGGCGGCTGTCCCGGGCGACCAGGCCGCGAGTGAATCTGCTCAGGAATCCCATCGAACTCTGGTCTCTGGCTGAGGTTGCGCGACGGTGTCTACGGCCGGCCGGCGCCGGCGGTTCCCCGTCCCCGCCGCTCCACCGCCGCCGCCGTCAAGTCAAGGGCAAAAGCTTGCCGGGATTCATGATGCCGGCAGGGTCGAGCGCCGCCTTGATGCGGCGCTGGGCGGCGAGCTGGGCCGGGGAGGCGGTGCGGGCGAGATGCTCGATCTTCATCTGGCCGATGCCGTGCTCGGCGGAGATGGAGCCGCCGGCGGCGGTGACGAGATCGTAGACCAGGGTGCTTGCCTCCGCGCCCGGTCCGTCGAGCCAGGCCGCCGCGCCCGGTCCGGGCGGCGCCTGCACGTTGAAATGCACGT
>DASWRT010000347.1:0-10790 GCA_036403035.1 Allostellaceae bacterium | reverse complement strand
CTGAGCAAACAGAAGTCCTCATTGTTCCCTCCCCGTTATTTCGGCGAGAGCGTATCGTGAACCTCTGGAAGAGCAATAGGACAAAACGCCGGGCGCCGCCGCCGCGCAGGAGCAGGACTGCTTATATGGTCGGTCTCGGTCGTTGACCGGTGCCGAGCGGGTTTCGCTCGGAGCCACATAGGCTCGACCAACGGCCGATGAGGCAAGCTCAACGGCCGTTGGTATCATCACTCGAACGGCGTCAGCGCGTTCCCTTGAAGACTGCGAAGGACGCGAAGCCCGGGCCGAGGAAATAGGCGCCGCCGTGGGCCTCGGCATAGGCGCGTCCGGCGGTGTCGTCGTAGAACGAGCCCGTCAAGCGGACGTTGATGCCGCCGCCGGCGAGAATGCCGTAGAACGCATTGCGGCTCGCCGCGTCGAGCGCCTGCACCTTTCCGGTGAAGTCGTGCCCGGCATAGCCGGTGATCGCCGCGCCGCCGGCATTCAGGCCGAAATCCCAGGTCTGCGTGTAGGTTCCGGTCGCGCGGATGAAGCTTTGGCCGCCGTCGGTCGTCACCGAACCGATGATCGGTCCGCTGAAGCTCGCGCGGCCTTGCATGGGCAGGCTGGCGACATCCGTCGCCGTGCCCTGGGGCAGCACGGGCGAGAGATCCGTGGTGCTATAATAGAACAGGTCGTATTGCGCCGCGGATATCGCCGGATCGCTGAAACTGAAGTCGCTGAATTTCAGCACGAAATCGACATCGAACGCGTAGACCGACGGATCGAAGGGGGAGAAGGTGGCGATCTCACGTATCGCGCCGGTCGTCTCGACCGTCTTGATCTGCGATGCCTGCACTCCGCCGGTCGGCGTGCCCGTCGAACCGTCGGAAAGGTTTCCTGAACTATAGACGGCCGCCTGCTGCGTCTGTTGCGAACGCCGTGAGCCCCCGCCGGATGCGCGGACGGCGTCGTTCCGGCTCTGCTGGACATCGTACGAGATGACCGCGGGCACGCCGCTTTGGAGGAACTGCGCCGCGGAGGGGATCTCGGTGGCGCCGCCGTCGCCGCCGGGCCGTCCGTCGAGCTGAGCGACGGTCGAGAGCACCTGCGCGCTCGGCGCCTTGAACGGCATGCCCGGCGAACCGCCCGGAGCGACCGTGACGGCGAAACCGGGGCGCAGCACGCGCTGCACCTGCCCCTGCGCCGTGACCGTCATCTCGCGGCCGTAAAGGAAGGTCGCCGTGGTGCGTCCGTCCGGCGCGATGTCGGCGACGAACACGCCGCCGCGGATGCCGATCGTCGCCGCAGGCGTCTTGAGCTGAACGCCTTCCGGGGACTTGCTGAGCGCGCCGCCGACGAAGCGGAAAGCGCCCTTGGCCGCGCTGGCGAGCAGCCGGCCGGTTCCGGAATCCTTGTTGTAGACGAACTCGTCGATCACGACCTCGGCGTTCGGACCGACGCTGAAGGAAGAGCGATCGACGAAAAGGATCTGCGCCTGGCCGTTCGCCTGCGTCCGGATCGTCTCGTTATAGACGACGTCGGATCCGAGCAGCAGGGTGCGGACCGGAAGGGTCGGCGGCTGTCCCGTGGCATCGGGATTGACGGCGCCTGTAACGCCGACGCGCTCCTGTGCGACAGCGCCGCTGCCGGACGCATGCAGGCCGGCGGCAACGGTTGCGACGGCAAAGGCCGCCGCAACGCGGAAATTCCCAGTGAGCATTGACAGCCTCAGAAACGGACTTGCGGTCCGATCAGGACGGACGTGTTGTTGAAGGAGTAATTCGGCAGCGTCGACGAGACGATGTCGCGGAAGAGCAGCACGTTGATGCTGACGTCGTCGGTGATCGCGACCGATTGCGCGATGCCGAAATGCCAGCGGCGGTCGAACCGCGTGGCGCCCGGATCGACGATCGGGTCGGGGCCGTCATAGTTTGTCCAGGTGCGCCCGAGGATGAAGGCCGTCTGCCACGGCGCCGGCGCAAGCTTGAGATCGACCGGCGGCGCATAGCTGATCTGGTACGAGACGGCGGCGCCATAGCCGAGGTTCGAATAGCTGTCGACCCGGGTCGACTGCCCGGTGATGTTGCCGCTCAGCGTCACGACATGGTTGCGGAACGGCGCCGCGGCGAGCGACAGCGTGAAGGTGTCGTCGTGCCCGTTGAGGAGACGCGATGTCGTCCGATCCGGCGCATTCTCGAAATTCTTCTCGCGGCGCTCGTAGATGCCCTTGAGGAACAGGTCCGGCCGCAGCTCCTGGCTTGCCTCCAGGCCCGCGCCGTAGGTGTGGAAGAACGGGTCGCGGCCGAGCTGAACGTAGTTCGCCAGCACGTAGGGACGGACCGAGAAGCCGTTCAGGCCCCACGTCGCGAGGGACGAACGCGGACCGGCCGTCGTCTCCAGGTAGCCGAGGTCGAAATTATGCTGGCGCGTGTAGTGCGAGGCATATGCCTGCGCCGTGACCTCGATGCTGTCGCGGTCCTGGTCTTGCAGGTCGTAGCTGTAGATCGCGCTGCCGCTCGCGAAGAAGCTCTGGTCGGACTGCTTCGTGAACCGGCTGTCGAGCGTGGCGTCGAAGCCGAATACGCGGACGGCGGACGACGGTCCGAGATTGGCGTTCGTCTGATGCTGGAACCCGGCGAAGACCTGACCGGAAAGGCGGTGCCGGCTGTCGAGCTTGGCGATCGACGACAGATACTGCTCGGCGAGCGCCTTTTGCTCGGGAGAGAGGGTCGGCGTATCGCGCGCCTCGGTAAGGTAGTTCCGGGCGACCGCGTAGGAGCCGAGCCGGTAATAGAGCACGCCCAGCTCAAGCCTGACCTCGGGCAGGTTCGGATTGAAGAATAGGATGCGCTCCAGCGCGGTGACCGCCGCCTCGAAGTCGCCGATCTTCGTCGCGACCGTTGCATAGCGGAGCGTCAGCTCCAGGTTCGCCGGATCGCGGAGCACCTGCTGGAACAGGTCCTCGAACTCCTGGTTCGACGCCGTCCCCGGAGCGGAGGCGGGCCGCACCTGCGCCGACGCTGTACTGCTATCGAATACCGCGCCGCCGCCGACTGCGGCGGCCGCGATCGTCAAGGCCGCTAGGCTGATCCCCCGACGCCCAGCAGCAGCGGACCGCGCCAAGCGGCGCGTCCGGTATCCCCCAAGGTACATGCACAACCTTCACGCAAGATTTGCGCGGACTTTTATGATGAATCGGTTGAGTTATGCAAGGACTACAGGAGCGCCGAAACAGAAAAACTCAACAGAGCGGCGTGGCTACAACAATCCGGGAAGCTCCGGCACCTCGCGCAACCGGCCGTAGCGGGCGATCGCCCGTGCGAAGTCGGGGTCGGTCGCGGCACGGCTGCGGTATTGCGCATGGGCTGCCGCGACCAGCTCGCCGCCGCGGCCGAGCATGGCGTCGCCGAACTCGATCATGCGCAAATTCGGCCAAGCGCGCGGCCTGATGCGCGCGACCTCGGCCAGGGCCTCGGCGGCTGGCCGGTCCGGCCGCGCCTGGGACAGGATCAGGGTCATCGCCGCGGTCGACCGCGAGATCCCCATGTGGCAGTGCACCAGCAGATGCCCGGCGTCGCCCGGCTCGCGCATCAGGTCGCGGCCGAAGGCGAGCACCCGCTCGACGTCCTCCGGCTTCGGCGCCTTCATGCCGGCGGTCTCGTCGATGATGTCGTGGAAGCGCAACTCCAGCCGCTCGTGCTCGCCGTAGGCGCCGAACGCCTCGGGCTCGGGCCAAGCCGGATCGAGGATCGAGAGCACATGGCTTACGCCGACCGCGCAGTGCTCGCCCAGTTCCTCGATGCCGCAGACGGTGAGACGGAAGGGGACGAAGCCGGGGATGGTCACGCGGACTCTCGTTCAGAGCGGCGATTGAGCCGAGGGCAGGGCCGTGCGGCGCGCCGCCGTTCACGCTGCGCCTCGACGTGATCGGCGACAGTCCGGAAGGCGGGAAATTGGGGCGAGTGACCGGATTCGAACCGGCGACATCCAGAATCACAATCTGGCGCTCTAACCAACTGAGCTACACCCGCCGTCGCCAGCAGGAGATAGAGCGTCGGAGGGCGCGAGGTCAAGCATGGGTTGCCGATTTCCGCGCGCGGGCTAATGTCGGCCGCAGTGCGGGCGGCAAGCGGCGAGGGGACTGATGGGGATGAGCGCGGCCGAAAGCAGTCATGCCTTGCTGACCCCGGCGGAGATGGGGCGGGCGGACGCGCTCGCGATCGCCGGCGGCGTGCCGGGAACCGTGCTGATGGAGAATGCCGGCCGGGCGGTGGCCGCCGCCGTGCTGGCGCGCTGGCGGTCGCCGCGGCCGGTCGCCGTGCTCTGCGGTCCCGGCAACAACGGCGGCGACGGCTTCGTCGCGGCGCGCGTGCTCGCCGAGGCCGGGTGGACGGTGCGGCTCGGCCTGCTCGGCGGCGACTCGGCGGCGCTGCGCGGCGACGCGGCGCACCACGCGGCGCTGTGGCGGGGCCCGGTCGAGACGCTATCGCCGGCGCTGCTCGACGGCGCCGGCCTCGTGATCGACGCGGTGTTCGGCGCCGGGTTGTCGCGCGACGTCGACGGCGTCGCGCGGACGGTGCTGGAGGCGGCGGCGCGCGGCGGCGCGCCGATCGTCGCGGTCGACGTGCCGAGCGGACTCGACGGCGCCGACGGCACGATCCGCGGCTTCGCGCCGCCGGCAGCCGTCACGGTGACGTTCTTCCGGAAGAAGCCGGGGCATCTGCTGCTGCCCGGCCGGATGCTCTGCGGCGAGACCGTCCTTGCCGACATCGGCATTCCAGCCGATGTGCTCGACGCGATCGCGCCTGATCTGTTCGAGAACGATCCGGCGCTGTGGCGCGGGTGCTATCCCTGGCCGCGGCTCGACGGCCACAAATACAGCCGGGGCCATGCGGTCGTCGCGGGCGGCGGGCGGATGACCGGCGCCGGGCGGCTCGCGGCCCGCGCGGCGGCGCGGGCCGGCGCCGGGCTGGTCACGGTCGCGGTGCCGGCAGCCGCCTGGGCGGTATACGCGACCGCGCTCACCGCGGTCATGGTCGAGCCGCTCGATCCGGCGTCGGGACACGGCTTCGCCGAGGCGATCGCCGACCCGCGCCGCAACGCCGTGCTGATCGGTCCCGGCGCCGGGGTCGGCGAGGAGACGCGCGCGGCGGTGCTCGCGGCGCTCCGGGCAGGGCGCGCCACCGTCCTCGACGCCGACGCGCTGACCTCCTTCGCCGACGCGCCGCAGACCCTGTTCGGCGCGATCGGGCCGCCGCCTTGCGTGCTGACGCCGCATCCCGGCGAGTTCAGGCGGCTGTTCGCGCTCGGCCGCGACAAGGTCTCCAGCGTGCGCGAGGCGGCGCGGCGCAGCGGCGCCGTCGTGCTCCTGAAGGGCGCCGACACGGTCGTCGCGGCGCCGGACGGACGCGCCGTCGTCAACGGCAACGCGCCGCCCGAGCTGGCGACGGCCGGGAGCGGCGACGTGCTCGCCGGCATCGTCCTCGGCCTCCTCGCACAGGGCATGCCGGCCTTCGAGGCCGCCGCCGCCGGGGTATGGCTGCACGGCGATGCTGCGGCGCAGTTCGGTTCCGGGCTCGTCGCCGAGGACATCATCGATGCGCTGCCGCGAACGCTGACACGGCTGAGGGCGGAACCACGCTCCTGATACAACCTAGAGGTGAGCAATCTGGCTGCCGGCCCGGCGCTCTGCGATCATAAAGGGCGGACGGCGCCGTTCTCGGGCGCGGCGGAGGACCACGGCAGAGCGCATGAGCAGCAGCAGCATCAGCAACGACGGCGCACCGGCCACCGCCGCGACCGCGGCCGTCATCCCCGCGGAACGGGCGTCTTCCGGCAACGGCGCCGCCGCCGGAGCCGGCTTCTTCGATACAGTGATCGACCGCACGCTTGCGAACCTGCGCACTGCCTGGCGCGACATCGCGGACTCCGCCCGCGGCGTGCTCGGCGGCGGCGCGCCGCGTCCCGATCTGCCCCGCGACGACGCCGAGCGGCTGGTCGAGCGAATGCGCGACTGCTTGCAGGCGCGCGGCGGCGAGGTGACGGCGCGCGCCCGCGCGGCCGACCTCGGCCGTATCTACCTCGCGCTCAGCCCGGTCGGGCGGGAGCGGTTTCTCCGTCTTCTCGCCGAGCGGTTCGACGTCGATCGCCGGGAGATCGCGGCATGTTGCGCCGAGCTTTCCGCGGCGACCGACGACGCGGCGCGGCGGCGTGCCGAGCGGGCGATGCGGCAGGCGCTGGAACCGCCGCGCATCCGGCTCCTGACCCAGTTCAACGGGCTGCCGGAGGGCGTCAAGTTCCTCGTCGACATGCGGGCGGAGCTGATGCGGCTGGCGCAGGGCGGCGGCGGCGACCCGCTGCTCGCCGGCCTGGAGCAGGATCTCAAGGGGCTGTTGGCGGGCTGGTTCGACATCGGCTTCCTGGAGCTGCGCCACATCACCTGGCAGGCTCCGGCCGCGCTCCTGGAAAAGCTGATCGTCTACGAGGCGGTGCATACGATCCGGGGCTGGACCGACCTCAAGAACCGGCTCGATTCGGACCGACGCTGCTTCGCCTTCTTCCACCCGCGGATGCCGGATGAGCCGCTGATCTTCGTCGAGGTCGCGCTGGTGAACGGCATGGCCGGCGACGTGCACGCGCTGCTGGACGAGAGCGCGCCGGTCGGCGATTCCGCCGCCGCCACCGCCGCGATCTTCTACTCGATCTCGAACTGCCAGACGGGGCTCGCCGGGATCAGCTTCGGCAACTTCCTGATCAAGCGCGTCGTCGACCAGCTCGCGGCCGAGCTGCCGCGGCTCAGGACCTTCGCGACGCTGTCGCCGATCCCCGGCTTCCTCGGCTGGCTCGACCGCCGGCTCGGCGAGGCCGCCGACGGCGGCAGCCTGCTGCTGCCGGCCGAGCGCAAGGCGTTCGCGGCGCTGCCAAGCCACCTCGCGAAGCTCGGCCTGAAGGGACTGCTCGACATGCCGCGGTGGCACGAGGACGAGGCGGTGGCCCGCGTGCTGAAGGAGCCGCTGATGCGGCTCTGCAGCCGCTACCTCGCCCTGGAGCAGACGTCGAAGCGGCGTGCGCTCGACCCGGTCGCGCATTTCCATCTCAGCAACGGCGCGCGGGTCGAGCGGCTGAACTGGCTGGCCGACCGCTCGCCGCGCGGGCTGCAGCAATCCGCCGGGTTGATGGTCAATTATCTGTACAAGCTGCCGGAGATCGACGCCAACCACGAAGCCTATACCGGCGACGGCCGCATCGCGGCCGCGTCGCCGATCCGCGCCCTGGCGAACGCATAACCGTGCGGGAATTGCCGCGTATTCAATTCGCCTTTTAGACGAAAGGGAAACGGCTTAACCCTTTGTTCAATGCGGCGGATGAAACTCGGGTCATCGTTCACAGGGGCCATCCAGGGGATGTGTCGATGACCGGGTTCTTCCGCCGCAGCCATGACTCAGACGTGCAGCCGGGCTATAGCTACGCGCGCCGGCATCGCAACATGATCACCGAGAAGGTCACGGTGCTCGACCTGCGGGAGGACGCGCTGGGCATTCCGCACGTGCGCTTCTCGGTCACCTATGAGTCGCCTACCGCCGACCGCAGCACCACCAGCCTGAAGCTGCTCGCCCTCCGCAGCTTCGTCGACGCCTACCGCGATCGCGTCGCCTAACGGCGGCGCCGCCGCCGTCCTTACCTCACGTTCTCCCGGTCGGCGCCGGCTCGGACCGGTGCGGCCGGGACCTCCCGATCTTCGCGTCGGACTGCGGTTTTCGCCTGTTCCGCTGTCTGATCCCGTGTGCTATGACCGCTCCCCGCCGGCTGGAAGGCAGGTGGGGATGCCGTGGCGTGGCGTCGTGCCGAGCGTCCGGTCGGTGCGGGCGTGGCGGAATTGGTAGACGCACTGGATTTAGGTTCCAGCGACGCGAGTCGTGGGGGTTCAAGTCCCTCCGCCCGCACCAGCCCGGCGGTCTCCTAACCTCCCGGTGAGCGCCTCGCCGGCGACCCCGTTCTCAACAGGCTCCTCGTTCATGCAGATCACAGAAACCAACGCCGAGGGACTCAAGCACGAGTTCAAGGTCGTCGTCGCGTCCTCCGATATCGAGCAGAAGGTCAAGGATCGCCTGACCGAGATCGGCCAATCCGTCCGCCTGCCCGGCTTCCGGCCGGGCAAGGTGCCGATGGCCGTGCTGAAGAGCCGCTACGGCAGCTCGGTGATGGGCGAGGTGCTGGAGCGCGCCGTCAACGACAGCTCGTCGGAGGCGATCCGCGAACGCGGCCTGCGCCCGGCGCTGCAGCCGCAGATCGAGATCGTCTCGTTCAACGAGGGCGCGGATCTCGAATACAAGATGGCGGTCGAGGTGCTGCCCGACATCACGCCGGTCGCGTTCGACACGATCGAGATCGAACGGCTGCGGCCGGAGGTCCCGGACGCGGACATCGACAAGGCGCTGGAGCGCATCGCCCAGTCGAACCGCAAGTCGGAGCCGGTCGAGCGCGCCGCCGAGAAGGGCGACGCGGTCGTGATCGACTTCCTCGGCAAGATCGACGGCACGCCCTTCCCCGGCGGCGAGGCCAAGGACTACACGCTGGAGCTGGGATCGGGCAGCTTCATCCCCGGCTTCGAGGACCAGCTCGTCGGCGCGACGGCGGGCGAGCACCGCACCGTCGATGTCAGCTTCCCCGAGGATTACGGCAGCGCCGACCTCGCCGGCAAGGCGGCGCAGTTCGACGTCGACGTGAAGGAAGTGCGCGCCTTCCAGCCGGCGGCCGTCGACGAGGAGCTGGCGAAGGCGGTCGGCATGGACACGCTGGAGGAGGTGCGCAAGGTCATCCGCGAGCGGCTCGAGCGCGATTACGGCGCGGTCGCCCGCCAGCGGCTGAAGCGGGTGCTGCTCGACCAGCTCGCCGCCAAGCACGACTTTCCTGTGCCGGCCGGCATGGTCGACGCCGAGTTCGAGACGATCTGGAAACAGTACGAGGCGGAACGCGCGCAGGGCGGCGAGAGCGCCGAGCCGGAGGACGCCGGCAAGGACGAGGAGACCCTGAAGCGCGAGTACCGCGAGATTGCCGAGCGGCGCGTCCGGCTCGGGTTGCTCCTTGCGGAGATCGGCCGCACCAACAACATTCAGGTAGGTAACGAGGAAGTGAACCGTGCCCTCATAGAGGAGGCTCGGCGCCATCCCGGCTACGAGCGTCAGGTGGTGGAATTCTACCGCAACCAGCCGGAGGCGCTGGCCCAGCTTCGCGCCCCCCTCTTCGAGGACAAGGTCATCGACTTCATCGTCGAGATGGCGAAGGTCACCGACAAGCCGGTCTCCCCGGCCGAGCTGCTCGGCACCGCCGAGGACGAGGGAGAGCCGGCCAAGAGTGAAAACGCCTGATCAGACCGGAAAGGACGCAACGATCATGGCCGACGTTATCGAACACTATATGAACACGCTGGTGCCGATGGTGGTCGAGCAGACCAACCGCGGCGAGCGTGCCTTCGACATCTACTCGCGGCTCCTGAAGGAGCGTATCATCTTCCTCGTCGGGCCGGTGCATGACGGCGTGTCGAGCCTGATCTGCGCACAGCTCCTGTTCCTGGAGTCGGAGAATCCGAACAAGGACATCGCGTTATACATCAACTCGCCGGGCGGCGTCGTAACGTCGGGCCTCGCGATCTACGACACGATGCAGTACATCCGCTCGCCGGTTTCGACCGTGTGCATCGGACAGGCGGCCTCGATGGGCTCGCTGCTGCTGACTGCCGGCGCGAAGGGGAAGCGGTTCTCGCTGCCGAACTCGCGGATCATGATCCACCAGCCGTCCGGCGGCGCGCAGGGTCAGGCGACCGACATCGAGATCCAGGCGCGCGAGATCCTTGCGCTGCGCGCGCGGCTGAACGAGATGTACGTGAAGCACACCGGCCAGCCGCTCGAGGTGATCTCCGCCGCTGTCGAACGCGACAAGTTCATGTCGCCGCTGGAAGCGAAGGAGTTCGGCCTCATCGACGAGGTGGTCTCCAACCGGCCGCCGCGCGAGGAGGACGTGAAGGTCCGCGCCTGAGTGCGCGCCGGTTCCGGTCCAATCGAAAGCGCGGTTGCGGACCGGCGGCGGCGGCGACGCCGACCGTTCTGCAACCGCTCGGCGTCGGTCCTGTCACCGGGCCGCTCGATCGTAACTAGATATTGATGCCTTTCGGCACATATCGTTTAATCGTAAGCTCGCGTGACGCATCGGCGTTCATGCCATGACCGCTGCCTGCAGTCCCGACCGCGCGATGGCGGGTAGGCGGTGACCTTGGTCGAGGAATTCCCTCGACGGTTGACGGAGTGGCTATGACGAAGTCCAGCGGCGATTCCAAAAATACGCTCTACTGCTCCTTCTGCGGCAAGAGCCAGCACGAGGTGCGGAAGCTGATCGCCGGCCCGACGGTGTTCATCTGCGACGAATGCGTCGAACTCTGCATGGACATCATCCGTGAGGAGCACAAGACGACGCTCGTCAAGTCGCGGGACGGCGTGCCGGGTCCGCGCGACATCTGCAAGGTCCTCGACGATTACGTCATCGGCCAGGATCACGCCAAGCGCGTGCTGTCGGTGGCGGTTCACAACCACTACAAGCGGCTTGCCCACGGCGCGAAGAACAACGACGTCGAGCTGGCGAAGTCGAACATCCTGCTGGTCGGCCCGACGGGGTCGGGCAAGACGCTGCTGGCGCAGACGCTGGCGCGGATCATCGACGTCCCGTTCACGATGGCGGACGCGACGACGCTGACCGAGGCGGGGTATGTCGGCGAGGACGTCGAGAACATCATCCTGAAGCTGCTCCAGGCGGCC
>DASWRT010000346.1:0-11064 GCA_036403035.1 Allostellaceae bacterium | reverse complement strand
TCGTCACCGGCGCGTCCTCGGGGCTCGGGGTCGCGTTCGCGACGGGGCTCGCGGAGGCCGGCGCCGATGTCGCGATCGTCACGCTGAACATGCCCGCGAAGCGGAACGCGCTGAGCCTCGATCTGCGCGAGGCGCTGTTCCGGGCGCTCGAAACGCTGACCGCCGACGCGACGTGCCGCGCGATCGTGCTGACCGGCGCCGGCGGGACGTTCTGCGCCGGCGGCGATCTTTCCTCGATGCCCGAAGGAGATCCGCTCGGCGCACGGTCGCGGCTGCGCGGCCTGCACCGTACCGTCCGGCTGATCGTCGCCGGGCCGAAGCCGGTGATCGCCGCGGTGGAGGGCTACGCCTACGGCGCCGGCATGTCGCTCGCCGCCGCCTGCGACCACGTCGTCGCCGCCGACGACGCCAAGTTCTGCGCCTCGTTCGGGAAGGTCGGCCTCGTCCCCGACGCGGGGCTGCTGTGGTCGCTGCCGCAGCGCGTCGGGCTCGGCCGGGCCAAGGAGCTGATGATCCTCGGCGAGGCGATCGACGGGCGCGAGGCGGCGCGGATCGGCCTCGCCGACCGGCTCGCCCGGCCGGGCGAGGCGCTGCCGGAAGCGATACGGCGCGCCCGCCTCTTCGCCGCCGCGGCGCCGGCCGCGACTGCGCTGACCAAGTCCGCCCTCGCCCGCGCGCCGGCTGCGCTCGACGCGATGCTGGAGATCGAGATCGACGCGCAGAGCCTGCTCTTCGGCACCGAAGACCACGCCGAAGGCAAGGCCGCGTTCTTCGGCAAGCGCAGCCCGGCGTTCAAGGGACGGTGAGCCGACAGTAGCGGAAAAGGAAACCTGAATCGGGGATCGGCAGGATAAGAGAAAAATAAAATTCACGCTTCAACGCAAAGGACGCGGAGGGTTCGCGAAGAACGCGAAGGTAAGTTGCTTTGCGCGCCGCAGGTGCGCAGTCGTTTCCATTGCGGCCTTCGCGTGTACTTTGCGGCCTTTGCGTTAAAGCGTTCCCTTTTTTGGTATCCCCCTGATCCCCAAATCATCCCCCCGATCTCCGATTCAGGTTCAATCTTGCGCCCTTCCCTTCCCCGAGCAGCGGCGTGATCCCGTTCCCCGAGACGACGGTGCGGCTCGCCGTCACCGGGTTGAGCGGCGCGGGGAAGACGGTGTTCATCACGTCGCTTGTCCACAATTTGCTCGCGGCCGGCGTCGACCCGCGCGCGCTGCCGCTGATGCGACTCGCCGCACGCCGGCAACTCGCCGCGGCGAAGGTCGATACGCGGGCGGAACCGTCGCAGCGGCATTTTCCCTATGCCGAATTGATGCAGAGCTTCGCCGCCGTCCCGCCGCGCTGGCCGCCGAGCACGACGGGCACGAGCCGGATCCGCGTCGCGATCCGCTACCGGCCGGCGAACCTCGCCGTACGGCGGGCCGCGGGCGGCCTCGCGACGCTCAACCTCGACCTGATCGACTATCCCGGCGAGTGGCTGCTCGACCTGCCGATGCTGCGCCAGGACTTCGCCGCTTGGTCGCGGGCGACGCTGACGCTCGCCGAGACGCCGCCGCGCGCCGCGCTCGCGGCGGCGTGGCGCGGCTTTCTCGCCGCGCACCCGCCCGATGCTCCCGCCGACGAGGCGACGGCGCGGACCGCCGCCGACCTCTATCGTGACTACCTTCTCGCCTGCCGCGGCGAAGGGCTGAGCCTGCTGCAACCGGGGCGGCTCGTGGCGCCGGGCGAGCACGAGGGCGCGCCGATGCTGTCGTTCTGCCCGCTCCCCGTCGCAGAGGGGAAGAATGGGAAAGGACCGAAGAGAGGATCGCTTCACGCGCTGATGGCGGAGCGGTTCGACACGTACCGCCGCCACGTCGTCGAGCGGTTCTACCGCGAGCATTTCCGGCGGTTCGACCGGCAGGTCGTGCTGGTCGACGTGCTGCACGCGCTCAACCGCGGCCCGGCGGCCTTCGAGGATGCGCGGCTCGCGCTCGCCGGGGTGCTCGAAAGCTTCCGCGTCGGCAAGACAGGGTGGCTCGCCTCGCTGCTCGGCGCGGGACGCATCGACAAGGTGCTGTTCGTGGCGACCAAGGCCGACCACGTGACGCCGCGCCAGTACGCGAACCTGCGGCAGCTCCTGGAAAAGATGACGGTCGGCTCCGCGCTCGATCTCCGCTTCCGCGGCGCGGCGGTCAGCTTCACCATCGTGGCGTCGGTCCGCTGCACCGAGCCGGGCATCGGGACGTTCGAGGGACAGCGCGTCGGCATGCTCTCCGGCATCCCGGTCGGCGCGACCGAGCCGGCCATCCTGTTCCCCGGCGAGGTGCCGGCCGACGTACCGGCGCCGGAGCACTGGACGGTCGCTGCGCCGGACTTCCCGGTCTTCCGGCCGCCGCGCCTATCGCCGACGCCCGGCACCGGCGCGCCGCATCTCGGGCTCGACGAGGCGCTGGAGTTCCTGATCGGAGACAAGACGTGGTGAGCGGCCCGGACGACACGCGGCGCCCGCGGCAGGCTCCCGCCGTCGGCACGCCCGACAGCTTCGCCTTCGAACGCGCCCCGACGCCCCCGCCGACCTCGCAGCCGCTCGTGCCGCCGGCCTTGGACGGAGCGCCGGGTCCGGCCGAGCCGCCGCCGACACCGCGCCGGTCGCGCTTCCGCCCGCTGCGCTGGTTCGCCGGCAGCGTCGCCGCGCTTCTCGCCGGGATCGTCGGCGTCGATTTCGTCGCGTTCGTCGAGGCGCAGTACGCCCGGCATTGGGCGCTCGGCGCCGGCTTCATGGCGCTTGCCGCCCTCGCCGCCGCGAGCGCGATCGTCGCCACGGTGCGCGAGATCCGCGCGGTGGCGCGGCTGCGCGGCGTCGATGATGCGCGGCTGCGCTTGCAGGCGGCGCTCACGCACGGCGAGACGGCGCCGCTCCGGCTGCTGCTCGACGAGGTCGCCGCCGCGCTGCCGCATGGCGCCACGGCCTATGCGCGCTTCCGCGAGCTTGCGCATGTCGCGCACGCGCCGGAACCGCTGCTGCGCCTCTTCGGGCAGGAGGTGCTGGCGCCACTCGACCGCCGCGCCTATGCCGCCGTCGGCCGCGGGGCGCGCGACGCCGGGGTGCTGACCGCTGTCGTGCCGACCGCGGCGCTCGATACGGTGGCGATGCTCTGGCGCAACCTGCGCATGATCCGCGAGATCGCCCAGATCTACGGCCACCGCACCGGCTTCGCCGGAACGCTGTTCCTCGTGCGTCGGCTGCTCAGCGGCGCGGCGATCGTCGCGGCGAGCGACGTGGCCGGCGGACTGGTCGCGCAGCAGCTCGGCGGCGCGCTGACGGAAGTGGTCGCGGCGAAGCTCGGCGAAGGGGCGATCGCCGCGACGCGCACCGCGCGCATCGGCCTGCTCGCGATGCAGCTCTGCCGGGCGGTGCCGTTCGAGACGGAGGACCTGCCGACGCTGCGCCGGCTGCTGCGCAGCGCGGTTGACCGGGACGACGCCGAGCGCGGCTGAAACCGGGCGACCCGCCGCGCGCTACGTTCAGGCCATTTCGACGAGAAGCGCATCCATGTCGCAGTCGGCCTGCAAAGGCTTCGCGGCAGGAATACCGGCCGGCACCGCCGGAACCGCGCCGCCGACGCCCGCCGGTTGGAACCGCCCCGCAGCGGCGGCGCGCGGCAGGTAGAGCGTGACGGTCGTACCCCGGCCGACTTCGCTGCGGATCGTGACCCTCCCGCGGCTCTGTTCGGCGAAGCCGTAGACTTGGCTGAGGCCGAGGCCGGTGCCCTTCCCCGGCTCCTTCGTCGTGAAGAACGGCTCGAAGCCGCGGCGGACCACTTCCGGCGGCATGCCCGTACCGGTGTCCGCGACGGCGAGCACGACGAACTCGCGGTCGGGCCCTTGCGCATCCTCGCGCAGCGTCGTGTTCCACGTCCTGAGCCACAGCGTACCGCCGTCCGGCATCGCGTCGCGCGCGTTGACGGCGAGGTTCAGCACCGCGAGGACGGTCTGGCTGGCGTCCGCTTCGACCGGCCAAGCGTTCGGCGCAAGATCCATGCAGAGCGCCACCCTCTTCCCGATCGACTGCCGCAGCAGATCCTCCATGCCGCGCAACGCGGCGTTGACGTCGAACGCCTCCGTATGCAGCGGCTGCCGGCGGGCGAAGGCGAGAAGCGACCGGACCGCCTTCGCGCCGCACTCCGCCGCCGCGAGCGCATTGTCGACCCTCTTCTCGTCGCGCCGGCTGTTCTGCCGGCCGCGCAACATTTCGAGATTGGCGATGATCACGGCGAGCAGGTTGTTGAAATCGTGCACGACGCCGCCGGTGAGCTGGCCCAGCGTCTCCATCTTCTGCGCCTGATGGAGCCGCTGTTCGGCCGCGATCCGCCGTTCCGCCTCAGCGTCCGCCCGCAAAGCCGCCTCGCGCCACTGCTGCACCGCGGCCTCCTCCTCGCGGGTGCGCCGCAGCGTCGACAGCACCGTCAGCACGAGCGCGAGCGCGGCGACGCCGAAGAATCCGCCATAGGCGACGAGGTCGCCCTGCCATCGCCGCAGCGCCGCCGAAGCGTCCGTGCCGTAGACGACGAAGACGGGGTAGCCGGCAAGCTTGCGGAAGGCATAGAACCGCTCAACGCCGTCGATGCTCGAACGCGCGCGGAACACGCCCTCATGCGCCTTGCGAACCGCCTGCGCCATCGGCGCATCGGGGAAGGGCGCGACGACATCGGGCGGGAGCGACGGGTTGCGGGCGAGGATCGTCCCATCCTCACGTACGAGGCCGGCGACAGCGTCGCGCGATTGGCCCACACTGCGCCAGAAACCAGTGAAATAGCCAGGATCGATGGCGGCCAAGATCACGTCATCGGCCCGGCCGGCAACCAGCCCGTGCGCCTCTAACACGCTGAGCGCATGCTGCTGAAGGATTGCCGCGGCCTGCGCCGCATCCTCCGCCGCCTCGCGGAGGCCGCCGCGGCGGTCCTGCCACGCGACTGCCGCGAACAGGAGGGCCGGCACGAGCAGCGCAGCCATCACCAGCATCTTGTATGCCCGCGCACGCGGCACAGCGCGCTCGACGGCTTTATCGGCGACTCTCATCCCGAGCGACGTCCCAGAGCAGATGAAACAATTAGAGATAGTACTATTCGACGCTGCGACCGCGATGCAATCGAGCCGCAACTTGGACGCGGGCAGCCGGCGCTTCAGCCGATCCGCCCGGTGTCGCTGGAGGATAGCAGAGCACAACCGGTATTCGTCATCACTAAATCGTAGTATGACTTTTATACAAACACTGTATAAGACAGGTTTGCGTCGGCGAGCGGCCGGGCGGACAGGTCTGCCCGGCCGGCATCGGCAGCCGGTTCCGAGGCCAACTCGCCCCTCCACGCAAAACGGCCGGCGGAGCAAGCTCGCCGGCCGTCGGTGTCATGCCGTCGGTGTCAGACAGTCAGGTAGCGGCGGACCTCGGTCTCGACCATGTCGTCGCGCCGGCCGGCAAGGACGACCTCGCCGCGCTCCATCACCGCATAGCGGTCGGCGAGCGCACGGGCGAACTCGAAATACTGCTCGACGAGCACGATCGCCATATCGCCCTGCGCGGCGAGGCTGCGGATCACCTGTTCGATCTGCTTGATGATCGAGGGCTGGATGCCCTCGGTCGGCTCGTCGAGGATCAGCAGCTTCGGGCGCGTAACCAGGGCGCGGGCGATCGCGAGCTGCTGCTGCTGGCCGCCCGAGAGGTCGCCGCCACGGCGCCCGAGCATCGTCTTCAGCACGGGAAACAGGGTGAAGATCTCGTCGGGGATCATGCGCTTCGCCCGCGGCAGCGGCGCGAACCCGGTCTGGAGGTTCTCCATCACGGTGAGGCGCGGGAAGATCTCCCGGCCTTGCGGCACCAGCGCGAGACCGCGCCGCGCCCGCTCGTGCGGCGGCAGGCCGGCGATGTCCTCGCCGTCCCAGGCGATGCGCCCCTTGCGGATCGGCTGGAGGCCGAAGATCGCGCGCAGCAGGCTGGTCTTGCCGACGCCATTGCGGCCGAGGATGCAGGTGACCTGCCCCTTCTCCGCCGTCATGCTGACCCGCCGCAGCGTATGGCTCGCGCCGTAGAAGAGATCGACGTTCTCGACGGTCAGCATGGCTCAAACAACCCTGAAGGGAGATCGGGGGGATGGCTGGGGATCGGGGGGATGAGGGGAAAAGAGGAGGTACACTTTAACCCAAAGGACGCGAAGGGTTCGCAAAGGACGCAAAGGTTAGGTTTCGTGCGCGCCGCAGGCGCGCAGTCATCGTCTTTGCGACCGTTGCGTGCACTTGGCGACCTTCGCGTTGAAGCGTTGTCTTTTTCAGTATCCCCCCGATCCCCCATCATCCCCCCGATCCCCTGATCAGGTTGCAATTTCCGTCCTCACCGCCCGAGATAGACCTCGATCACGCGCCGGTCGTTCTGGACGTGGTCGATCGAGCCCTCGGCGAGGACCGATCCCTCGTGCAGGACGGTGACGCGGGCGCCGAGATTGCGGACGAACTCCATGTCGTGCTCGACGACGATGATCGTGCGGTCGTCGCGGGCCAGGGACAGGATCAGCTCGGCGGTCTGCTCCGTCTCGCGGTCGGTGAGGCCGGCGACGGGCTCGTCGAGGAGCAGCAGGCGCTGGTCGTGGATCAGCAGCATGCCGATCTCCAGCCATTGCTTCTGGCCGTGGCTGAGCGATCCGGCGCGGTCGTCGCGCCGATCGGTGAGACCGACCGTCGCAAGCGTCGCCGCGATGCGCTCGCGGTCGGAGCCGCCGAGCGACGCCAGCAAGGTTCGCCAGACGCCACGCGCGTTCTTAAGCGCGAGTTCGAGGTTCTCGAACACGGTGAGGTTCTCGAACACGGTCGGCTTCTGGAACTTGCGGCCGATGCCGAGATTGGCGATCGCCGCCTCGTCGAGCTTGGTGAGGTCGGTCGCGCCGCCGAAGAAGACCTCGCCGCTGTCCGGCCGTGTCTTGCCGGTGATGACGTCCATCATCGTCGTCTTGCCGGCGCCGTTCGGACCGATGACCGTGCGCAGTTCGCCCGGCTCGACGACGAGCGACAGGCCGTTCAGCGCCTTGAACCCGTCGAAGCTGACGGTGACGCCGTCGAGATAGAGGATCGACCGTTCGCGGATCGGCGGCACGGCGGCGGGAGTTGCGGCGGACACCATGGTCACTCCCCCTGCCCCGGCACGAGGACCGGCGGGCGCACCCGGCGCTCCCGCCATTGCCGGGCGAGGCCGACGATCCCCTGCGGCAGCGCCAGCGTCACGACGATGAAGAGCGCGCCGAGAAAGAACAGCCACAGCTCCGGCGCGGCGCCGGTCAGCCACGTCTTCGCCGCGTTGACGACGCCCGCGCCCAGGATAGCGCCGACTAGAGTGCCGCGCCCGCCGACGGCGACCCAGATCGCGATCTCGATCGAGTTCGCCGGCGAGAACTCGCTCGGGTTGATGATGCCGACCTGGGGGACGTAGAGCGCGCCCGCGACGCCCGCCAGCACGGCCGAGAGAGTGAAGGCGAACAGCTTCGCGTTGGTCGTCGAGTACCCGAGGAAGCGCACGCGGCTCTCGGCGTCGCGGATCGCCATCAGCACGCGGCCCAGCTTCGATGTCGTGACGAAGCGGCAGACCAGGAAGCCAAGCCCGAGCGCCACCACCGACGCGATATAGAGACCGAGCCGCGTCGCCGGCGCCTGCATGCCGAAGCCGAGGATCGTCTTGAAGTCGGTCAGCCCGTTGTTGCCGCCGAAGCCCATCTCGTTGCGGAAGAAGGCGAGCAGCAGCGCGAAGGTCATCGCCTGCGTGATGATCGAGAGATAGACGCCAGTGACGCGCGAGCGGAAGGCGAACCAGCCGAACACGAGCGCGAGCAGCGCCGGCACCGCGAGCGCCGCGACGACGGCGACGGCGATATGGTCGAAGCCCCACCAGTACCAGGGCAGCGACTTCCAGTTGAGGAACACCATGAAGTCGGGCAGCTCGGCGTTGCCGTAGACGCTGCGCGTTCCGATCTGCCGCATGAGGTACATGCCCATGCAGTACCCGCCCAGCGCGAAGAACGCGCCGTGACCGAGGCTGAGGATCCCGGCGTAGCCCCAGACGAGGTCCAGGCTCAGCGCGAGCAGCCCGTAGCAGACGTACTTGCCGAGCAGCGGGACGAGATAGTCCGGGACGCGGAACGGCGATCCCTCGGCCGGGAGGACGTTGAGGAGCGGGACGACGACGGCGAGGAAGATGCCGATCCCGAGGAAGCACGCCCAGCCGCGCGGGCCGAGCAGCGAGGTCACGCGGTCCGCGGCCATCTCACGCCTCCGCCGCCGTGCGGCCCTTCAGGGCGAACAGCCCGCGCGGCCGCCGCTGGATGAACAGGATCACCGCGACGAGCACGACGATCTTGCCGAGCACTGCCCCGGCAACGGGCTCCAGGAACTTGTTGACGATGCCGAGCCCCATCGCACCGACCAGCGTGCCCATCAGGTTGCCGACGCCGCCGAAGACGACGACGAGGAAGCTGTCGACGATGTAGATCTGCCCGAGATTGGGACTGACGTTGCCGATCTGGCTCAGCGCGACCCCGGCGATGCCGGCGATGCCCGATCCCAGGCCGAAGGTGAGCGCGTCGACGCGCCCGGTCGGGATCCCCATCACGGCAGCCATCTCGCGGTTCTGCGTCACTGCGCGCATCCGCAGGCCGAAGCTCGTGTAGCGCAGCACCGCGGCCAGCAGCGCCAGCACGGCGAAGCAGAAGACGATGATGATGAGCCGGTTCCAGGTCACGTCGAACCCGGCGGTGAGGTTGAAGCCGCCGGTCATCCAGGAGGGGTTCGCCACCTCCTTGTTCGACGCGCCGAAGATCGAGCGCACCGCCTGCTGGAGGATGAGGCTGATGCCCCAGGTCGCAAGCATCGTCTCCAGCGGTCGTCCGTAGAGGAAGCGGATGACGCCGCGCTCCAGCACGATACCGACGGCGCCGGCTGCCGCGAAGCCGACGGGCAGCGCGACGATCAGGTACAGATCCGAGAGCGACGCCGGCAGGAAGGCGCGGAAGAACTCCTGCACGACATAGGCCGAGTAGGCGCCGAGCATGATCATCTCGCCGTGCGCCATGTTGATGACGCCCATCACGCCGAAGGTGATGGCGAGGCCGATCGCGGCGAGCAGCAGGACGCTGCCGAGGCTGACGCCCTGGAATACGTTCGCGGCGAGCCCCACGATCTGCAGCCGCCGGTCGATCGCCACGAGCGCCGAAGCAGCGGCGGCGCGCACCTCGGGGTCGGCGTCCGGGGCGGTCTGCACCTCGCCGAGCAGGCCACGCACCTGCGGATCGCCCGCGTCGGCGAGGCTGCGGATCGCGGTGATGCGTTGCGCCTTCGAGCCTGTCTTCAGCAGCGCGCCGTACAGGCTGAGCTGGATCGCCGACTTGACCTCCGGGTCGGTTTCCGTGACGAGCGCCTTCTCCAGAACGGCGGCGCTGTCGGCCGATCCGTAGCGCATCGCGTCGCGGGCGGCGGCGAGCCGCTCGTCCCGGTCGGTGCTGAACAGGCTCAACTTGCTGAGCGCGGAGGCGATCGTGCCGCGCAGCCGGTTATTGACGCGGATGCGCTCGACGTCGGATTCGGAAGCGGCTTCGCCGATCTTCGTCCCCATTACGGGATCGAGGAGAGCGAGCGCGCCGCTGCCGGACGGCTCGGCGATCACCGTGCGCTTGTCGGACATCGTGTAGAGCTTGCCGTCGCCGAGCGCCTTGAGCGCCGGGACGGCGCGCCCGTCGCCGAGCCTCGCGAGGCCGTCGATCGCCTTCTCCTTGTCGCCGAAGCTCTCGGAGCCCAGCGCAGCGACGAGGTCGGCCAGATCGTCGGCAAGAACCGGCCGCGGAGCCGCGACGCCCGCAAGCAATGCGGCGGCAACGACGATGGGAAGCCACAGGCGGCGAAGTGATGACATCGGCTCGACACACGGTGGCAGATGACGGGGGCGCCCCTCACGCTACCCCTCTCCCGCGAGGAGAAAGGGGCGGCTTTCCCGTCCCTCTCCCGCGACGGGAGAGGGACGGCGGTGAGGGAAAGGTACGAAGCCCGGAGCCTCAGTAGTTCTTGTACTTCGGCTCGGTGCAGTTGCCGCAGACCCACGGGAAGGTCCAGTCGGCGGTAAGCTTCGCGCTCTCCGGGATGTATTTCGACCAGGCGTCGGCCTTGACCGGCCCCTTGGTCTGCCAGACGATGTCGAACTGCCCGTCCGGCTGGATCTCGCCGATCATCACCGGCTTGGACAGGTGGTGGTTGGTGTTCATCACCGCCTCGAAGCCCGACGGCGCCTTCACCTTCTGGCCGTACATCGCCTGCCGCACCGCGTCGACATCCGTGGTCCCGGCCTGCAGCACTGCCTGCGTCCACATCTTGAAGCCGATATAGGTCGCCTCCATCGGGTCGTTGGTGACGCGCTTGTCGTTCTTGATGAAGGTGTGCCACTGCTTGATGAAGGCCTCGTTCTCCGGCGCCTTGACCGACTCGAAGTAGTTCCACGCCGCGAGATGCCCGACGAGGTTCTTCGTGTCGATGCCTGCCAGCTCCTCCTCGCCGACCGAGAAAGCGACGACCGGGATGTCGGACGCCTTGATGCCGGCGTTCGCCAGCTCCTTGTAGAACGGCACGTTGGCGTCGCCGTTGATCGTCGAGACCACGGCCGTCTTCTTGCCCGCGCCCGCGAACTTCTTGATGTCCGCCACGATCGTCTGCCAGTCGGAATGACCGAACGGCGTGTAGTTGATCATGATGTCTTCCTGCGCGACGCCCTTGGACTTCAGGAACGCCTCGAGGATCTTGTTGGTCGTGCGCGGATAGACGTAGTCGGTGCCGGCGAGCACCCACCGCTTCACATCGCCGCCGTCCTTGCTCATCAGGTAGTCGACCGCCGGGATCGCCTGCTGGTTGGGCGCGGCGCCAGTGTAGAACACGTTGCGCTGGCTCTCCTGGCCCTCGTACTGGACCGGGTAGAACAGCAGCCCGTTCAGCTCCTCGAACACCGGCAGCACCGACTTGCGGCTGACCGAGGTCCAGCAGCCGAACACCGCGGCGACCTTGTCC
>DASWRT010000345.1:0-26630 GCA_036403035.1 Allostellaceae bacterium | reverse complement strand
CGGCAGAACGCCGCCTCGGCCGCCGATCCGCGCGGTCCGACGATGAGATCGATATGCGCGACCTCGTCGCCGTCGCCGACGAGGGCTTCGCCGACGCAGACCTTCGTGATCTTCGGCATGGCCGTCCTCCCCCTCCGCATGTTCGCTCTCTCAGGAGCAAATCTAGCATGACAATTAACCATATTCGCCGCAAGCAACCACGCGGCGAGACCGGCTTCTTTCACCTTGCGCCGAAAAGAAAAGCGGATGGGCCCCGAGAATACGGTGGCTCTGCTTTCCCTATGGCCTCGATGCCCTGCTCTTCCGTACGCTGACGGGAACGGCCGGCGCATGATCGAAAGCCGGCTTTCCTGAAGGCGGCCCCGGCGCATGGAGGGACAAGAAATGAGGATGAGGAACGCCACGAACGCCCCGTCACGCCGCAGCGTCCTGAAGGGCGCCGCCGTCGCCGCCGCTGCTGCGGTTCCGGCGGCGGCGTGGCCCGCGGCGTCCGTCGCCGCGGCCGACGCGGCGGTGGCGGCGGAAGATCCCGGCCCGCTCTGGACGGCGGAGTACCGGGCGCGGAAGGGCAACGACGTCTCGCTCTACATATACCGGAAGCGTGCCGGCGGCGCGCCGCAACCCGGCGGACCGCCGCGGCCGGTACTGTTCCTGGTGCACGGCTCGTCGCTCTCGTCGCGGCCCAGCTTCGATCTCACGGTGCCGGGCGCGGGCGAGTATTCGCTGATGAACGTGTTCGCGCGGTACGGATTCGACGTCTGGACGATGGACTTCGAAGGGTACGGGCGCTCGACCGTTACGGCCGGGAATTCCGACATCAGGACCGGCGTCGAGGATCTCAAGGCCGCGACCGAGATCGTCGCCCGCGAGACCGGCCGGTCTGCCTTCCATTTCCTTGGCGAGTCGAGCGGCGCGCTGCGTGCCGGCGCCTTCGCGATGGAGCGGCCCGACCGCGTCGACCGGCTGGTGCTGGAGGCGTTCACCTGGACGGGGAAAGGATCGCCGACGCTCGGCAAGCGCGCCGAGCAGGTGGAGTATTACCGCACGCACAACCGCCGGAAGCGGGACATCGAGATGATCCGCAGCATCTTCACGCGCGACAAGCCGGGCACGTCGGACCCGCGCGTTCCGGAAGCCATCGCGGCGGCGGAACTGCCGCTTGGCGACACCGTCCCGACGGGCACTTATCTCGACATGACCGCCAACCTTCCGGTCGTCGATCCGGCGCGCGTGCGCTCCCCCGTGCTGATCGTCCGTGGCGAGCATGACGGCATCGCGAGCGAGGAGGACCTGCTCGACTTCTTCCGCCGGCTGCCGAACCCGGACCGGCAGTTCGCGGTGCTGGCCGGCGCGGCGCACTCGATCGGCCTCGGCATCAACCGGCAGGAGCTGTGGCACACCGTCCACGCCTTCCTGACCATGCCGCGTCCGGTCGCAACCTGAGCGGCGCACTGCTCGTCAGCGGGACGGCAGCAGCCGAAGAGTCAAGCTCGACGGCCGTTCGTATTAAACTGATCAGCGGCGGCAGCATCTTCACCGCCGCCGAATCGTTCGACGCCGGATCAACCCAAGAAGAATGAGGAGGAGACGATGAGTTCACGCCGATCATTTCTGAAAGGCACCGGGGCGGCAGCGGCGGCGGTCGCGGTTGCCGGCGCGGGACGTGTGCGGGGCGCATCCGCCGCCGCCGCCGCGGGGTCCGCGCCAGCCTATAACGGCCCGCACGAAATGCCCCGGAACGTCACCCTGCTGGCGATACGGCAAGGCGACGGCGCGGACACGCTCGGCGCGAAGACCGCGAAGGGCGTCGTCGATGTCAGGGCGGCGTCGGCGGCGCTGAACATCGCCGCGCCGCTCACCCTCGGCGCCTTGCTGCGGGAGGGCGATGCCGCGGGCCTTGCCAAACTCATCCAGGCGGCCGAAACGGCGCCCGACGCGCAACGCTTCGTCATCGACGAGTCGAAGATAAACCACGGTCGGCTCTTCACCAACCCGAGCAAGATCGTCTGCGTCGGCCTCAATTACCGTCGCCATGCCCAGGAGATCGGCGCTCCGATTCCCAAGAAGCCGGTGCTGTTCAACAAGTACAACAACACCCTTGCCGCCCATAACTGCACGATCAAGCTGCCGCCGGAGGACGTTTCCTACAAGTTCGATTACGAGACGGAGCTGCTGATCGTTATCGGCAAGCACGCACGCAACGTCTCCGAGGCCGACGCGCTGAACTACGTCGCCGGTTACTGCACCTCGAACGACTTCTCGTCGCGCGACCTGCAGCTTGAGACCGGCGGGCAGTGGATGATCGGCAAAACGCTCGACGACTTCGCCCCGATCGGACCCTACTTCGTCTCGGCCGATTTGGCGGGCGATCCGAACAAGCTGAAGATCGAGACCCGCGTGAACGGCGAGGTCCGCCAGTCGTCGAACACCAGCGACTTCATCTTCAACACGCAGCAGATGATCGCCTACATCACCAAGCACTTCGCGCTGGAGCCGGGCGACATCATCTTCACCGGCACGCCGGAAGGGGTGATCCTCGGCTATCCCAAGGAAAAGCAGGTCTGGCTGAAGCCGGGCGACGAGATCGTCAGCTCGATCGAGAAGCTGGGCGATCTGAAATTCAAGCTGGCCTGAGGCGCCTTAGCGATGGAGCCGCAGCAGGATGCTGCGGCTCCGGGCGTCATTTCCTCGAGACGGAATAAATATCCTTCTCCAGGTTTTCCACCCAGCCGTTGTAGCGCTTGTTGATCTGACCGCTGCTGTAGTCGAGCCCTTCGCTGCCGGCGTAGCGGATGGCGTATTCCGAAGGCGTGAAATTGATCACGACCGAGGCGCGACGGTCGCCGGAGTTCAAGTTCCCGCGGATCTCGCCCGGCCCTGTATCGGTCATTTTCCAGCCGCGGCTGCTGCCCGCCTGCTTGATCTGCTGCGCGCGCACGCTCAGGGGAGCGGACGGCGTGGCGAACTTATGCGCCTCCACGTTGTAGACGGGCGCGATGCGGCACGCCGCGACGCCGAGCAGGAGAAACGCGCCGACAGTGATCCGGACGAGACCGTTTCGCATGGTATTCTTCACCCCCGCCGCTGCACCGGATGTGCGCGGTCAGTTCACCAGTTCGCGGGTCTCGCGCTCCGAGCGCAGCAGTTCGGCGCAACGCTCGAAGACCGAGGTCCAGATCGAGGCGACCTCCAGATCTCTCTTGTCCATCGCCTCGGCCGCGCGCCGCTCGGCGACGTCGCAGGCGCTCATGCCGTACTGTTCGATCAGCGAGCCGGCAATCGACCAGAGATCCTTCCCGTTAAGGTCGGCGGCGGAGAGCATCGGACGGTCGCGCAAGGCTTACCTCCAATCGAACGTCGCAGCGGCGATCAAACAAAAAAACGGGCCATGCAACCGCACGGCCCGAGTCGAACAACGAAGAAAGCGTCACCAAGGACGATATCTTTACACAAGATCATGGTTAATTATTTCTTAACAACTTGCATGCGCGGGTCGCAATGCTAAGCCGGACTCGTCCGGTAATGGAAGAGGATTCGTAACATACGGACAAAAATCAGCCTTCCGGACGATGAGATTTCCTCATTTATGGGGATACCGCCGGGAATCATTGCCCTCGTCCACGGGGGCGGCTTCGGCACTCGGACGAGATCAGCGACAGCGCCCGATGCTCAACCCTGCCGCGCGCCGCCGCACCGCGTTACCGCAGATCGGCGGTCAACGACCGGAATTCCTCAGCCGTCCGCATTACCGCTGCGAGCGCCCCGACATGCCTCAATGAATGGGCTCGCCGGCATCCGGCTTCGCGCGGAGGAGTTCCTCCACGGCAAGTGCGATCCACATGAGCTGCGCCGCCTCCGCCGCATCGTCGGTGAGCGATGCATCGACGAAATCCTCGCGGGCGATGGTCAGCGCCTCGGTCCCGTTCGCGGCGATCAGATGCAGCGCCGCTTCCCATGCATCCCGGACGATCATTGGACCTCCCATCGCGCCACTCCTCGACCGAGACCGCCGAACCGACGACATCAGCGTAGGAGAAGGAGCTTAGAGCAGGCTCGGCGGCTTGCGAGAAATAATTGTCGTCCGACCGCGGAATAGCGGTCTCATATTGCCGGCATCGATCGCCGACCGCCGACGCTAGGCGAGCGCGACGCCCGCTCAGGCGCCTGCGGACCGACAATGGCCGCCGAAGCAAATTCGGCGGCCATTGTCGGCATCAGAACTGGGCCAGGCCGCCCGCCCGCGGCGTCCAGAGCGTCGTGATCTGGCGATAGACGACATCGGCGTGGTCGGCCGCGAAGCGGTGGCGCATCGGTGGCCGGCTGCCCGATCCCAGCGTCTTCGCGACGCTGTCGATGACGCTCCGCTCCTGATCGAGCTGCCGGGCAGCATGCTCGCGGTTGATCTCGGTCCGTGTCATCGTGTGGACGTCTCTGTTCAAGTTATGCGGTCCGGCGGCATGCCCGGACACGGCAAAGGGCGATCGAAATACCCTAGAAATGCCGGCTGGGCAAGTCGACTCTGCGTTGAAATCGACTGTTGCGCCGGGCTTTACCTAATTTCCGGGCGGTTCTACCTCTTTCGGCGGAAGACCGCCGACGCGGAACTAGACCCCATTTCTACCACCGAGCGATCCAGTTTAATATTAATTAGGCCTATAGGGCGAACGACGGACGTTCATCCTCAGGCTGGCATGACGCCCGGGATCATGCCTCGGTTCTGCCGCTCGTCCATGCCTTAACGGCGCGCAACGGCAGGCACCGACCGCAGGTGCGGTGCATCCCCTTCCGACCGGGCGGACGCCGCTGAAGCGCTGCGCCGTATGGGCTTAACAACCGGCCGATGAGGCAAGCTCAACGGCCGGTTGTATCATGCGCCGCCGGCGATGAAGCTCCGTAACGAGGTAGCCTCGTACTCGACCTCATCGAGGCGGTTCTTCACGACGTCGCCGATGCTGACGATGCCGTAAAGCTCGCCGTCGCGCAGCACCGGCAGGTGGCGGATGCGCCGCTGCGTCATCAGCGCCATCAGATTCTCGATGCGGTCGTCGGGCGCGCAGGTCACGACCTGTGCCGTCATCAGGCCGCTGACCGGTCGTTCGAGCACCGGCCCGCCGCCGTCGGCGAGCGCGTGCACGACGTCGCGTTCGGACAGGATGCCATCGACGTGCCTTCCGTCCTCGCTGACGACGATCGCACCGATGCCCTTGACCCTGAGCATGCGAACCGCTTCCGCGATGCGCGCGTCGGGCCGGATCGTCGCGACGTCGCGTCCTTTGCCGCGCAGGATCGCGTCGACGTTCATAGTCGTCCCTCCCCAGTCTCTTGGGGCGGCCCGGCACGATCGGCCTAAGGCCACCATATGAAATCCTACCGCGAATTGGCAGGCACGGCGACCGATTTGCATCCGAGTCACCTCACCGTTCCGTCAGGATCGGAACCGGTTCGGCGGCGAGGCGTTTAGAAATCAGAACAAACAGCGAACACAAGGCCATGACAAGCAAGCAGACGCAACGCGGACAGGACACTGCCTCCGCCGCCTCGAACCAGCGCAAGGATCCGGACGAGTGGGTGACCGGCAACGAGCCGTTGACCGGAGCGCAATCCTCGTACCTGCACACCCTTGCGGAGGAAGCCGGCGAGAAGGTCGAGGAAGACGACCTCACGAAGGCCGAGGCGTCGAAGCGGATCGACGCGCTCCAAGAGAAGACCGGACGCGGGCGGCCGAGCGGCAGCCACAAGTAGCGAAACGATCGCGGGCGCGGTCAAAGGGCTGCGGCACGCCAACCGCAGCCCTGCGCGGCCAATGTGAAGAACCCGCTCCGCACGAGCTTGCGCGTCGAAAGCCGCCCGACGATTTGCGCCGCGACGATCAGGCGGTGGGTCCCGGCAACAAGCTCGGAGTTGAAATTAATCATAAATTCTTCTCGCATTTGGCGAAAACGCGAGGCAATTTGCGCCCGTCTTCATTCGTACCCGGGATCAGGAATGTTCCTAAAAAGAAGAGTGGCGTTCGCCTTATCCGTTGCTGCGATCACTGGGATCATCAGCTCAGAGCCAGTCCCGGCTGCGCCGATCACGTTCTACTTCACAGGCAGCGTAACGTCGGTGACGCCCGACGCGCGCGTCGCCACTTTCTCGGGCGCGTCGTTCGTCGGACGATACACGTTCGATTCCACCGAGCAGAACCAGTCGCCTTCCATCCCCGGCTTCGGCTCCTACGATGCGTCTTCGTTCATCTCATTCGGCAATGGGTACCAGTTGACCTCGACAGGGAACTACATCCGCGTCTTCAGCGGAGGATCGTTCTCGTACGCCGGATATGACTTCATCATAAGCGGCGGAACGCAGCCGTCGGGCTTTCCCGGTCTGATCTTCAACGGCGCCTCCTTCTACAATCGCGACTTCAGCGGGAAGGCCATCAGCAGCACGGCGCTGCCGCTGTCGCCACCTGACCTAAGCGCGTTCGACTATCAGGATTCGTTGCTGAATTTCATTGACCCGGCCGCTCACGAGAACGTCAACGTCGATCTCCACATCGACAAATTGACGCTGCAACGCCCATCCGGCTTTCCTGAACCGACGACCCAGCCGCCGCAACAGGTCGCCGAACCGAATGCCGTCGGGCTGGTCAGCTTCGGGTTCATGGCCGCCGTCTGGGTACGTTCCCGCCGCCGCACTTGAAGAAAAAACGGTTCGCCGGTTCGGCCTGAGCCCGCGCAGTAGGTACGACGTCCCCGCGGTGATGCGTCGTCGGCGTCGTACCTTCGCTCAGGCCGTCGGTCCGCACATACGCCGCTTTCGCGGGAACAAAATCCTCCAACCTTGCGTTGACGCCCCCGCCACTTAAGGGGGAGAAGGATGCCGCACCGCCCGTCTGCCGTTCCGCTGCATGCCGTCGCCGCGGCAGGCGCGGCGATTGCCGGCGCCGTCGTCCAGCTTCCGGCCGCGGCCCCCGCCGCGGCGCAGACGCGCCCCGGCTTCGAGATCGGCCCGGAACTCTACTATTACCGGTACGAGGAACCCGACTTCGCAAAGCTGGAGGGGGCATTCGCCGCCGCGAACGGCAGCTATACTTTCAAGGGCGAGCGGCTATTCCTGACGCTTAACGGAATTGCCGGTGCGGGTTATCTCGACTACAGCTCGCGCGGCACCGGGTCGTATAGCGGCACCTGGAACTACATGGGCGACCTTCGCGCCCTCGGCGGCGGCGATTTCACCTTGCGTGACGGACTCGTCGCCTCACCCTACAGCGGCCTCGGCTACCGGCTCCTGTTCGACAATTCGAGCGGCACCGTCAGCAGCAGCGGAGCACGGGGCTATGACCGCCTGTCGCAATATCTGTACCTGCCGATCGGCGTTACGTTCGGCATCGCTGCGGCAAGCTGGACGCTGCGTCCGAACATCGAGTTCGACCTGCTACTGCATGGGTGGCAGACCTCATATCTGAGCACGGCCGACAGCCGGCTGAACGACCCGACCAACGACCAGAACCATGGGTACGGCATCCGCGCGAGCATCCTCGCCGAGATGCCGACGCGTTTCGGCCATCTCTCGTTCGGCCCCTTCGTGCGGTATTGGAACATCCGCACTTCCGACCCGGCGACGATCACGGTACGCGGCGTTCCGCTGACGAACGGCTACGAACCCGGCAATCACACTATCGAGGCCGGCGGAACGGTCAGGTTCGGTTTCTGAGCGGCTGACGCCCTCAAGATAAAGCCGGCGCCAACCGTTCGAGCGCGGTGGCGAGCCGCTCCTCGGCGCTGGCGAAGCAGAGCCGCAGATGGCCCTCGCCGTCGCTGCCGAAGGCCGCGCCCGGCGCGAGTCCGACCTTGTTCTCAGCGACGAGCCGCTTCGCGAAGGCGACGCTGTCGGTCATGCCTTCGACCGCGAAGAACGCATAGAACGCGCCCTGCGGCGCGGCGCAGCGCACGCGCGGGAAGCGCGCAAGCCCCTGGATCACCAGATCCCGACCGCGGCGGCAGCGCTCGACGAACGAGGCGATGAACACCTCGCCATCGCGAATCGCCGCGACCCCGCCGGGCTGAAGGAAGGTGGGGGCGCCGCTGGTGTTGAACTCGATCACCTTGTCGAGGGTCGGGTGCAGCTCGGCCGGCGCCACGAGCCAGCCGAGCCGCCAGCCGGTCATCGCATAGGGCTTCGAGAAGCTCTGGATGACGACGACGCGGTCATCGGGGTCGGCGATGTCGAGAAAGGACGGCGCAGCGCGCCCCTCATAGACCAGCCTCGAATAGACCTCGTCGGCGATCAGCCAGAGGCCACGCTGCCGCGCGATGGCGAGGAGCCGCTCGGTCTCGCCGCGGCTCAGCATCCAGCCGGTGGGATTGGACGGCGAGTTCACGAAGATCGCGCGGGTGCGCGCGTCGCAGGCGGCGGCCAGCCGGTCGAGGTCGAGCCGCCAGCCGCCCTCTTGCGTCGGCGTCAGGCTGACGGTCCGCGCCTCGCCGCCCATCACCTCGACGGCGGAGTTCACGTTCGGCCAGACCGGCGAGACGATCACGACGTTGTCGCCCGGATCGATGATGCACTGGCAGACCAGCATGATCGCGCTCATGCCGGAGCTGGTGACGGCGATGCGCTCGACGCCGACCGGACGGTCGTGCAGTCCGGTGAGATAGGCGGCGATCACCTCGCGCAGCGGCGGGATGCCGCGCTTGTGCGTGTAGAAGGTCTCGCCGCGGCGCATCGCCTCGGACGCCGCGTCGCAGATGAAGGCGGGCGTCGGCAGGTCGCTCTCGCCGTACCAGAGCGGCACCACCGACGGATCGCCGAGCGCCGGCCAGGACACTTCGCCGATCTTCGAGACCGGCAGGTCGGCGACGATCTGCCGGATCGACCGCGGTGGATGTGGGGGAAGCGTCATCGGATCCGTCATCGGTTTCGGCGGGGCGTCCGGCTCAGCGGGGAAAAAGCGATGCAGCGCGCTCGACCGTTAGCGCAGGCGCAGCGGATGGCCGAGGGCGCCCGGCGGCCGCGCCGGTTGCGGTTCGCGTTGCGCCGGGGCTCACCGCGCCCCGGCGCCTCGTCCGCCTCTCGTCCTCTCCGCAGCCGGACGGCGCGAGCCGCGGCCGTCCGCGTCAGGCGAGGCTGGGACCGATCTTGAACGTCGCCTCGGTCTTCGCCTTGATCTCGTCCACGGTCACGCCCGGCGCGATCTCGACGAGGGTCACGCCGGCGCCGCCCTTCTTGTCGATCATGAAGACGCCGAGATCGGTGATGACCATGTCGACGACGCCGGCGCCGGTGAGCGGCAGCTTGCAGCGATGCAGCAGCTTCGGCTCGTCCTTCGCCGTGTGCTCCATCGTGACGATCACCTTCCTGACGCCGGCGACGAGATCCATCGCGCCGCCCATCCCCTTTACCATCTTGCCGGGGATCATCCAGTTCGCGAGGTCGCCGTTCTCCGCGACCTGCATCGCGCCGAGGATCGACAGGTCGATGTGCCCGCCGCGGATCATCCCGAAGCTTTCGGCGCTGTTGAAATAGCTGGTCGTCGGCAGCTCGGTGATCGTCTGCTTGCCGGCATTGATGAGATCAGGGTCCTCGTCGCCCTCATAGGGGAAAGGTCCCATGCCGAGCATGCCGTTCTCGCTCTGAAGCTGCACCGACATGCCTTCGGGAATGAAATTCGAGACGAGCGTCGGAATGCCGATGCCGAGATTGACGTAGAAGCCGTCCTCAAGCTCCTTCGCGGCGCGTTGCGCCATCTCATCGCGGGTCCAAGCCATGGGTCGTTCTCCCTCGTGTCAGGCGTGGCGCTTGCGGACGGTGCGCTGCTCGATGCGCTTCTGCAACGCCGTCGGCTTGACGATACGCTGCACGAAGATGCCGGGCGTGATGATGTGGTCCGGATCGAGGTCGCCGGGATTCACGAGGTGCTCGACCTCGGCGATCGTGACCTTGGCCGCGGTCGCCATGATCGGGTTGAAGTTCCGCGCCGTCTTCCGGTAGACGAGGTTGCCTTCGGTGTCGCCCATCCAGGCGTGCACGACCGCAATGTCCGCGAAGAGCCCGCGCTCCATCACATATTTCTCGCCGTCGAAGTCGCGCACCTCCTTGCCCTCCGCGACCAGCGTGCCGACGCCGGTCTTGGTGAAGAAGGCGGGGATGCCGGCGCCGCCGGCGCGGATCCGCTCGGCGAGCGTGCCCTGGGGGTTGAACTCGATCTCCAGCTCGCCGGCGAGATATTGCTGGGCGAAGGTCTTGTTCTCGCCGACATAGGACGAGATCATCTTCCTGACCTGCCGGGTTTCGAGGAGGAGGCCGAGTCCGGCATCGTCGATGCCGGCATTGTTCGAGATGATCGTCAGATCCTTGACGCCGGAAGCGCGGATCGCTTCGATCAGCGTCTCCGGGATGCCGCAGAGGCCGAAGCCGCCCGCCATGATCGTCATCCCGTCCTTCAGGAGTCCGTCGAGCGCGGCACGCGCGTCCGGGTAAACCTTCCTCATGCGTCCCACCCTTATCAGAGTTAAGCGGTCTTAGATCGGCCCGGCGCAGCCTGTCAACCGCTCCCCGGAGCGCTGCGGCTGACGCCGCCGCTTTCGTACCGATGATATCATGGCTCGCCGGCATTTACCCGGCAGCGACGCGTTCCGCCGCAGTGGCGATCGGCATCGCCGGGCCGGACCGCTTTCCGAAGGCCGCCGCCCTGCGCTATCGGCGGGATGGTGAGGGCGCGGCACTGAACCCCGATGCCGGCCGATGTATGTCGCTGGTTCCGGCGCAATTCGTCCGGCGGCGGACGCAGACCGGTTACGCGCCGGCGGCGGCGCCGCTGCCTGGCTGCTCTTGGCGCGCCCCCGACCGCCGAGGGGGCGCCGGCCGAGGCGCCTTTCGAGTTCCTGCGCCTGCCCTACTCCGCGCCCTGCGGCTCGGTCGTCTTCGGCAAGCCGGCCGATCAATTCATGAAGGCGTCCGGCGCGAGGCACCCGCCGCCTTGCCGCGCCGTCAGTCCTGGATGCCCCAGGCGTCAAGCTGCCGGCGAAGGTCGGCCGGCTTCTCCTGCCGCCCCGACGCGATCACCCGGCGCAGTTCCGACATCGGCATCTGGTCGCCGGCACGTCCGAGAGCGTAGAGGCCGTCCGGCTTGAGCGCTCCTTTGCCGCCCTTCACCGCGGTCCGGATCGGCGTCCAGCCATGCTTCAGCATCAGGAGAGCCGCCGAGACCGGCGTGAGATAGCGGCGCCGTTCGTGGCAGAGGGAGGCTTCGCGGCGCGCCTGCGCCAGACCAAAACTCTTGAGCAGCAGAACCGAAGACATCTTCGCCGCGCGCCGACAGCGCGCCAGCACCTCGTTCGGGTCGTAGGCGCACTCGATCGAGCCGCCGACCATGACCAGATCGTAGTGATCGGCCGGAAGGTCGATATGCTCGACGGAGCCTACCTCGACCGTCAGGCCGAGTACGTCGCGGCCGTAGCGGGCCCGACCGTGATCTTTGTCGATGCCGAGCACCCGCCAGCCGCCCTTGGCGAAGGGCACCATCATGCCGACGGCCGAGCAGCCGACAGCGAGCAAGTTCCCGGTCGACGGCAGAAACCGCCGCAGCGCACCGAAAAGCAGTTCGCCATGCTCGATCTGCGCCGCGATATCGCCCTCCTCCGACTCGGTGCTGTCGGAGCTTACCGGGCGGGAATGGATCGCATCGTAGAGATCGTGGAACTCGCGCGGGAACCGCAGGTTCTGGAACAGGAAGCCGCAATCGTCGCATGCGACGACCGGCAACATGCCGCGCACCCCGCCGCCGAAATCGACCCGCTCGCGCACGACCGTAGCGGAAGTAGACCCGCAGAGTTCGCAGGGGATATCCGCCGGCGCATGACGCCCGGGGATGCCGAGATGGGCAACATACTCCGCCAGCAGATCGGCAGGCGCTACGGTCCGCCGCCCGACTCGGGGATTACTGACCTCGGAAACAAGCGCGACGTTACGCAATTGCCGCCTCCCTGTCGTTATGACGCTCTGCCAGGAGAGCCGAACCTTGTCCATGCTCCGGTCGAGAACGTCCGCCGCATCGAGTGCCATGCACGCACCGGTGATATCGCCACTTTCGCAGTCCGCCGCGGCGGACTGCGGAGATACCATGCAAGCACGGCGTCTCGCCAAGAAAACAGATCATCCGGAGCCGAACCGCATTTTCAACCCGAGGGGCAAACCAGCCGCATCTGCCGTAAATCGCCGACATCTTACGCACCAGTCGTCCCCTCGACTGCAGCACCAACAAATCATTTACACTTGATACACTGCAGTCTGCCCCCGCACTGCAGGACTCTCGCTCTCGTTTTATTTTAAATAATATTTTTTGCCTTGGAGGCACTGCTTCTCGATTATCGAACCCCGATGCCCCTACTTGAGTTCATCCGCCGCTTGCGTCCGGCCGCCGCATTCCGGTTGCACAGATGCAGGTAGGAGATCAAGTGCCGCACCACCCTTTCGCATCGTTGGGATCAACCGTCTGCATTGGATCCATCATCCACATCCGCAAAGTACACCGACTTTTATCGGTTGTACAGCATCCGGCGACCATTCCAGGCGCCGCCGCTGTACGCCGGAATGAGCCGTAGGGCGGGAAACCGCCGACCAACCTCTTGAAACCGAAAAAATATTTCACGGAAGCTCCGTAAGGTAACCTGCGCGAATAAATCATACGACGCAGGATTGCATCGACGCGACCCGATCCATACAATTTGCAGACAACCTTCGATGGAAGCGCACCTGCATGGACACGCGGGACCAGTTCGCCAGCCGCGAGGCGGTGGAGACCGATCAGAGCGGTGCGTGGCTGCCGCGACTGGATCGGTGGTCGGGACCGATCTACCTCGCCATCGCCGATGCGATCGGCGCGGACCTCCGATCGGGACGATTGCGCTCCGGAGAGCGGCTGCCGACGCAGCGCGAACTCGCCAAGCAACTCGGCATCAACTTCACGACGGTGACGCGCGCCTACGACGAGGCACGGCGCCGCGGACTGCTGTCGGCGCGCGCCGGATCGGGCACGTTCATCCGGGCGGAAGCAGCTGCCGAGGCGAAGCCGGCGCACGAACCGGCGATCGTGGCCGATCTCACGACGAGCGAGCCGCCGGACTCGGATCTGCTGACCAGCGCGCTGCGCCGCACGCTCACCAGCATGGTGTCCGGCGACACGCTGCAGCCGCTGATGCGTTACCAGCGCCAGGGCGGCAGCAACGAGGAGCGTGCGGCGGGCGTGGAATGGCTCGGCCGGCGCATTCCCGACCTCGATACGGACCGCGTGACGGTCACCGCCGGCGCGCAGCACGGGATCTCGGTCCTGTTCGCCAGCATCGTCGGTCCGGGCGGGCTGGTCTTTGCCGAGCCGCTCAGCGCGCGAAGCCTCCGGCCGCTCGCGAACCTGCTGCGAATCCGCCTGTGCGGCGTCGCCATGGACGATCGGGGATTGCTGCCGGACGCGTTCGCCGCGGCATGCCGCGCCGAGCCGCAACGGCCGGCGGCGCTGTACTGCATGCCGACGCTGCACAACCCGACGACGGTGACGATGCCGCTCGACCGGCGCCATGCCATCGCCGACATCGCGCGCCGGCATGGCGTCGTGCTGATCGAGGACGACGCCTACGGGCTGCTGGCCGCCGCGCCGCCGCCGCCGCTCGCAGCGATCGCACCGGACGTCACGTTCCATATCACGACGCTGTCCAAGACGCTGACCCCCGGATTGCGCGTCGCCTACATCGCGGCGCCGGACGCGCGGCGCGCCGGGCCGATCGCCGCCGCGACCAGCGTGACCGCGATCATGCCGCCGCCGCTCTCGGCGGCGGTGGCGGTGCGGTGGATCTTCGACGGCACCGCCGATCAGCTGCTGCGCGCGGTCCGGCAGGAAGTCGCGGCGCGGCACGCGATCGCCGCCGCCGCGCTCGCCGGAACGGACATGCTCTCGACGCCGGAGAGCTACTACGTCTGGCTGCGCCTGCCGCCCCGCTGGCCTAAGGCGGAACTCATCGCGCATGCGATGCACAAGGGCATCTCGATCGAGTCGAGCGACGGATTCGCGATAGACGGCCAGGGACCGGACGCCGTACGGCTGTCGCTCAGCGGTCCGAACGACCGGACGCGGCTGCGCTCGGCGCTGCTCACGCTCGCCGACCTGATCGAACAGGAGCCTGCCGCCAGGGGCGCCTGGTCGATGTAGCGCCAACGGCCGCCGGGCGCCCGGCTCATCGGCCGTCTCAGGACGCGCCGGCAGCGAGGACCTTCGCGAGCGACCCGGCGAGCAGCAGGATCACCGCGGCGCTGAGCGGCCAGCGCAGCGACGGGTACCAGGCCGGCACCAAGCCGCGCCGGGCCGCCGCGAGATCGCCGCACAGCACCCCTGCGAAGCCGAGGATCAGGATGACGAGGCTCGGCACCTCGCTGGCGAGTTGCGCCGACCAGCCGACCAGCGCCGGCACGACGCTCCAGGCAAGGCGCGGCCAGCCGGCGGCCGGCGCCGCGCCGAAGCCGCCGATCGCGAGGCCCCAATGCACGGCGCCGAGAAAGGACAGGATCACCGCGGCGTAGAAGCACTGGGCATCGAGCGCTTCGCCGGCCCAGAAGGGCGGCAGCAGCCAGACACCGAGCGTGCCGGCGGCGAACGGCAGCAGGCCGGCCGCTCCGAGCCACAGCGCGGCCGGCGGAATCGGCTGCCGCGCCGCCGGTTCCGCCCCGGCCGCGACGCCGCCGCTGCCGCCGGGCCCGGCGGCGGCGGTCATCCGACCGGCCCGGCGGCAGCGGCGGACGACGGCGGAGACGGCGACGAGAGGCGGTCGAGCGTCTCGCGCGCCCGCGCCCGGTGCTCCGGCGTGATGTGCTGGGCGACGGCGCGGATGGCGGCGAGCAGCACCGCGACATCGTCGGTGTAGCCGAGCCCCGCGACGAAGTCGGGGATCGCGTCGAACGGCAGGATGAAGTAGGCGAGCGCGCCGAACAGGATCGCCTTCACGGTCGCCGGCGTCGCGCGGTCGGTCGCGCAATAGAAGGCGGCGATCGCGTCCTCGAGGAAAGGCACGTGGCCGAGGGTGCGGCGGACCTTGCCCCAGAAGCGCCGGCGCACGTAGCGGTCGCGGTCGGCGGGGATCGCAGCCTGGGCGACGAGGGCGCCCGCATCGGCCGGGCCGTTGAGCGATGTCTGATCGGCGGTCACGGCCGCTTATATGGCGAGGTACGAGCACGGCGGCAACGTCCGGCCTTGCCTGTCGCAACGGCGTGTTCGATCTGGTATGCACCCGCCGCCACAACCATCGGGAGGGGAGCATGCAGGTAAAGGGACACGCCGCGATCGTCACCGGCGGCGGCTCCGGCCTCGGCGCCGCGACCTGCCGCGCGCTGGCCGCGGCCGGCGCGAAGGTCGCCGTCTTCGACGTCAACGAGCAGGCCGCCGCCGCGGTCGCGGCCGAGATCGGCGGCCTCGCGGTCGCCTGCGACGTCGCCGACGCAGCGAGCGCGGAGGCGGCCGTCGCCAAGGCCGCCGGCGCGCACGGCGCGGCGCGCATCGCGGTCAACTGCGCCGGCATCGCGCCGGCCGCGCGTATCGTCGGCAAGGACGGACCGCTCGCGCTCGACGCCTTCCGGCGGGTGATCGAGGTCAACCTGATCGGCACCTTCAATATCATGCGGCTCGCCGCCGCCGGCATGCAGGCGCTGGAGCCGCTGGAGGACGGCGAGCGCGGCGTGATCGTCTCGACCGCGTCGGTCGCGGCGTTCGAAGGACAGATCGGGCAGGCGGCCTATGCCGCCTCGAAGGGCGGCGTCGTATCGCTGGCGCTGCCGGCGGCGCGCGAGTTCGCGAAGGTCGGCATCCGCGTCAACGTGATCGCTCCCGGACTGATCGGAACGCCGCTGCTCCTCAACATGCCGCAGACCGTGCAGGACAGCCTCGCCGCGACCGTCCCTTTCCCGTCGCGCTTCGGCAAGCCGGAGGAATACGCCAGGCTGGTCCTGCACATCGTCGACAACGTGATGATCAACGGCGAGACGATCCGGCTCGACGGCGCCATCCGCATGCAGCCGCGCTGAGCCCCCCGCGTTGAGCCCCTGCGCGGCTGCCGCAGCTCCTCCGCTCGGATGCGGCGCGTCGCGGCGCAAAGCGCCGCGGCGTTGAACGGCGCCGCCGGGCGGTGCATCCTCGCTCCATGCCGCAGCCGCCGCCGCTCACCCCGCCGACCCTTGCAGACATCGAGCGCCTTGCCGAGTCGGCGTTCGAGACGATTCCGGCCGAGCTGGCGCGGCATGTCGGCTCGGTCGTGTTCCGCGTCGAGGAGTTCCCGGACGAGGAGGTCGAGGACGAGATGGGCCTGGAAAGCCCGTTCGACATCCTCGGCCTCTATCGCGGCGTGGCGCTGCCGCACAAGAGCGCTTTCGACGCGCTGCCGCAGGTTGACATGATCTTCCTCTACCGGCGGCCGATCCTCGATTACTGGTGCGAGACCGGCGAGGATCTGGCGCATGTCGTGCGCCACGTGCTGATCCACGAGATCGGCCACCATTTCGGCTTCAGCGACGACGACATGGAGCGGCTTGAGAACGAAGGCTGACGGCACCGCCTTGAACCCGACCGACCGGATTGCCGCGAGAGAAATCCGAATCGGGGATCGGCGGGATGGTTGGGGATCGGGGAGATAAAGGAAATAGAGACCGTTCCTTATTCTCTCGGCGGACGACGAAGAGAGCGCTGAGGTTCACAGAAGAACGGGCTGCGCGCCTGCGGCGCGCAAAAATCCGATATCCTTTTTCTTCCTTTATCCCCCCGCTCCCCCTTCATCCCCCGATCTCCGCTTCAGGTTCTCTTCAACAAATGCCGCCACGTCGTCAGGCGGCACGACCGGCCGCTGAGACGGCGGCAGCGACGCGGCGACGCAGGTCGGGCAGCGTCTCGGCGGTGAACCAGGGATTGCGCCGCTCCCACCCGGTGGTGCGCCAGCTCGGATGGGGCAGCGGGAACAGGCCGGGCGGCGCCTCGCGCCAGCGCCGCACCGTCTCGGTCATGCCGGCGCGCCGGGCGCCCGGAACATAGCGCGCGAGGGCGTAGCTGCCGACGAGCAGTATCAGCCGGACCTCCGGAAGCAGCGGCAGCAGGCGCGGATGCCACAGCGGCGCGCATTCCGGCCGGGGCGGCGCGTCGCCGCCGCTCCGCGGATCGCGGCCGGGATAGCAGAAGCCCATCGGCACGATCGCCACCCGCGCCTCGTCGTAGAACGCATCGCGGCCGAGACCGAGCCAATCGCGCAACCGGTCGCCGCTGCGGTCGTCGAAGGAGAGCCCGCTCGCATGGACGCGGGTGCCCGGCGCCTGACCGATGATGAGAAGCCGGGCCGAAGCCCGGCCGCGCACCACCGGGCGCGGCCCCAGCGGCAGATGCCCGGCGCACAGGGAACAAGCCCGGATATCGTGGAGAAGAGCGTCGAGCGGCGTCGTCGTCCCGGTGGTCATCGGCCGATCATAGCGGCGGAGCGCGGCCGGGTCGCGGGCGACGCCCGATTGGAATCGCCCATGCCGAGCGATTCCAATGCTGCTCAAGACTCGGAGGAAGCAAGCTCCGAGAGATCTGTGCTTAGTCGAGACCGCTGCGCGGGGCGGCGTAATGGACGTGAATGGCGAGGCAGCGTTGAAAAGTCGTCGGCTCCTGCCGCCTGAAGAAGCGCGTGATCGACCGCACCGGTGCCGGAGCCGCCGCCTGCTTCTGCTGCTTCACCGGCTGAACCCGCCACGGCACGGCAGCGCGTTGTTGCGGGTTCATTTGCTCGTCCGTTGCCGTTTCGGTCCGCGTCGTCCAGGAGATGGTCGTCGTCATCGTCCCTTCCTCCTCGTTTCGCTCGCAAAGAAAGAGTAAACAAGGCATTAAGGGACCGCCAGCAGCTTTCGATAAAATTTTACATTTGGCCGCAAAAATCCGACGCAATAGTTAATTATTGATCCTCTTTGGGGTGATCCGGACAAATATTTAACTCGTCTTGAGCAGATCATTATGGAGGAGAGAATGACCGGCCGGGAGCAGCACTCCCCTCCACCGGGAGGGCGCTCCCCCCGGTTGAGGATGGGCTTCTATTGCAGAAGACCGAGCGGCTCGCTGGCCACGTCCGAGACTTGCGTAAGGGCAGGCGGCGTTGAAAGGCGGCTGGCGGCAACCGAGAGATCGGTCGCCGCCAGCCCGATGGCAAACAGCAGCAGCCACGGATTCATCCGCGCCGCAACGGCATCAATACGGCTCATCATGCTCATGCTTCCCTCGCGTCGGTTGGTTCCGGTCACGGACGGTCCCGCGCACTCGGAGCCGATCCCCATAGACTGTCAGCCGCGGCGGTAGGTGCCGTCGACGATGGCCGGGAAGTCGCTCGGCGTGATGCCGAGATCCGCCAGCGTCCGGGGATCGAGGTTTTCAAGTTCGGTCTTTACGTCCTGGCGCTCGGCCCAGGCGCGGAACGCCGCCGCGATCCGGCCGAACAGCGTACCTGCCGCCTCATTGTGCGACGCGAAACTCTCTTCCGCACTTGCGATGAAAAAGCGACCAGCCATAGCGCAGGCTCCTAAAATGCTTTGCATGCACTAATTGTGCATCGCAACATCAAGGTAAAATTGGTTGCCCTAATTTCCAATGAATGCGCCCCTGCCGCGGGTGCGACAGGACAGCGCAGCGTGGACACCGTCCCGCCGGCCGTCGACCGCAGCGGCGGGCGCATCGCTTGACCGGGCCGCGTCCGGCGGGCCATATCGGACGGGATACCTGCGGGATTGCCGCCGTCGTTCCCAGCCGCCGCCCCATGCCCTCTTCCGCCCTGCCGAAACAGGAAGTGCTCGACCGCCTGATGGCGGCGTTCCGACAGTTCGGCTATGACGGGGCGAGCCTCGCCCGGTTGTCGAAGGCGACGGGCCTGGGCCGGTCGAGCCTCTATCACTACTTTCCGAACGGCAAGGAGGACATGGCGGCGGCCGTGCTGGCCAATGCCGGCGCGCGGTTCGAGGAGATGGTGCTGGCGCCGCTCCGGGCCGGGGACGCACCGCCGCGCGAACGGCTCGCGCGTATGGCAACCGGTCTCGGCGCGTTCTACGCCGACGGCAGCGCCGCCTGCCTCACCGACCTTTTCGCGATCGGCGACGCCGGCACGCTCTTCCGCCAGCGCATCGGCAGCCGGATCCAGGCCTTCATCGGGCTGCTCGCCGCCGTCGCCGTCGAGGGCGGCATCGACCGGGAGACCGCGGAGCAGCGCGCCGAGGATGCGCTGATCGCGATCCAGGGAGCCCTGGTCCTCTCACGCGGCCTCGCCTCCCCCGAGCCTTTCCGCCGCGTCGTCTCCGAACTGCCCGACCGGCTGCTCGCCCCCGCCGACGCGGACTAATGCCGACGCGGACTATTACCGTCATCCTCGATCATCAACCGCCGCTGGGCAGCGGATCGGGGCGCATGGCACGCAGCGCTTGACGGACTTCGCAGGCCGGCTTATGTACCGAACGTTCGGTACAGTAATTTTGACAACCATGCGGAGGCATCCTCCATGACCACGACGCCGCGACGGGCCGCGACTCTCCCGCCGATCACGCTTTATCGCCATCCGCTCTCCGGCCACGCCCATCGGGCGGAGCTGTTCCTGTCGCTGCTCGGCCTGCCCTGCGAGACGGTCGACATCGACCTCGCCGGAGGCGCGCAGCGGCGGCCGGAATTCCTGGCCAAGAACCTGTTCGGCCAAGTCCCGGTCATCGAGGACGACGGCGTCACGGTCGCCGATTCGAACGCGATCCTGGTCTATCTCGCGACCCGCTACGATGCCGGTGGAGACTGGCTGCCGCGCGACGCCGAGGCCGCCGCCGCGGTGCAGCGCTGGCTGTCCGTCGCCGCCGGACCGGTGGCCGCGGGACCGGCCGGCGCCCGTCTGGTGACGGTGTTCGGCGCCAAGCTCAACCACGAGACGGCGAAGGCGACGGCGCACCGGCTGTTCGAGGTGATGGAGCGGCATCTCGACGGACGCGCCTTCCTTGCGACATCCCACCCGACGATCGCCGACATCGCCTGCTACAGTTACATCGCGCATGCGCCGGAAGGCGGTGTCCCGCTGGAGCCATACCCGAGCATCCGCGCTTGGCTCGCCCGGATCGAGGCGCTGCCGGGCTTCATCGGGATGCAGCGCACGCCGATCGGCCTCGCCGCCGCCTGAGCTGCGGCAGCAGGACCGGCAGCGACGGCGCGGGACTCCATCGTCGCCCGCGCCGCCGGCCGCCCACCGCTGCCGTCACGTCGAGGAGGAAGATCATGGCTGAAACCGGTTGGCCGCACCCGGAGCCGCCGTTCCATCGCGGCGAGCAGGCGATCCAGTCGCGCATCGGCCTGCGCGACAGGATGGAGCAGGCGGGGCGGCGGTCGGTCCGCGACTACATGCCGGACCAGCACCGCACCTTTTTTGCGCAGCTTCCGTTCCTCGTCCTCGGCGCCCGCGACGACGCCGGCCAGCCCTGGGCATCGATCCTGACCGGCCCGCCGGGCTTCGCCGCCTCCCCCGATCCGCGCACGCTGCGCGTCGCCGCACTTCCGGACGGCGGCGACCCGCTGCACGGCGCGATCGCCGCGGGCGCCGATGTCGGGCTGCTCGGGATCGAACTGCACACGCGCCGCCGCAACCGCGTCAACGGCACGGTCACGGCGGCGGATGCCGGCGGCTTCACCGTCCGGGTCGCGCAGAGCTTCGGCAACTGCCCGCAATACATCCAGAAGCGCGAGATCAGCCCCGACGCGGCCGGAACGGGCGCCGCGCCGGCCACGGCGCAGCACCTCGACCGGCTCGACGCGGCGGCGCGCGCACTCATCGCCGGGGCGGACACGTTCTTCATCGCGACCGCGTTCCACGACGGGGAGCGCCGCGACGATGGCGGCGGCGGCAGCGGCGGAACGAACGAGGGCGTCGATGTATCGCACCGCGGCGGCCGGCCCGGCTTCGTCCGCATCGACGACGAGGGCGGAGACGGACATGCCGTCCTCACCTTTCCCGACTTCGCCGGCAACCGCTTCTTCAACACGCTCGGCAATCTGCTGCTCGAACCGCGCGCCGGGCTGCTTTTCGTCGATTTCGCCACCGGCGGGCTGCTGCACCTCGCCGGCGAGGCCGAGATCGTCTGGGACGGGCCTGAACTCGCCGCCTTCGCCGGAGCCGAGCGCCTCGTCCGATTCCACGTCGACCGCGCGATCCGCCGGCCCGGCGCGCTGCCGCTGCACTGGTCGTTCCGCGAACAGGCGCCGCAGCTCGCCCGCACGGGTACGTGGGAAGCGCATCCGACGCGTCGCGGCGCTACAGCGGAAAGCTCATCCTGACGCGCGACTGAGAATAAAGGGGTTGCCCCGAAGCGGGATATTCCGTTTGCTTCGACAGCGATCCTCAACCATCGAGAAGACATCAGCCATGCTCGACCTGCGCCCGAATTGCGAATGCTGCGACAAGGATTTGCTGCCGGACGCGCCGGACGCGATGATCTGCACCTTCGAATGCACGTTCTGCCGCGACTGCGTCGACAACGTCCTCGGCGGGCGCTGCCCGAACTGCGGCGGCGAGTTCGTCCGCCGCCCCATCCGTCCCGCCGAGAAGCTGGCGGCGTATCCCGCCTCGACGAAGCGCGTGCTGAAGCCTCACCCCGGCTGCGGCAAGGCGGCCTGACCAGCGCTACCCACCGAAGACGAAAGGGAGACGCCCGGCAGCACCGTGCGCCGCCGGGTGCCTGTCCGAGAACGAACCGGCGTCTAGCGCCAGTGGTGCTCGCGATGGTGGCCGCCGCCCGGACCGTGAGCGAACATCTGGTCGGCGGCCTGCTTCTGGTCGGGGCTCATCGAGTCGTAGAGCGGCGCGAAGGCGGCGACGAACTGCTTCGTCTCGTCGGCGCGCATCTGGGCGAGCTGCTGACCCTGCTGCAGCCGCTCGACCGCGCTCTGCGGCTTATCGCGGGACTCGTGGAGCCGGCGCATCGTGTCGCGCCGCTCGGCCGCGTTGCGGCGCATGATTTCGGCGACGGCGTTCCACTGCGGCGCCTGCGCATCGGTGATCTTCAGCTCGGTCCGCAGGAACGCGATCCGGCCTTCGGTATGGTCGCGCCGTTCGTGCCGCGGAGCATTGGCAGCGGGACCGTTGGCGGCAGGAGCGGGTGCGGCGGCCTGCGCCCACCCTTCGTGCGGGAGGACGGTCGACACGGTTCCCAATGCGAGCGCCGCGACGACGAATGCCGCAACAGGCTTGCAACGCATGATTCTTGTTCCTTTCGACGAAACTCACCGGCCTCGCGATGTCTCGGCGGCGGGCTTCCTGCCGGCCCGGAAAGCGCACCTGCCATTCGATAGGTGACCGGCAATCACGCAATCCCTGCATCGCGCGCGGGACTGGGACCCAACTATGGCGGGGATGCGCGGCAGGGTTTCGAACGTATCTTTCGCCCGGACGGCGCGACGACTGTCGTGCTGGCTGCCGTGATCGCCAGTTTTCTGCTCTACTCCGCCGGTTGACGCGGCGGCCCCGGCCGGACCATACGACGGTCCGCGGAATTCCACCGGCAGGCCGGCCGGCGATCGGAGATCGCACGGTCCGCCCGCCGCCACGTGGACCGACCGACGAGACCGCCGAATGCCGACGAACGAAGCCGTCCTGACGCTCTCCTGCCCGAACCGCGCCGGCATCGTCGCCGCCGTCGCGATGTATCTGTTCAACGAGGGCTGCAACATCCTCGAAGCGAAGCAGTTCGACGACATCGAGACGCGCCGCTTCTTCATGCGCGTCGTCTTCAACCGGATCGACGACGAGGAGCCGGTCGCCGCCGTGCAGGCGGGCTTCCGTCGGATCGCGGAAGAGTTCGGCATGGACTGGTCGCTCCGCCCGCGCGGCGCGCGGCGACGGGTGATGATGCTGGTCTCGAAGTTCGACCACTGTCTCGCCGACCTGCTTTACCGCTGGCGGATCGACGAGATCCCGATGGAGATCTCGGCGGTCGTGTCGAACCACGCGCAGGAGGCCTACGCGCATCTCGACCTGAGCGGCGTCCCGTTCCACCACCTGCCGGTCACGAAGACGACCAAGCTGGAGCAGGAGACCGCGATCTGGACCCTCGTGCAGGAGACGAAGACCGACGTCGTCGTCCTCGCCCGCTACATGCAGGTCCTGTCGGACGGGCTCGCGGCGAAGCTCGCCGGACGCTGCATCAACATCCACCACTCGTTCCTGCCAGGCTTCAAGGGCGCGAAGCCGTACCATCAAGCGCATCTGCGCGGCGTGAAGCTGATCGGCGCCACCGCGCACTACGTGACGTCGGACCTCGACGAAGGACCGATCATCGAGCAGGACGTCGAGCGCATCAGCCACGACAACACGCCGGAAGACCTCGTCCGCAAGGGCCGCGACATCGAGCGCCGCGTCCTCGCCCGCGCCCTGCTGTGGCACCTGGAGGACCGCGTGATCCTCAACGGGTCGAAGACGGTCGTGTTTACGTCCTGACCTGACGGATCAGGTTGCGCTCAGGCCGCGAGCGCAACCTGAGCCGCTTCCTCGGCGCCGGAGACACCCGGCCAGCGGATCAGCTTCTGTCCGTCGTCCGCGAGGCGGCGCGGTTCGACGCGGTCCACGACGCTAGCTTCCTGCGCGGTCAGGCGGATGACGTCGCCATCCTCCGGGATCACCGCGCGCTCGACGCCGCAGGATCGCGCAAGGCGCGCATGCGCCTCCAGATGCCCGATCGTGCCGTGGACCGGAACCGCGAAGCGGGGCCGCACCAGCCCGTACATCAAGGTCAGGTCGTCGCGCGCGGGATGGCCAGACACGTGGATCGGCGCGTCGGCGGGCATCACCACCGCGACGCCGCGGGCGGCGAGCAGATTGCGGATCTCGTCCACCGCTTCCTCGTTGCCGGGAATGACCCGCGCCGAGAACATCACGGTGTCGCCGGTCGCGAGGGACACCGCCCGGTGCTGGCCGCGCGCGATGCGGCTCAGCGCCGCCCGCTCCTCGCCCTGGCTGCCGGTGCACATCAGCACGAGCTTGCGGCGCGGCATCCGCGCCGCCGCGTCGAGACCGAGAAACGCGGGCACGCCGTCGAGATAGCCGCAGGCGCGCGCCGCACTTTCCATCCGCAGCAGCGAGCGCCCGACGAGGACAACGTGCCGGCCATTGGCCGCCGCCGCTTCGGCGACCGCCTTCATCCGGGCGACGTTGCTGGCGAACCCGGTCACCGCGATCGCCCCTTTCCGTCCGGCGAAGGCATCGGCGAGACCGGAACGGGCGCTGCCCTCGGAACCGGTGCTGCCCTCCTTCATCGCGTTCGTGCTGTCGCACATCATCGCGAGCACGCCTTCGTCGCCGAGACGCCTGAGCGCATCGAGATCGGCCGTCCGGCCGATCAGGGGCTCGGGATCGAACTTCCAGTCGCCGGTGTGCAGCACCGTGCCGGCTTGCGTCCGGATCGCCAGCGAGACCGGCTCGGGAATGGAGTGGGTCATCGCGATGCTTTCGACCCGGAACGGGCCGAGCGCGACGGTCTCGCCGATCGCCATGGTGCGGACGGTGACGTCCCGCGCCGTGCCGGCGTCCTTCAGCCGGTCCCGGATGACGTGGGCCGCGAAGGGCGTGGCGTAGATCGGGCAGCGCAGGCGCGGCCACAGATGGTGGATCGCGCCGATATGGTCCTCATGCGCATGGGTCACGACGAGGCCGACGACGTCGCTCATCCGCTCCTCGATGAACCGGGGATCGGCCATCACCGAGTTGATGCCCGGCGCCTCGTCGCCGAGAAAGGCGACGCCGGCATCGACGATCAGCCATTTCCCGGCATGGCCATACAGGGCCATGTTCATGCCGATGCGGGAACACCCGCCGAGCGCCAGGAACAGGACCTCGTCCGCGCCGGGGATCGGCGACTTCGGGGATCGCATGGGGCGATTGCGGCGGGATCTATTCGTATGCTCCTGACGTGCGGCATCGCGCGGCGCTGCTCCGCGCCGCTTCTTGTTCTCTATCAAGGTGTTTCTGTCTTTCTTCTACTCGTGTAGCCGGCATTCGACGCTGCCGGACGGGCGTGCATCATGTCCGATGCGAAACTGGAAGGGCGCTCTCCCGGCAGTCGCCGGGCGCCAGGATCGACGATGGATCGAGGCTGCCGATGCACGCAGGCTGGGGAGATAGCTTCGTGTGCGGGCGGAGGAGATGCCGAACCGGATACCCCTTGGATCGGCGATGCGCAGCAGCATAGCGCGCGGTCGTATTGTCCACCAAGCACAACGCTTAAATGAGGCCGACGCTCAACATATTCAAGGTGCAACCGGAACTTGTCCTTTTTGTTATTTCAATCCGCCGAACAAATTACCGACTCCGCGTTACGAGTTGATGAATGGAGTTACTACCGAGCCGTAATCGTCCCGACGGCGGCGCATCATAAGATCAGCCTCCCTTCTTGGCCAGCACCTGCTCGACGAACGCCGGCACGATCTCGGTCGCCGCGCCGTGGATCGCCTCGTCGAAGAGGCGAGCGCCCTCGGAGGGCTCCAGGTTCAGCTCGACCGTGCGGGCGCCGGCGGCGCGGGCCTCCTGGACGAAACCCGCGGCCGGGTAGACGTTGCCGCTGGTGCCGATCGAGACGAACAGGTCGCAAGATCCCAGCGCCTCGTAGATCCGCTCCATCTCCAGCGGCATCTCGCCGAACCAGACGACATGGGGACGCAGTAATCCCTCGTGGCCGCAGGCGCCGCAGGCATCGCCGACATCAAGATCGCAGCGTTGCTCGGCGATGCGGCCGCAGGCGGCGCAGACCACCTTCAGCAGCTCGCCGTGCATGTGGATGAGGTTGGCGGAGCCGGCGCGCTCGTGCAGGTCATCGGTGTTCTGCGTCACCAGCAGCACGTCGCCGGCCGGACGCTCCCGCTCCAGACGGGCGAGCGCGCGGTGCGCCGCGTTCGGCTGCACCGCCGAGTCGAGCACACCGCGGCGCCGTGCGTTGTAGAACGCGTGGACGCGCATCGGGTCGCGGGCGAACGCCTCGGGCGTCGCGACGTCCTCGATGCGCACTTTCGACCAGATGCCGTCGGCGTCGCGGAACGTGTCGAGGCCGGACTCCTTGGAAATGCCGGCGCCGGTCAGGATCACGATCGAAGGGGACCGGCTCATGACGCCCTCATACAGCGAAACGGCGGGCGCCACAATCGCAGGGCGCCGCCGTCACGGCGTAAGGCCGGTAAAGGCGTCGAGCCCGTGCAGCATCGCCTCGCGGGTCGCCGCGTCCGCGGTGTCGGGATATGTTTGGGGCTGTGCCTTCTCGGGCCAGCCCGCCGCCACTGCCGCCTCGTTGCGGCGGCTCATCTCGTCGGCGATCCGCTCGCGCAGCACGCGGAGCTGGTCCATGTAGGCGGTCTCGGTGATCCCGCCGCTCTGGACCTTCTCGGCGCCGGCGAGGCGCGCGTCCATGCCGAGCCGCAGCAGGTCCATGTAGGGATAGTGCGCTCGCTCGAACGCGGCGACGATGCGCGGGTTGGCGCAGACGACGGTCTGCTCCAGCGTCAGCTGGCCCATGGTGCGCCGGTTCTGGCACTCCTCGCGCGCGGCGGTGCTCTCCCGGTCGGCGGCCTTGATCTCCGGCGTCTCGGTCGGTCCCTGCGGGCC
>DASWRT010000344.1:0-3737 GCA_036403035.1 Allostellaceae bacterium | reverse complement strand
CGAAAGGACATGCGTTTCGCATTTGGGCAATTCTTTGGAGGTTAGCGACGGTCCCGCCGTGGCACGCGGATCGAAAGCAGGTAGTGCGGCAATGAACATGCCCTTCGCAGTACGCCGGATCATGCTCCCTCCCCCTCGCCGCAAAGGCTGCACTGAATCGCCGAAAGGCCGCAAGCGCATGCCATGTCCGTTTGTTCCGCTGAGCGGAACCGACTTGCATCGGGACGATCTTCTAACCTGGACGCGAGGATTTCAACAGCCTTAAGTTTAGGTTGCTTACATCGTGCAAGCGGATTTCTAGGCTGATTGCGTAGTTAACTACGTCATATGACGATTGAAAGCGGTGCTACGGGATGACGTGCGCGACCATCCGCATCGAGGGTACGGCATGACCGGCAATTATCCCTGCGGATTTGACGGATTCCAGGCGCGGATCGAGGCGGTGACCGAGATGCTGGGCGGCACGCTGTTCGCCCGGATGGAGGTCGAGCGCGAGTTCGTCGACGCGCTTCAGATCGCGGTGCGGCAGCGGCTCGGCCAGGGGCATCGCCTGGAGGATCGCCGCCATACGTGGTGGACCGCCGCGACCAGCGAGGATTTCGCGGCCGCCGCGGCGGCCGAAGGGCGGTTCCGCGGCCATGCGGTCGAGCCGGAGTCCGGGCGCTGGCGGGTCGGCCCGGCGCGCGGCGACGCGGTGCTGCGCAGCGAGGATTTGTGGCTGGAGACCGCCGGCGGGCATGTCCTGCTCGCCTTCGGGGCCAAACACGATGCGCGGTCGTGGCGGATCGAACTGACCGCCGCCGGCGAAGACCTGCTGGCGTTCCTCGGCCGGTCGGCGCCCGACCGCGTCCTGCGCTTCTGGAGCAAGGGAGCGATGCTGCGCTTCCTGCGCGACATCGGCGCTCTTATGGCGGCTCCATGACCGGCGAGCGGCTTGCGGAACCCTTCCGCTACGTTCGCCCGCGCGTCGCCTTCGGACGGCGGGCCGGCGGTTCCGCGCCCTCGGCGCCGGGTGCGGCGGGCGGCGCCGTCGCACTGTGCAGGATCTTTACGCTTTCGCCCTCGTCGTCGACGGCGAAGCGGACGCCGGCCTTGTACAGCGCATCGCAGATCGCGCGCATCGTGGCGGAGCGGATGCGCTCGCCGTTCTCGGCGCGCTTGACCACCGATGGCGCGACGAGCGCGCGGTCGGACAGCGTCGTCTGCGTCCAGCCGAGGAGAGCGCGGGCGGCACGGATTTGCCTGTCCGTTAGGATAACCATCCTGCGCACAATCGGCGGTTTCGCGACGGCAGGCCAGGAAAAGATACTTTTACTAATCAAGCGTCTAAAAAGATTCTGTCGGCGCGAAAGGCGATGGTATTTCCAAGTGCAAAACCAAAGACCCTAGAGCGGAGGCTGCGTGTCAGGCAGGACGATGGACCCTATCCCCGCGGACGGAATCACGCTGGTAAGCACGGATGCGTGCCTCCTGACGAAGGCAGGCTGCCTTCTGCGGGACGGTCTGCCTTCGGCCGAACGGGACCGGCTTCTGGCGGTGCTGGCCCATGCGCTCTGGGCGGCGTCGTTCCGTCCGGTGCTGACGAGCTACGTCCTGGAGCGGCTGGCGCTGCCGCTCGGAGGCGCCGAGCCGGCCGGTCCCGACGCTTCCGCTCCGCGATAGCGGCCCGGCCAGCCGGGCGCCCTGCCCGATTACGCCCGATCGATGCCGCCGGAGACGGCGCGGCGCCGTTTCGCCGCGCCGTCGCGGCGGAGCCTTGCCGCGACCAACCATCCCCGAGCCGCTTGCCATGCGAGGAAGAGGAAGACGAAGACCCCGCCGGATGAGTCCGGAACGCGCCGACCTCATCCTCCGTGTCCTCGGCTGGCGGCACGTCGACCTGTGCCGGAGGATGAACCGCCTCGCCGGAACGACCTACAAGAGCGGCGACGTATGGAAGTGGTTCAGCGGCATGCGCGGCCTGCCGCTGCCCGTCGTGGTCTTCCTTCGCCTGTCGCTGCGCAACGCCGCCTTGTCGCGCCGCATCGCCCGCCTGTCGTCCGGGCCGGCGGCGGCGCCGGAAGCGACGCCTCGGCCGCGACGGAAACGATGACGCCGGGCCGCTCCGCCGAGGCCGACGACATCGACGATGCCGCCACCGCACCGCCGCAGACCATCGCCGAACTGCGCGCTGCTGCTGCACGCTGCCGGCGCTTGGCTGGCACGATCGTTCTGCCGGAAGAGCCGGCGCGGCAGCGCCTGCTCGACCTCGCCGCCGAATACGACGCCCGCGCCGCCGCCGCTCAGTCCCTCGCCCCGAACGGACAGAGGGATTGAACGTCCGCGTTCGAGCGATCGCCTGGCTCGGTGGAACTGGCGTTTTCCGTCCGGGCGTGTCATCAGGCCGGCATGCGCTGGGCCGCCCTCCTGCTCGCTCTCCTCGGTCTCGGGCTGACCGCCGGGCTCGTCGCCTGGCAGGGCGTCGGGCCGGTGCTCGACGGCGTCGCGCGGGTCGGCTTGGGCGGCGTGCTGATCGTCACGGGGGTGCGCGTCGCCGCCGTCGGCGTCGCCGGCATCGGCTGGCGTCTGCTGCTGCCGCGCCGCCTGCCGTGTCCCGCGACGGTTCCGGTGACGCTCCGTTACGTCCGCGAAGCGATCAACGCGCTGCTGCCGGTGGCCCAGGTCGGGGGCGACGTGGCCGGCGGCCGGCTGCTTTCCTTCTGGGGCGTGCCCGGCGCGGTCTGCGGCGCCTCCATCGTCGTCGACACGACGATGCAGGCCGGCACGCAGTTCGTCTTCGCGCTGATCGGGATCGCGGTGCTCGCGGCGGCGCCGCAGGCGAGCCGCGATCTCGTCCTCTGGCTCGCCGGAGGGAGCGCGCTCGCCGCCGCCGCGCTGCTCGGCTTCCTGCTCGCGCAACGCCTCGGTCTGTTCAAGCTCGCGGAGGGAGCGCTGCGCCGTCTCGCCCGCGCGGTGGGCGGTGACGCCGGCCACGGCGGCGGCGATGACGGCGGCGCCCTTGCCGGCCTGCATGACGCGATCCAGGCGATCTATCGTGCCCGCGGCCGCATCGCCGCGTCTTTCGCGGTCCATCTCGCCGGCTGGCTGGTCGGCGTCGGCGAGGTCTGGGCGGCGCTGGCGCTGATGGGCCGCGATCCGACCCTTGCCGAGGCGCTGGTGCTGGAGAGCCTGGGGCAGGCGGTGCGCGGCGCCGCCTTCGCGGTGCCCGGCGCCCTCGGCGCGCAGGAAGGCGGCTTCGTCGTGCTCGGAGCCCTCTACGGACTGCCGGCCGACGCCGCGCTCGCGCTGTCGCTCGTCAAGCGCATCCCCGACTTCATGATCGGCATCCCCGGCCTCCTCGCGTGGCAGGCGCTCGAAGGGCGCCGCGCGTTCCTGCGGCGGCGGAGGCGGGGGCGGCGGGGCAGGGCGTAATCGCCCGCCCGCTGCCGAAAGCCCCGGAGACAAACAAAGAGCCGGGGCAAATAACGGATGTTCCGGGCGCACGACAGTTCTGTACGCCGTCGGAAAGTCCGTTGCAGGAATTGGTCAGTCGGCGAGTACGCCGAGGATCGCCGCCATCAACAGAATAGTGGACGGCATCATGATCATTTCGGCGATGAACCGGTAACCGGGTTTTGTGAAACGGCGCATGATCAACCTCTCGAATCGGTTCTACTGCCGGTTTCTTGCAGGCGAGTGTGTCAAAACCAGGACATTTCCTGAGCATTGTTGCGGCTTCCGCCACGACCGTCGCCCGC
>DASWRT010000343.1:0-6757 GCA_036403035.1 Allostellaceae bacterium | reverse complement strand
GCTCCGGCTTCTCGACGTCGACGATCGCCACGCCCTCGCGGCGCGCCGCGACGTAGGCGTAGGTGCGCGCCACATAGATGCGCCGCGCATCCTGGAACGGCACGAACGCCGACGGGACGACCTTAGGCGCCGCCGGGTTCGTCACGTCGACGACGTGCAGCCCGTCGCGGTCGAGCGCGAAGAGATAGCGGAACTGCAGCGCCGTCGCTCGCGCGTCGTTCATCGGGATCACCGTGACGACCTTCGGGTGCATCGGGTCGTCCATGTTGAGCACGACGATCCCCGCGTCGGCGGCGACGTAGAAGTAATAGCCGGCGATCGTCAGGTGGCGGGCCCCCCGGAGGATGCCGCCCTCGTTCCAGGTCAGCGCGCGCTTGAGGAAGTTGTTCCGCGGCTCGCCGTCCTGGAGCGTGTCGACGTTGGTGACGATCAGCCCTTCCTCGGCGTCGGTGATGAACGCGTAGTTGTAGATCGGGTGGAAAGCCTGTTCCTGGTTCGTCACCCGCATCAGGTCGCCCTGGTTACGCAGCGGGTTGATCGGCTGGTTGGTCGGCAGCGCGACGCAGGTCGCGTTCTTCGACCGGATGTGCGTGTCCTGGCCCAGCGGCGAGAACGGCGCGGTAATGATGCGCTCCGAGATGCCCTTGTTGGCGACGCTCGCCACGTCGTAGGCCTCCATGCCGCCGCTGCCCTGGGCGACGTACAGATATTCGCCGCGGAGCTGGAGGCAGCCGACAGTGCCGCTGCCGCTGCCGTACGCCTCGTCGAGCTGCCGGCCGCGGTCGAGATGCGCCTTGTAGTAGTCGGGATAGGCGTATTTGTGCAGGTAGCTGCCGACGACGGCCTGCGGCTCGTCCCACTCGGTGACGCGCACCGCCTGGAAGCCGCTCTCCTGCCCGATCCAGGCATTGTAGCCCACGAAATTGACGAAGTTCGTCCCGTGCAGGAGGAGCTGCGCCATGATCGCGTTGTTGTCGTTGTCCTGCGAGAGATGGCAGTCGGTGCAGGTCTTGGTCTCGGTCCGCCGCTCGGTGTGCGGGTAGTGCGGCGCGAAGGCTTGGCTGGAATAACCCGACGCGGAGACCGGCGGCTGCTGCACGTAGATGCGCTCGCGGTTGATGTTGGTCGAGGACAGGATGAGCGCCGAGGTCGAGCGGATCGGCGCGATGATGTTGCCGCGGACCGTGCCGTGCCGGCCGAGCTGGAACATGTCGTCGCGCGCCACCTGCGGGTTGGAGGTGGCGAAGTTGCGCGTCTCGCCGCCTTCGTAGTGGTGGCGCTCGGTCTTGTAGTTCGCCTCGATCGGCAGATGGCAGCCGGCGCAACTCGTCGTCCAGGACAGATGGCACGTGAAGCAGGCCATCTCGTCGCTCGGATGCGCGAGCTGATCCTGCGGCACGCCCGGTCCCCAGGCCATCGACGTGCCCTTGGACATCAGCTTCGCGCGGGCCGCCTTCTCGTTGTATTTCGGGTTGCCCGGCGTCACCGTGTCCTTGACCAGCGAGACCTCCCATTCGAGGTCCGGGTAGACCGCCGAGCGCTGGTACAGCTTCTGCCCCCGCCACTCGAAGCGTGTGCGGCCGTCGGCGGTGCGCAGCAGCGAGAGGTCGTTGCCGCCTGGCCGGGCCGCCGGACCGCTCGTCCGCAGCGTCGGGTACTTCGTCGCGGTGCCGTGACAGTCGGCGCACTGGATCTCGACCGCCGCCGCGACCTCGCCGTAGATATGGCCGTTGCCATGCTCGTCCTGCGAGAAATGGCAGTCGACGCACTGCATGCCGAGATCCACGTGTACCGATGAAAGGTGGACCGCCTTCTTGAACTTCTCCGGGTCTTCCGGCGGGACGACGTTGTTGGCCTGATCGAGCAGGTTGCCCTTGCGATCGCGCTTGAAGACCGCGCGGAAGTTCCAGCCGTGGCCGTGATAGTCGGCAAACTGCGTCGACTTCAGCTCCGGATTCAGCTCGCTGACCTTTTCGACGAACTTGACGTCCGACCAGTTGCCGCGGACGACCGCGCCCTCGGGATTTCGATTCAGGGCTTCGACGGTCTCGGCGTTGGTCGGATATTTTTGCTTCGCCGGGAACATCTTGTCGGCGTCCGACTCGTAATCGCTCATCGTGAAGCCGAGCATCGAATTGAGGAAGATGTTCGGCTGGTGCATGTGGCAGATCATGCACTGGCTCGTCGGGATCGCCGTCGTCAGCTCGTGACGGATCGGATGGCCCGGCTCGTCCTTCGGGATCGTCGCGTCGACCGTCTGCGTCGTGCCGCGGCTGCCGTACTTCGCCCATTGCCCGCCGTGCTTGACCTCGCGGTCGTTCGCGTAGGGGATGTGGCAGGCGCCGCAGCCGGACGTACGGTAGTCTCCCGGGTTATCGTTCGTCCCGAGGAACCACATCAGCGGGTCGTTGAGGCGCGACTTGGTAATGTTGAGGATCGGGATCGAGACGCGCAGGCCCGTAGCTGGACCACGATTCGACTGCCGGAGATCGGGCCGCCCCGGCTCCTCCAGCCGGGTGATGACGCCAAGCGAATTCGGATTTCCGATCTCGGGGAACTGCGTGATGATGTTGCGCCCGCCGCGCTCGAAGACGCGGAACACGTCGCCCGGAGGCACGGTTTCCCAGGACGGCAACGGATAGAGCGCCGGCAGCAGGCCGCGCGAGCGGGTCTGCTCGGGCGTCGGCTTGACCGGAGCGACCAGTTCCGCCGGCTCGCCCTCACGGGTATAGGCCTCGCCGACGATGTAGTTCTTATAGGGAAGGATGCCGTTGTTGTAGGCGCCGCCGCCCCACAGCATCGCGCCCGACGCCATGATGCTGCGCTCGGCCGCCTGGATGACGGGCAGATGGCAGGCGCCGCAGGATTCACGGACGATGCGGTAGTCGCTCGGATTGACGAAGCGGATGAATTCCGGCGATTCGCGGTTCAGCAGCGTGTAGCTGTCCCGCGGGTTGGCGCTCGCCGGGTAGTGCCACGCGCCGGGATAGCGCGGCTGCACGTGCGCCTTGTCCTGCGCCGTCCGGTACGCCGTCTCGCCTTCGTGAGCGGCCTCGGGACGGACGATTTGGGCGTCGCCGCCGTGGCAGTCGGCGCAGCCGAGGATCACGCCCTGGTTGGCGTGCATCGTCGGCTGGTCCGTCTTCTCGTGGCAGGTCAGGCATCCGGCGCTCTTCATGAACGCCTGCGCCTGCGGCTGCGAGACCGGCGCCGGCGGCGCCGTGACGTACTTGATGTCGCGCGGGCTCTCCTCGGAGGAGGCGCCGGCGGGGAGCGTCGGCAGCGCCAGCAGGAGCAGCAGGGAGCCGAGCGCGAGGATATGGCGACCGCGGGTGATCATGGTCATCAATACGTCAGTATGACGTTGGCCAGGACGGAGTAGAGGAACTTGCCGCCGGAGAACACGTCGTAGCCATTCGTCGTGTTGTAGAGATCCTTCAGCCCCTGGCCCGGCAGCAGTATCGCGCCGGACAGGCGGAAGACGAGGTTGTTCGTGAAGAACGGCCGGTACGTGATCGCCGCGGACAGATCGTAGCCGATGCTCGACGAGACGTGCCCCTGATTGCGCAGCAACTGGAGCGACTCGGTCTTGTCGAACGCGAGATAGTTGAAGTTCGTCGATACGCGCAGCTCCGGCGTCACGTCGAAGTCGGCGCCGATGCCGGCGAGGAAGAGACCGGGATTGACGAAGTTCGACTGCCCCTCGTCCTTCGACGAGCGCAGGTCGGGCAGCACGCCGTTGCGCCCGGACAGCGAGACGAGGCCGCCGCCGATGAACGGGATCGCCTGCCGGATCCAGTAGCTGGTGTCGGCCCCGGCGAAGATCGGATTCTCGTAGATCGCGTCGAAGCCGGATTCGGTGTTGTTGGTCGGGCTGCCGTCGCCGCTCGCGTAGAGGCCGGACAGGCGGACGCGGATCCAGTCGAAATCGACTGACGGCTCCAGGGCGGCGAAGAAGGCGCGGATGTCGGCCGACTTGCGCGAATCCGGCGAGAACATGTTGTGGCTGTCCTCGCCGAACGCGAAGTAGAACGAGCTGGTCAGGTTGAACCGGCCGAAATGGCCGTCGCCGTTATAGCCGAGATAGTTGACGCTGTAATTGTGGCCGCGCTGATCGCCGAACTGCGCCGGACGGACGAGGAAGCCGTTCTGGTCGTAATGCTGATCGTCGCCTTCTTTGTTCTCGTTGTGGATGTAGACGATCTGCGAGGTATGGCCAGTAATCGGAAAATCCTGCCGATAGATGTTCGCGAGATAGATGTCGTCCTGGCGAAGCGGCTGCGTGATGTCATTGAGGCCGCTGTTGGTGTCTTTTTCGATCCGCCGGAAATAGGCGATGTTGTACTGCCAGCGATTGTTGTCGCGGTTGCCGAAGAGGCGGACGCCGAGCTGGGCGTCCTGGAACAGAAACCCGCGGAAGTCGGCGTTGAACGGCTGGATGCCGACGCGGACGGAATCGAAGTCGTAACGGTCCGAGACGTTGTGGATGTGATAGTCGATGAAGCCTTCCTGGAGACCGACAAAACCGTCGTCGCGGACCCTGCCCTTCTCCGGATTGACGTTGACGATCCCGTTCTCCCCGACGTCCAGCCGGTTGTAGTTGAAGACCGGCGTGAGGCGGAATTCCAGCTCGGGCGGCTTGTAGGCGGTATTGCCCTTGATCAGCGAGAAGGTCGTGATGAAGGTCTGGTTCAGCAGGTACTGCCCGTTGCGGCCGAACGAGCCCAGCTCGCCGGCCCGGCTGGGCACGGTCAGGTTGGTCGGCGTCGGCACCCGCCGCGGCTCGAAGATCGTGTCCGAGATCAGCTCGGAGAGGAAGAACCAGTCCTCGCCGAAGATCGGCTTGTCGCCCTTCAGCACGTTCTGGTTGTACGGATCGTAGACCCGCGGCTGCACGACGCCGAGCGCGTCGACGAGGCGCCAGCGGTCGGGGATCGGTATGAACTCCCGCGGCACCGCCGCCGAGGGCGGCGGCACCGCGCCCGGCCGGGTGACCGGTTCGACCGGGCCGGCGCCGGGCTCGATTTCGGGAGCGCCGGGGCGGCGGCGAAGCGGTGACGGCGGGGTCTCGTCCTGCGCGTCGGCGCCGCCGTCGGCCGGCGGCATCTGCGCGAGATACTGGCCGAGGACGAGCACGGGACGGCCGTCCTCCGCGCCTTTGGCCGCGCCCGCGGCGAACGCGGCCGCGGAGACGGTCGAAAGCAGCGCTGCCGCGAGAACGGTGACAGGAGACGCAATCGGAGGCGCGCGATGCATCGTCAGAGTCCTGAGCACGGGTCGCCGGCAGTCGGGTCGTCGATAAACGGATTCGGCGGGCAGTTGATGAAGGGCAGCCGGCTGCCCTGCGCGACGAGTTGATCCGCCCGGATTCCGGCCGGCGCGTTGTTGATGCCGCCGCCCGCGTTGTTGAGGCCGAGGAAGGCGACCATGTTGTCCTGCGACGTGCCGTCGCCGGACACGCCGATTCCGCCGATCAACTGGCTGCCGCGGTAGACCGGCACCGCGCCCGAGAAGATCATCATCCCGTTCGCCAGCGAGGTTTTGCCGCTGGCCGTCACCGGTAGTCCCTGCGCGGCGCCGCAGCCGGCGGCCGGCGGCGCTGTCGTGGGACTCCCGAGATGGGCGACGACGTCCGCCGCGATGAGGTCGAGCTGCACCCCGGTCGAGAAGGGGCTCCACTGCCCGAACGGCCGGCTCAGCGGGCCGTTCGGATTTGGATCCTGGCCGTCCGGGTAGTAGGGCCGCGAGATCTCGCCGATCGCCTGCTCGGAAAAGGCATTCCCGAGGCCGCCGATCTTCAGGATGTTGGTGCCGAAGAAGGTGTTCGTGGCCGTGACGTAGGACGTCAGGCTCGCCGCCGTGAGCTGGTCGGCCGGCGTGGTTCCCGCTCCCACGAACGTCGCGCCGGTCTTCGAGAAGAAGACCACCGTGCGGGCCTTCTGCAGCGAGACGTCCGTGCCGAACACCGGCGCGTCCGGCGTCCGGGCGACGCCGAGGATCTTGCCATCGAGATCGACGACCGACACCGTGACCTGCACGAAGCTGTCCGACGGCATCCGGATCTGCGCGCGCGAGCGGAAGGCGACTCTCAGCGCCGACGCCAGGAGCCGCTGCACGTCGGCGCGCGACAGCCCGCCCGCGCCGACCGTCGGGTTCGCCGAATCGATCGGCGGGAAGCGGTTCGTGTTCGTCCCGTCGACGACGACATAGGCGTTGACGCCCGGTACGTCGCCGGTGTCGGCGCGGATGCCCGAGGCCGGGTCGAGGAAGGTCGTCCCGTCGAGCGCCGCCCCGCCGGCGTAATAGCCGGGAACCGCTGTCCCGGTATACGTGCCGGCGCTGCTGATGGAATGCAGGCTTCCGGCGTCGGCGTCGACGTAACGAAACGTTGTGAGTCCGACGCTGATGCGGCTTGCCTTGATGCCGTCCGGCGGCGTGAACCCGCTTTGCCCCGCGAGCGCGATCAGCTCGTCGCCGAGGTCGGCCGTCGTGTCGAAGCCGGTCGGCGGGAAGGCGGAGAGGCCGTAGATGCCGTCCGAGATGACGCCGATGCCGCCGACCAGTTCCGAGCCCTTGTAGAGCGGCAATCCGCCGGGATCGGCGGAGAACCCGAGCGGCGAATGGTGCGGCCCGGGCCCGGGCGCACCGCCGCCGAGCGTCCCGCTGCCTCCAGGCACTGCGGTCGAAAGATCCGAACAGGGGAGCTGGCTGAACTGGACGCCGAACAGCGGACCGCTGGGCGTATGGTCCACAGGCG
>DASWRT010000342.1:0-3720 GCA_036403035.1 Allostellaceae bacterium | reverse complement strand
TTGAGCAAGTCACTGCCTCGCTCGACGGCGTCTTCCACGCGCTCGCCGACCCGACCCGGCGCGCGATGCTGCGCAGCCTGACGGCGGGGGAGCGCAACATCCGCGACCTCGCGGCGCCGTTCCGCATGTCGTTCGCCGCGGCGTCGAAGCACGTGAAGGTGCTTGAGCGCGCCGGCCTCATCCGCCGCCGGATCGAGGGCCGCTCGCATGTCTGCCGGATCGAGGCCGCCCCGCTGGCCGCCGCCGGGGAATGGCTGCGCTTCTACGAGCGCTTCTGGACCGGCCGCCTCGACGCGCTCGAAGCCTTCCTCAAGGAAGAGGACGCGGCGGCCGCTGCATCCGCCGTCACACCGCGGCAAGGAGACCGGGAATGACCAGCGCAGGCAGTACCTTGGCGACCGTGCGCGTGAGCCGCCGCTTCGACGCGGCGCCGGAGCAGGTGTTCGACGCGTGGCTCGATCCCGCGCGGGCCGGGCGGTGGCTGTTCGCGGCGCCGGCCGGCGAGATGGTGCGCGTCGAGATCGACGCCCGCGTCGGCGGCCGTTTCCTGTTCGCCGACCGCCGCGACGGCGAGGATGTCGAGCATGTCGGCGAATATCTGGAGATCGGCCGGCCGCGCCGCCTCGTCTTCACCTTCGCCGTTCCCAAGTACTCCCCCGTCGTCACGCGCGTCACGGTCGAGATCGCGCCGTCGGCGGACGGCGGATGCGTGCTGACCCTGACGCACGAGGGCGTGCTGCCCGACTACGCGAGCCGGACCGAGGGCGGCTGGACGATGATCCTCGACGGCCTCGCCGCGTCGCTCGCGAGCGAAGGCGGCGCCATTCCCGACGCGATCGTGGTCGAGCGCACGCTGCCCTATCCGCCGGAGCGGGTCTGGCGCGCGTTGACCCGGTCGGACCTGATCGCGCAATGGCTGATGCCCAACGATTTCGAACCCGCGCCCGGCCGCCGCTTCACCTTCCGGACGCGGCCGATGGGCGACTGGGACGGCGTGGTCTCGTGCGAAGTGCTGGAGATCGATCCGCCGCGCCGCCTCCGCTACAGCTGGGTCGGCGGGTCGACCGGCAATCCCGGCCGCCTGGACAGCACGGTCACCTGGACGCTGACGCCGATGGACGGCGGCAACGCCACGCACGTGCTGATGGAGCACGAGGGCTTCCGGCCGGGCAACGAGAGCGCCCATGCGGCGACGAGCGGCGGCTGGGTCAAGGTGCTCGCCGGCCTGGAGCGCGTCACCGGCGAGGCAGGGTAATCCGGCGGCCGGCTCGCTTGCAGTGCTGACAGCGGCACGCTTGACAAAGGATCACTATACCCCCACGTTCTGATCATTCGAATCCGGGCCCCTCTGGCAGCTGAGTCGTCGGCTGCGATGTCGGATTCCTTCACTTGCTCTTGCGCCGACGGGCGCGACCGCACCTGGAGGGATCGATGGAGACATCGCCCCGGAACGAAGACGAAGTCCAAATCCTCGCTACCCGCCATACCGGTGCCGAGCGTCGCCGCGATCGCAGCGGCGGCGCCGGCAGGATCATCACGCGAACCGCACGGCGCCACGAAGGCCGCGCGGCCCTTTGTCGTGCCCGTGTGGAACGGCGACGGCGCCGCCGCCCGGCCGAACGGAGCCGGATCGCCGGCTCGGATTGACGACAGGAGACCATCATGTTCAACCAGTACCCGAATCAGTCCCGGTACGGGGCCCCCGGCCGGACCGCCGACCGGGCGGCCTTCGACGACGGCCTGCGGCGACACATGCTGCGGGTCTACAACTTCATGACGCTCGGCCTCGGCGTGACCGGCCTCGTCGCCTTTTTCGTCGCGAGCACGCCGGCCCTGTACGTGCCGATCTTCACGACGCCCCTGAAATGGGTGGTGATGCTCGCCCCGCTGGCCTTCGTGTTCGTGCTGTCCTGGCGGTTCGACCGGATGTCGCCGAGCGCGCTCCAGGCGACGTTCTGGGCGTTCTGCGCCGCCATGGGCCTGTCCATGGCCTCGATCTTCCTGGTGTTCACGGGGGCCAGCGTCGCGCGGGTGTTCTTCATCACCGCTTCGATGTTCGCGGCGACGAGCCTGTGGGGCTACACGACGAAGCGCGACCTGACCGGCATGGGCTCGTTCCTGATGATGGGCCTCATCGGCATCGTCATCGCCGGCCTCGTGAACATCTTCATCGGGTCGAGCGCGATCCAGTTCGCGATCTCGGTGATCGGCGTCGTCGTCTTCACCGGCCTGACCGCCTACGACACGCAGAACATCAAGGAGTCCTACGCCGAGCATTACGGCGCGGACGCCAACACGAAGCTGGCGGTGATGGGCGCGCTCAGCCTGTACCTGAACTTCATCAACCTCTTCCAGATGCTGCTCAACCTGATGGGGCAGCGCGAGGAGTGACGCCCCAGGGAGTCTTGCCGCGTCGCCACAGGCGACGCGGCGGGCTCGTCTGACTCCCACTCCAACGGCCGTTGCCGAACGCGCCTTCAATCCCCTCGCCCCAGCGGGGAGAGGGAGGGGCCCATTGCGCAGCAATGGGAAGGTGAGGGGGCCCGCGACCGCAGGGTGCGCCGGCACGGAATGTGCCGGAAATGGCAGAGCGGCAAGAGCTGCGCCGCGCTCGCCTTGACAGGCTCGCGGCTCCCTCACCCTCCCAGCCTTCGGCCGGGCCCCGCCCTCTCCCGCAAGGGGAGAGGGATAAGAAAGCCGCCGGAACTGCGTAGCGCAGCATCCGTCTACCACCCTATCGCCCCGACAAGGACCCATAACCCCGATGCCTCAACACATCCTCCTCGCCGAACCGGACCCCGGGATGCGCCGCACGCTCCTCCGCCTGTTCCGCCCGCTCGGCTTTCAGGTGTCCGCGGCGGCGAACGCGGCGGCGGTCGAGACGATGCTCGGCGCGGGCGATGCGGCGGTGGACGTGCTGGTCCTGGCCGACCGGCTCCCCGGCGCCGCCCCCGTCGCGCTGGCCGACCGCGTGTCGGCGCGGCATGGCGTTCCGGTGCTGCTTCTCGTCGACGCCGAGCGGCCGGAGGAACCGGGCCACCGGTGCGTCGCCAAGCCCTTCAACCTCGCCGATCTCCTCGACGCCGTGCAGGACACGATGCTGGCGCGCGTCTCCTGAGCCGCGTTTCCGGCCGCCCGCCGCAAGCTCATTCGCCGGCCGCCGTTGCTGCGCGGCGCAACCGTCGCTCCCTCTCCCCCAAGGAGCCTGTTGCAAAACTCCCTCTCCCGCGTGCGGGAGAGGGTCGGGGTGAGGGCCGCCCGCGGCGGGATGCCGAAGTAAGTTACTGAAAGGAAAATAGAAACTCCCCTCACCCTGCCCCTCTCCCGCACGCGGGAGAGGGGGCGCGCGGAGCCGGCCTGCATATTTTGCAACACGCACCAAAGGGCGGAGAGAGCGGGGCCCATGCGCAGCATGGGAGCGTGAGGGAACCGCGAGCCCGGCTCGCGGCATCGTCATGTCGCGACGACGCCCTGCCGCCGCACTCCGGCCGCGATGCCCGCCGTCGCTTACCGGCTCTTCTCTTTCAGCAGCTCGGCGGGAGTGATCTCGAACGCCGCCGCGATCTTTTCGATGACCGCGATCGTGGGCGAGTTCCCCTGCCGCTCGATCATGCCGATGTAGTTCCTGCTGACGCCGACAAGGTGGGCAAGCTTCTCCTGCGACCAACCTCGCTCCCGGCGCATCAGCCTGAGATTCCGCGCGACGATCTCGCCCACATC
>DASWRT010000341.1:0-8516 GCA_036403035.1 Allostellaceae bacterium | reverse complement strand
AGCCGACGATCTTCATGCGGACACCAAGAGGGAAAATAGAAAAATTGAGTCGGGGATCGGGGGGATGAATGGGGATTGGGGGATATTACTTTGCTGCGCGCCTTCGGCACGCTTTATCCAAATCCCCTTATCCCCACTCATCCCCATATCCCCGATTCAGGTCCAATCTTCTACGCGCTCAGATATTCCTGCTGAACCGCCGCGTCCTGCGCCAGCTCGGCCATCGTCCCGGCGTAGCGCACGCGGCCTTTCTCAATGATTACCGCGCGGTCGGCGACGAGGCTCGCGAAATGCAGGTTCTGCTCGGAGAGGATCACGGTCAGGCCCTCCGCCTTCAGCGCGCGGATCGCGTTCGCCATCTGCTCGACGATCACCGGCGCCAGCCCTTCCGAAGGCTCGTCGAGCAGGATCGCGCGCGGATTGCCCATCAGCGTCCGCGCGATCGTCAACATCTGCTGCTCGCCGCCGGACATCCGCCCGCCCGGCCGGTCGCGCATCTCGCCGAGGTTCGGGAAAAGCCGGAACAGCCGCTCCGGCGTCCAAGCCGGGGCGCCCTCGCGCGGCGGCTGGCGGCCGACCTCCAAATTCTCCATCACCGTGAGGTCGGAGAAGACGCGGCGGTCCTCCGGCACATAGCCCAGCCCCTTGCGGGCGATCCGGAACGGCGGGAGCCGCGCGATGGGCTCGCCGCCGAACACCACCTCGCCCGATTGCGGCGGTACCAGCCCCATGACGGACTTCATCGTCGTCGACTTGCCGGCGCCGTTGCGGCCGAGCAGGACCAGCACCTCGCCGCGCCGTACGTCGAAGCCGACATCGAACAGGATGTGCGCCCGCCCGTAGAAGCTGTTGAGGCCGCTAACCGCGAGCATGTCAGGCCGTCGCCTTCTTCGCGGCGGTCGCCGTCCCGGCACTACCGCCATAGACCGCGCCGGAGCCGAGATAGACGGCGCGCACCCGCGGGTCGGCGCGCACCGCTTCGGGCGGTCCCTCGGCGATCAGGCGGCCGCGGTCGAGCACGATGATGCGGTCGGCCTGGGCGAAGACGACGTCCATGTCGTGCTCGGTGAAGAGCACGGCGACGTTGCGCCGCCGCGCGATGCGCGCGGTCAGCGCCATCAGCGCGACGCGCTCCTTCGGCGCCATGCCGGCCGTCGGCTCGTCCATCAGCAGCAGCTTCGGCTCGTTCGCCAAGGCGACGGCCAACTCGACGCGCTTCAGGTCGCCGTAGGCGAGGACGCCGCAGGGGCGCTCCGCCTGCTCGGCAATGCCGACCTGATCGAGCAGCGCCAGGGCCTCGTCGCGGAACAGGTCGCTGGCGCGGGCGAACAGAGAGTTCAAGCGGTTGCGGTGCGAGATCAGCGCCATCTGCACGTTCTCGCGCACCGTCATCGAGCCGAAGGTCTGCGTGATCTGGAAAGTCCGCCCGACGCCCAAGCGCCAGATCGCGCGCGGGCGCAGCCCGACGATGCTGCGCCCGGCAAGCTCGATCGTGCCGGAATCGGGCGCAAGCTGCCCGTTCAGCGTGTTGAAGCAGGTCGTCTTGCCCGCGCCGTTCGGCCCGATCATCGCCAGCAGCTCGCCCGCCGCGAGGTCGAAGCCGACGTCGCGGACGGCGTGCACGCCGCCGAACGACTTCTCCAAATGGCGGACGGAGAGGACGGCGGGAACGGCGGCGTCGGTCATGCGCGAGCCGCCGCGCCGGTCTCGGCGTCACGCCGCCCCCGCCGGCCGGAGACGGCGCGGCGCAGCAGCAGCCCCAACCCGGCGAGCCCCTGCGGGAACACGACCACCAAGAGCAGGATCAGCGCGCCGAAGGCCGCCCGCCAATATTGCGTGTACCGTGCGATCTCGTCCTGAAGCCACGTGAAGGCGGCGGCCCCGGCCACCGGACCGGCCAAGCTTTCGATGCCGCCGAGCAGCACCATCACCAGCGCGTCGACCGAGCGCGGGATGCCCATCACGTCGGGCGAGATGCTGCCTTTCGAGAAGGCGTAGACCGCGCCCGCAAGGCCGGCGAAGAAGCCGCAGAGCGCGAAGGCGAACCATCGCTGCCGCCGCACGTCGATACCGATCGAGTCGGCGCGCAGCGGCGAATCCCGCCCGGCCCGGAGCGCGTAGCCGAACGGCGAGAACAGGACACGCCAGAGCAGCAGCACCCCGCCGCCGCAGAGCGCGAGGGTCATCCAGTAGAACTCGACCTTGCTGCGCCCGGCGAGCCACGACGCCGGCCAGACGCCGACGAGACCGTTGCTGCCGCCGGTGAAGGCGTCCCATTGATAGACGACCGACCACGCGATCTGCGCGAAGGCGAGCGTCAGCATCGCGAGATAGACGCCGGAGAGCCGCACGACGAACCAGCCGAAGACGAGCGCGCCCAGGCCGGCGACGACCGGCGCCAGCATCATCGCCGCCTCCATCGGCAGTCCCGCGCGCTTCAGCAGCAGCGCCGCGCCGTAGGCGCCGAGGCCGAAATAGGCCGCGTGCCCGAACGACACCATGCCGCCGGGCCCCATCATGAAATGCAGGCTCGCCGCGAACAGCGCGAACACCAGGACGTCGACCAGCAGCACCAGCGTGTAGCGGTCGACCGCGAAAGGCAGGCCGGCGAGCAGGACGACGACCGCCGCCGCCGCGATCGCGTTGACCGGCGCGAGCGGCGTCTCCGCCGCGGGCTGGCGGGAAGCCGCCTGCGGCCGGCCGAGCAGGCCCCATGGCCGGACGACCAGCACGACAGCCATCACGATGAATTCGACGACGAGCGTCAGCTTCGAGAACGAGATGTCGAGGCCGAGCATCTGCACGTCGCCGATCCCGATGCAGAGCGCCTTCGCCTCGCTGATGATCAGCGCCGCGAGATAGGCGCCGGGGATGCTGCCCATGCCCCCGACCACGACGACGACGAACGCGTCGGCGATCACGGTGATGTCGATGAAGAGCTGCGCCGGCTCGCGCGGGATCTGCACCGCGCCGCCGAGCCCGGCGACGAAGGCGCCGAGCACGAAGACCGACGTGAAGAGCCACGCCTGATTGACGCCGAGCGCGCCGACCATCTCGCGGTCCTGCGTCGCCGCGCGGACCAGCGTTCCCCAGCGCGTCCGCGTCAGCAGCAGCCACAGCGCGCCGAGCACGGCCGGGCCGATCGCGATCAGCGCGAGGTCGTATTCAGGGAACGGCCGGCCGAGGATCGTGACCGCACCGGCAAGGCCGGGGGCACGCGGTCCTAGCAGGTCCTCCGGTCCCCAGAGCCAGAGCGTCGCGTCCTTGATGACGAGGACGAGCGCGAAGGTCGCGACGAGCTGGAACAGCTCCGGCGCCTGATAAATGCGCCGCAGCACTGACAGTTCGATCAGGAGCCCGACCGCGCCGACGGCCAGCGCCGCGACGACGACGCCGCCCCAGAACCCCAGGGCAGAGGACCGTCCGAGCCAGTCGGTCAGGCTGTAGCCGAGATACGCGCCCAGCATGTAGAGCGAGCCGTGCGCGAAATTGACGATCCGCGTCACGCCGAAGATCAGCGACAGGCCGGCGGCGACAAGGAACAGCGCGGACGCTCCGGCGAGCCCGTTGAGGAGCTGTCCGAGCAGCGCGGCGGCGGTCATGGGAGCGTCGATACACTCCCTCTCCCCTTGCGGGAGAGGGAGTGGCCCGGCCGAAGGCCGGGAGGGTGAGGGGTGACGGCGGTTCGCCCCAATCCTGCGCGTATATCTCCCTCTCCCCTTGCGGGAGAGGGCCGGGGTGAGGGGGCCAAATCAAGACTCCGGCGCAAAGCGCCGCCACCCCTCACCCTCCCGGCCTTCGGCCGGGCTCCTCCCTCTCCCACAAGGGGAGAGGGAGTTTTACGGGGCGAGTTGGGACGAAGCGCCAACACCCTGCCCCGCTCAATCCTTCGGCCGCAGCTTGCGCACCACGTCGTCGGGCGGCAGGAACTTGCCGCCGTCGGCGAAGTGCCAGTCGACCATGATGCCCTTGCCGTCCTTCTGCGCGAGACGGCCGACATAGGCGCCCATCGTCGACTGGTGGTCGATCGGGCGGTAGCTGATCGTGCCGAACGGCGTTTCGACTTCGAGGCCCTCCATCGCCTGGACCAGCTTCTCGCTGTCGGTCGAGTTCGCCTTCTTCAGCGCGGCGACGGCGCTCATCACGGTCGAGTAGCCGACGATCGAGCCGACGCGCGGGTAGTCGTTGTACTTGGCCTGATAAGCGGCCAGGAACTTCTTGTGCTCCGGCGTGTCGATCGCGTTCCAGGGATAGCCGGTGACGTACCAGCCCTCGGGCGTCTCCTCCTTCAGCGGGTCGAGATATTCCGGCTCGCCGCCGAGCAGGTCGAAGACCGGGATGCCCTTGAACAGGCCCCGCGTGTTGCCCTCGCGGACGAACTTCTGGAGATCGGGGCCGAACAGCGAGGAGAAGATCGCGTCCGGCTTCGCATCGGCGATCGCCTGCACGACCGAACCCGCCTCGATCTTGCCTAAAGGCGCCGCCTGCTCGGTGACGAATTCGACGCCGCCGCCCGGCTGCTGCGCGGTCAGGAGCTGCTTGAAGGCGGCGGTCGCGGACTGGCCGTACTCGTAGTTCGGATAGACGATCGCCCAGCGCTTCTTGCCGAGCTTCGCCGCCTCCGGCACCAGCATCGCCGTCTGCATGTAGGTCGAGGGGCGAAGCCGGAATGTGTATTTGTTCCCCTGCTCCCAGACGATCTTGTCGGTCAGCGGCTCGGCGGCGACGAACAGCACTTTGCGCTGCTTCGCGAAGTCCGCCACGGCGAGGCCGACGTTCGACGGGAACGTGCCGATCAGCAAATCGACGTTCTCGCGCGACAACAGTTCCTCGGCGATGCGGACGGCGTCGCCGGGGTTGCCGCCGTCGTCGCGCGAGACGATCTCGATCTTGCGGCCGAGGACGCCGCCGGCCTTGTTGACCTCCTCCGCGGCCAGCTCCCACCCCTTCTTGTACGGGTCGAGGAAGGCCGGGAAGATCTTGTAGCTGTTCATCTCGCCGATCTTGATCGGATCGGCGGCAAGCGCCGGCCCGGCGACGGCGGCGAACGACGCCGCAGCCGCTAATAGAACCGTCCTCAATCCCCTCATTTTTCTCCCCCGACTGCTTGTGCTTTCCGTTGCACGCAGCGTGCCGCCGCCGTCAGCGCTGCCCGTCCCAGACCGAGATCTCGGAGGCGCGCATCCCGCCGACCCGCTCGTGGATGCGGGCGCCCGTCGACATCGCCAGCACGTAGACGATCTCGTCGGCGCGCGGCGCGTCCGGCACGCCGACCTCGAACGCGTCGAAATGGCTGCGCACGTAGGCGGCGTTGATGTGGTGCAGCGGCACGTCGAGACGCGCGCCCATCGGACCGACCTTTACGGTCGACGGCACGATCGCCTTGGCTTGGCCCAGCAGCTCGCGCATCGCGTAGCCACCGGGGACATGCCACAGCGCGGCATGCTCCAGCTCGCCGGCTGCGCCGACGATCGCGCCTTTGCCGTAAGCCTCGATCCGCTTCGGATCGCCGCCCAGCGCGTCGGTCAGCCGCCGCGCCATATCCAGCCCGAGCGGCTTCAGCGCCTCCATCATCGGCATGATGTCCGGCTCGTAGCGGCCGGCGTAGGGGTTCTTCAGGACGACCGCGACCGCGCCGCGGTGCAGGCGGCGGCCGGGCGGCGGGCCGTTCTCGTGCAGGATTTCCTCGACGGTCACCTGGAACTTGCGCGGCTTGATCAGGTCCATCGGTCCTCCCGGCGGCGGTTCACGCGGCGACGCCATCGACAACGGCCGTGAGACGCGCCGCCTCGGCCACGTCGCCGACGATGCGGAAACAGCGGCGCAATACCAACACGGCGCCGTGGATCAGTCCAGCGCGCCGCATCCGCTCCGCCTCGGCGGCGCCGCGGTCGAGGGCTTGGGCGATTTCGGCCGATGTCAGCGGACCAACCTCGACGGTGACGAGACGGTCGCCGAGGTCGCTGTCGGGATCGAGATCGCACGCGCGGGCGCGCCGTACGGCCGGATGTCCACCGAGATCGACCGCATTGCCGATCAGCGTCGCCGCGACGTCGGCCGCAGCGGCATCAGCGGCGAGCACGGTCACCGAATCGGCGATGCCGAGCGAGAAGCTCCGCCCGCCGCGCCCGCTGGTTGCAACGCCGCGCACCGGCATTGCGGCGTCGATTATCGCGGTGCCGTCGATCGCCGGATGGTCGAGGTCGGAAACCAGCCCGGCCGCGATCGAAGCGCCAGGCGGCAGGTGGAGCGCGATGTCGCCGCCGTCGTTGACGTAGGCTTTTTCCAGCGTCCGGCCGGCGACGAGCGCGGCAAGCATCTCGTCCGCGACCGCGCCGGCTACCGCGGCCATCGGCGTCACGAACACGCCAGTGTCGTGCCGCAGGCACGCGGCGAGCATGCGGCACGCGACCGGGCCGGAGACGCCGGGATGTCCAGCGTCCGCCGCGCGGCGGAGCAGCGGCAGCTCGGGGACGAGAGTCGGCAGGATGTCCTGGAAGCGCGCCCAGGCCTGCCGGTAGGCGAGGGTGATTTCGGCGGGCGGGCCGAACGCCTCGATGATGAGGTCAATCGGGCCGTGCTGGAGGTGCAGGCGGCGGCCGTCGGGGAGCAGGCGGGCGACAGGTTGCGCGGTCACGGGGCGCAACCCAGGGATGTGAGACTATTCTTCTCACCCCTGCCTTCCTTTCTCAAGAGCCGGGTACGAAGTGCGTATGCGGCTCCCGCGGGTCCCCTCTCCCGCTTGCGGGAGAGGGAGTTCCGCAGCAGTTCAGTCAAGGGCGCCGACATCACCCCTTCCCGACCGACAGCGGCCACGGGTTCTCCTCGCGCCAGGGCGTGCTGCGGACGCGGTCGGATGTCAGCACGTCTTCAAGGCGCTGCACGCGGTCCATGTGGCCGCCGAGCGCGGCGTAATCCTCCAGCCGCATCGTGAACTCGATCGGGCCGACGAGGGCCGGCGTCGGGACGTAGCCGAACGCGTTGTCGGGCATCAGCATCACGTCGACCATCAGCGTGATGCCGCCGCCCGGCCAGACATAGGTGGGCGCACCGCCGCAGGTGACGCGCACCAGCGTGTCCTTGACCGAGCGGGTGAGCCGCACCGGATTCTCGGTGACGCCGGCGCGGAGGCTGCCGCCCGCCCCGGCCATGAACAGCACCGAGGCGAGCGCCGGTTCGCAATTCTCGCCGATGCGCTCGACGACGCGGACCAGCGGTTCCGGCATCGTCGCCTTGACCGGCTTCAGCGCGTCGTCGAGCACGAAGTACTCCGCGTCCTCGCCGGTGGTCGAGACCATCAGCAGCCGCATCCCCGGCCGCGCCGCCTTCGGGTCGATCTTCTCGATAATCGAGAGCGGGTCGGAGATGTCGGTGCCGCCCCAGCCCGTGCCGGGCTCGGCGACCTGGAAGTAGCGGCCGGGCGTCGAGCGGCGGCCGCGCACGCGGATGCCGGCCGGCTCCATGCCGAGGAAGCGGCCGGCCTGATGCTCGGTCAGCACGCCGGTGATGTGGTCGTCGACGACGATCACCTCGTCGGCATGGCCGAACCACTGCTTCGCGAACATGCCGATCGTCGCCGAGCCGCAGCCAACGCGCATCCGCTCCTCGCGCGCGCCGTTGATGACCGGGGCGCGCCCCGCCTGCACGGTCAGCGTCGCGCCGCCGTCGATCGTCAGTTCGACCGGCTGCTTGTTGCAGAGCGCGAGCAGCGTGTCGCAGGCGACCGTCCCTTCACGCTTGCTGCCGCCGGTGAGGTGCCGCACGCCGCCGAGCGCCAGCATCTGCGAGCCGTACTCGGCCGTCGTCACGTGCCCGATCTGCTCGCCCTGCGCCCGCACGGCGGCCTGCTCGGGGCCGACATAGCGGTCGGTGTCGATCTTCACCTTGACGCCGCAATAGCTGAAGATCCCCTCGGTCACGACGGTGACGACATCGACGCCGCGGTGCTTGCTCGCGACGATGAAGGGGGCGGGCTTGTAGTCCGGATAAGTCGTGCCTGAGCCGATGCCGGTCACGAAGGTCGGCGCGCCCGCGATCAGCGAGCCGTCCCAGTCCGCGCCGCCATCCCCGTCCTTGCCGAGGAACGAGACCAGCTCGCCCTTCTCGTCGATCACTTGCTGCGCCAGCACCATCGGGTCCATGCGCGCAAGCTGCCCGCCGACATTGCCGTAGCGCGAGCACGCGCCGGTGCGGCCCTCGCGAATGCGGCAGAGCACCGGGCAGGCGTCGCAGACGACGATGTCGCCCGAGGCGGCGGCGGCTTCCGCCGGAGCGGGGGAGGCTGCCGCCGGGTTGTCGCCGGAAATCGTCATCGGTCCAGTCCCTTCCCGGCCGCCTTGAGCGCGGCGCGTACGCGGTCCGGCGTCGCCGGCACTTGCGTCAGGCGCACGCCGGTCGCATGACGGATCGCGTTGAGGATCGCCGGCGCGGTCGGCACCAGCGCCGGCTCGCCGATCCCCTTCGCGCCATAGGGGCCGAGTGGGTCGGGATCCTCGATCAGGAAACACTCGATCGGC
>DASWRT010000340.1:0-4218 GCA_036403035.1 Allostellaceae bacterium | reverse complement strand
GTCCACACCTATTCGACGCACAACTTCCTTCTCCGCTACTGGCTCGCCGCCGGTGGCATCGACCCGGATCGCGACGTCGTCCTCACCGTGCTGCCGCCGGCGCAGACGGAAGAGGCGATGCGGGCCGGCGAGATCGACGGGTTCTGCGCCGGAGCGCCGTGGGGCGAAGTCGCGGCGCGCGAGGGCCTCGGCCGCGCCGTCGCGACCTCGCACGGGATCTGGAACCACGGGCCGGAAAAAATCTTCGCCGTCCGTCAGGACATCGCCGAAACGCAGCCGGACCGGCTGCGTGCGTTGCTTCGCGCCCTGTTGCGCGCCGGCCGTTTCTGCGACGCGCCGGAAAACGCGGAACCTGTCGCCACGGTCCTCGCGCGGGACGTGTATGTCGGCGTCGATCCCGACATCATCCGCGCGTCGCTCCCGGGCGCGGCGGCGTGCCGGCCGGCGGACGCGCCGGTCAACGCCGACGCGTCGGTGTTCTTCGCCAACGCCGCGACCTTCCCGTGGCGCTCGCACGCGCTGTGGTTTCTCCGCGAGATGGCGCGGTGGGGCTATCTCGATGCCGGCCAGGGGCAGGCCGCGGCGGCGATCTACCGTCCGGACCTCTATGCGCAGGCGGCGAGATCCCTCGACATGCCGGTCCCGGCGGCCGACGTGAAATCGGAAGGGACGCATTCCGGCGCGTGGTCGCTGCCGGCCGCGCCGGCTCCGATCTCCATGGGCGCCGACCGGTTCCTCGACGGCGCGCAGTTCGACCCGACCGGATCCGCCGCGCCCATTTCGTGACCGCTCTCGGCGAAGCCGCCGGCCGGGATGACGGCGTCGATGCATCTGCTGGCGCCGAGCGGGTGCCTATTTTTTGCGCCGCACAAATTTTCGCCGATCGGTGCCTGCCGGCTACGCATGGTGCCTCCGAAAACTTTGTAGATGCAGGGCGCTTGCGCCGGGTTGTGCGCCGCAGCAAATGGCACGTGAATTGCAACCATCGTTGCATCCGCGTAACGAGACCCGTCGAAGGACGGATCCGGCGGCGCGGGTTGGAGGGCTCCAACGGCGGAGCGCCTTTCCATCATTGGAGCGTCCACGCCCTGCGCGCAGGCACGCTCTCATCCCGGCATCGGTGGGCCAATGGCGGTCCACCTTCGGACGAGATTGTCCGGCGGCGCGGAAGCAAAACCGTGCACCCGATCGAGAACGCCTTTGCGGGCGGACGGGTGGCGGCGCGTCGTTGCTCGAAGGCGTGATCATGAACAAGGGATTTCTGAAGGCCGGGCATCTGCCCACCCTCTTCGCGGCGTTTCTCTATTTCGACCTCAGCTTCATGGTGTGGGTCCTCCTTGGTTCGCTCGGCGTGCAGATCGCCAAGGATCTCGGCCTCAGCCCGGCGGAAAAGGGGCTGATGGTCGCCACCCCGGTCCTGGCCGGGGCGTTCCTGCGCATCGTCAACGGCGTGCTCGTCGATCACCTCAGGCCCAAGCTGACCGGCGCCGGGGCGCAGATCCTGGTGATTGCCGGCCTGCTCGCGGCTTGGTTCTTCGGCGTGCACAGCTTCGCGCAGATATTGCTCGTCGGCGTGGTCCTCGGCCTTGCCGGCGCGTCGTTCGCCGTTGCGCTTCCACTCGCGTCCCGCTGGTATCCGCCGGAGCATCAAGGCACCGCGCTCGGCATCGCCGGCGCCGGCAACTCCGGCACCGTGCTTGCCGCGCTGTTCGGACCGAGCCTCGCCGCCGCCTTCGGCTGGCAGAATGTTTTCGGCCTTGCCGCGATCCCGCTCGCGATCACGCTCGCCTTTTACCTCGTGCTCGCCAAGGATAGCCCGAACTGCCCGCCGCCGAAGTCGCTGCCCGACTACCTCAAGGTGCTGAGGATCGGCGACGCGTGGTGGTTCATGTTCTTCTACAGCGTCACCTTCGGCGGCTTCGTCGGGCTTGCCTCGTCGCTGACCATCTACTTCAACGACCAGTACGGCCTCAGCGCCATCACGGCGGGCTACTTCACGGCCGCCTGCGTGTTCGCCGGCTCGCTGGTGCGCCCGGTGGGCGGCGCCCTCGCCGACCGGATCGGCGGCGTCCGCTCCCTCACCGTGACTTACGCGGTCGCCGCGACGGCGCTGGGCGTCATCAGTATCGGGCTGCCGCACGCCTGGATGGCTCTGGTGGTCTTCGTCGTCGGCATGCTGGCGCTCGGCATGGGCAACGGCTCGGTGTTCCAGCTCGTGCCGCAACGGTTCCAGCGCGAGATCGGGGTGATGACCGGGGTCGTCGGCATGTGCGGCGGGCTCGGCGGGTTCTATCTCGCCTCCAGCCTCGGCTACTCGAAGCAGTACACCGGCAGCTACGGGGCGGGCTTCCTCGTCTTTGCTGCGCTTGCTGCGCTGGCGCTCGTCGCCATTACCGGCGTCAAGCGGCGCTGGCGCTCGACGTGGGGCGCCACCGCGGCGCTCGGCGCGGCGCGCGTCTGAGCGGGGGGAGCATCATCATGAACATGCATGTGCCCTACCGCGAGCGCCTCGTCGTCGTCGGCAACGGCATGGCCGGGATGCGGGCCGTCGAGGAGCTGCTCGCCCGCGCCCGGCCGGGACGGTTCGAGATCACCGTGTTCGGCGCCGAGCCGCACCCCAACTACAACCGCATTATGCTGTCCTCGGTGCTGGCCGGCGAGAAGGCGGTCGAGGAGATCGTGATCAACCCGCGCTCCTGGTACGAGGAGCACGGCATCACGCTGATCGCCGGCGACCCGGTGGCGGCGATCGATCCGGCCAATCGCTCGGTGACCTCCGCGTCGGGGCGCGTGGTGCCGTACGACAGGCTGCTGCTCGCCACCGGCTCGAAGCCGCTGGCGCCGCCCATTCCAGGGCTCGAACTTCCCGGCGTGTGCGCCTTCCGCGACATCGCCGACGTCGACACGATGATCGAGGCCGCGCGCACGAAGAAGCGAGCCGTCGTGATCGGCGGCGGGCTGCTCGGGCTGGAGGCGGCCTGGGGCCTGAAGCGGCGCGGCATGTCGGTCGCCGTCGTGCATCTGATGCCGACGCTGATGGAGCGGCAGCTCGACGTTCCCGCCGGGCAGCTCCTGCAACGCGATCTCGACAAGCGCGGCATCGCCTTCTTCACCAACGGGCAGACCGAGGAGATCCTAGGAACCGAGCGCGCCGAGGGCGTGCGTCTCGCCGATGGCCGCGAGGTGCCCGCCGACCTCGTCGTGCTGGCGATCGGCATCCGCCCGAACATCGATCTCGCGCGCAAGGCGGGCCTTGAGGTCAATCGCGGCGTCGTCGTCGGCGACGACATGCGCACCAGCGACCCCGCGATTTCCGCGGTCGGCGAGTGCGTCGAGCATCGCGGCCAGACCTTCGGCCTCGTAGCACCCCTGTGGGAGCAGGCGAAGGTGTGCGCCGCCCAATTGGCGGACGAGTCCGACGCGGCCTTCGCAGCGCCGACGCTCTTCACCAGCCTCAAGATCACCGGCATCGACGTGTTCTCGGCCGGCGCCCTGTGCGCGGCGGACGAGGCCGATGACGAGATCACGTTCCACGACGCCAAGCGCGGCGTGTACAAGAAACTTGTCCTGCGCGCCGACCGCGTCGTCGGCGCCGTGCTCTACGGCGACGTCGCCGACGGTCCCTGGTACGTCCGCCTGATGCGCGAGGGCGCCGAGATCGGCGAGGTCCGCGACCGGCTCGTCTTCGGCCGCGCCTTCGTCGAGGCTGCTTCCGGCGGCGGCGGCTCCGCTCCGGGCGGGCTCGACGTCGCCGCGATGGCCGACGGCGAGCAGGTCTGCGGCTGCAACGGCGTCTCGAAAGGCGCAATCTGCGGCGCGATTGCGGCGAAGAAGCTGACGTGTCTCGACGAGGTGCGCGCCCACACCAAGGCGTCCGCCTCCTGCGGGCAGTGCACGAGCGTCGTGCAGGCGATCCTTCAGCACGCGCTCGGCCCGGACGCCGACGTCGCGGCGAACCGCGTCCCGGCGATGTGCTCCTGCACCGAACACAGCCACGACGAGGTGCGCCGCGCCATCGTCGAGCGCGGCCTCAAGACGATGGATGTGGTGCGCGAGGCGCTCGGCTGGACGTCGCCGGACGGCTGCCATAAATGCCGGCCGGCGCTCAATTACTACCTGCTCTGCGCGTGGCCCGGCGAGTACGCCGATGATTCGCGCTCGCGCTTCGTCAACGAGCGGGTGCACGCGAACATCCAGAAGGATGGCACCTACTCGGTG
>DASWRT010000339.1:0-4176 GCA_036403035.1 Allostellaceae bacterium | reverse complement strand
ATCGGGTTCGTCGAGGTTTCCTTGCCCTGCTGGTGCAGGCGGTAGTGGCGCGTCACCGTGCCGTGCGCCGCCTCGGCCTCGACCGTCTTGCCGTCCGGCGTCATCAGCACGGAGGTCATCAGGCCGAGCGAGCCGAAGCCCTGCGCCACAACGTCGGACTGCACGTCGCCATCGTAGTTCTTGCACGCCCAGATGAAGTTGCCGCTCCACTTCAACGCGCTGGCGACCATATCGTCGATCAGGCGGTGCTCGTAGGTGATGCCGCGCTTCTTGAACTCGGCGGCGAACTCGCTGTCGAAGATCTGCTGGAACAGGTCCTTGAAGCGCCCGTCATACGCCTTGAGGATCGTGTTCTTGGTCGAGAGGTAGACCGGCCAGCCGCGCTGAAGTCCGTAATTGAAGCAGGAGCGCGCGAAGCCCTTGATCGAGTCGTCGAGGTTGTACATAGACAGCGCGACGCCCGAGTCGGGGAAGTCGAACACCTTGTGCTCGATCTTCGGCCCGCCGTCCTTCGGCGTGAAGGTGATCGTCAGGGTCCCGGCGCCGGGAACGACGAAGTCGGTCGCCCGGTACTGGTCGCCGAACGCATGACGGCCGATCACGATCGGCTGCGTCCAGCCCGGCACCAGCCGCGGCACGTTCCGGCAGATGATCGGCTCGCGGAAAATCGTGCCGCCGACGATGTTGCGGATCGTGCCGTTCGGCGACTTCCACATCTTCTTGAGGTGGAACTCCTCGACCCGCGCCTCGTCCGGGGTGATCGTCGCGCACTTCACGCCGACGCCGTACTTCTTGATCGCCTCGGCGGCGTCGATCGTGACCTGATCGTCGGTCGCGTCGCGGTGCTCGATCCCGAGGTCGTAGTACTTCAGGTCGACGTCGAGGTAGGGAAGGATCAGCTTCTGCTTGATGAACGACCAGATGATGCGGGTCATCTCGTCGCCGTCTAGCTCGACGATCGGGTTCTTGACCTTGATCTTTGCCATAGAGACGTCCTCGAAGGGTCGGGCTGAGAGCCGGGGCGAGCGCGAAGGCGGCGAAAATAGCATGCGGCCTCCGTCACGCAAGCGCGGCCCAGGCGCGCACCCGCTTAACGCGAGGTGCCGCCAGTGCTCAGAACTGAGACGTCGCCGCCGGGATCACCGGGTCGGGCGCGCGGTCGAGCGCCGTCAGCAGCGCGTCCACCGAATCCACGATCTTGTAGAGGTTGCGCACCGCGCCGCTCGCGAAGTTCTTCTCGACGACATGATCGACGAGCGCCTGCAAGGGCCGCCAGTACCCGGCGGCGTCGACGATGACGATCGGCTTGTCATGCAGCCGCAGTTGCTTCCATGTGATGATCTCGAACGTCTCGTCGAGCGTGCCGAGACCGCCGGGGAGCACGGCGAAGGCGTCGGACAGCTCGAACATCCGCTGCTTCCGCTCGTGCATGTTCGGCACGATCATCAGCTCGGTGACGCCGTGGTGACCGACCTCGTAGTCGTGCAGATGCGAGGGGATGATGCCGATCACCCGCCCGCCGGCGGCGAGCGCCGCGTCGGCGGCGAGGCCCATCAGTCCGATGCGGCCGCCGCCGTAGACCAGCTCGATGTCGCGCTCGGCGATCCGGCGGCCCAGTTCGACCGCTGCGGCGCGATAGGCCTCGTCGACCTGACCGGCCGATCCGCAATAGACGCACAAACGCCGCACCGCCGCCATGAAACCTCCTGGCGTTGAAGAATCAGGTTGCCCTATCGGTTCGCCGCCGGTCCTCCCTCCGTCGTGCATTACGGAACGACCGTCGGCGCCGACCGGTTCGAGACGTGCAGATAGTGCTGCCAGATCAGGCACGCCGCGACCGACCGCCAGGGCCGCCACGCCTCCCCGATCGCGCGCAGCGTCGGCGCTTCCGGGCGCGCCGGCAACGATTTCAATCGCTGCAGCCCGATCTGCAAGCCGAGATCCTGTGCCGGCCAGATATCGGGGCGCCCCAATGCGAAGAGCAGGTAGATCTCGGCGCTCCACCGCCCGATTCCCTTGAGGCCGACGAGCGCCGCCGTCGCCGCCTCGTCGTCGAACCCGGCCAGCCCGGCCGGGTCGAAGCGCCCGGCGAGCATCGCCTCGGCGAGATGGCGCCCGTAGCCGGCCTTCTGCCGGCTGAAGCCGCAGGCGCGCAGCGTCGGCTCGTCGAGCGCCAGGAAACAGGTCGGATCGAGCGGGTCGCAGACCCGCCGCAGCCGCGCGTACATCGCCGCCGCCGCGTCGATCGAGACCTGCTGCTCCAGGATGATGTGCAGCAGCGTGCCGAAGCTCGCCGGGCGGCGGCGGAAGCGCGGCGGCCCGGCGACGCGGACGATCGCCGCGAAGTCGGCGTCGAGGCGCGACAGCGCCGCGATCCCCTCGTCGAGCCCGCACGGCGCGAAACCGCCGCTGGCCGCCGCCACCACAGGTTCCGGCGGCATCATACCGTACCGATCCCGACGCGGAGATGGACGTCGAGCGCGACGCGCCCGTCTTCGCCGATCCGCCGCGCGAAGGCGTCGCGGATCGATCGGTGTAGATCGGCGAGCGCCGCGGCATCGAGCCCGACGAGCCGGTGGCCGAACGCCATGTCGAGCGTCGCCTGCCAGAAGGACGACCCGCCGGGCGTCGCCGGATCGAGCGCGATGCGCGGCGCAAAGCGTACCGTCTGCTCGACCGCGTCGTGGAACCCGCCCCCCGCGGCGGCGAAGCACGCGGCGAGCGCTCCGTCGGCGGCGAGCCGGAACAGGCTGCGCTCGCCCCGCGGCGCCGGGCCGGCAGCCGCATCGACCGCAGCGGCGAGCACCGCGTTCATCGTATTCTCCTCGGCCGGACCCCAGACCATGAAGACGGCGCGTCCGCCGGGCCGCAGCACCCGCCGGGCTTCGGCGAGCGCCTGTTCCGGAGACGGGCAGAACATCAGGCCGAACCGGCAGGTCACCGCGTCGAAGGAAGCCGGCGCGAAGGGCAGGCGCTCCATGTCCGCCGCGGCCGGCACGATCCGCGCCGCGCCGGCTGCCGGCGCCCTCTCGGCGGCGGTGCGCTCGCGCAGGCCGGCCAGCATCGCCGGTACGAGGTCGGTCGCGACGACGAGCCCGCCGCCTCGACCGAGCCGGCGGGCCAGCGACAGAGCGGGCTCGCCCGCGCCGCTTGCGAGGTCGAGCACCCGCATGCATTCGTCGCGCCCGCCCGCCGGCCGCGGCAGTACGGCCGCCTCGACGATCGGCTGGTTGAAGCGCTCGGCCATCGCGGCGAGCGGCGCCGCCCACTGCCGCCAGGCGGGCGCCGTATCGGTCCAGCGCCGCCGCTCGTCGGCACGGATCGCATCCCGGTTCGTCGTCGTCGGATCGCTCACCGCAAGAGCTTCGCCGCCTCGCGCCGCGGAGGCAAGCCGGACCGTGTCAAGCCGGGAACGATCGTCCGAAGCGAAGCGGCGCGGCCGGCATGTATACCGGACGGTTGACTTGCGGACGTTGCGCTGCCGCCGCCTTGCTCGTATGCCTAAGCGGTTTATCGGGGCAGTCCGTGGGGGCAGTCCGTGAGGACATTCCGCAAGACGATGACGGTGCTGGTCGTGGTTCTCGTCGGTCTCGGCGTCGCTGTCCTCGCGATCCGGCTCTACATGGGCCGCGACGCCGAGAGCCGCCTCCGGGCCGAGGAGCAGATCGACTTCGCGGCGCCGCTGCCGCCGCTCGACCCGTCGCACACTTACGTGCTCTGCCCGCCCGCCGGGCCATGCAAGCCGCCGGCCGATAAGGCAGGCGGCAGCAGTCCCGTATTCCCCGTCGCCTGGGAGCGGCTGCGCGACTACTGGCGCGAGATGGTGGCGATGCAGCCCCGCACCGACCTCGTCGATGCGAGTCCGGACCGGCGCCATCTCGTCTATATCCAGCGGTCGGCCGTGTTCCGTTTCCCCGACATCATCACGGTCGAGTTCATGCCGGACCCCGGCGGCGCCGGCTCGACGATCGCTATCGTCAGCACGTCCCGCTACGGCAAGACCGATCTCGGCGTGAACCGCGCCCGCGTCACGAATTGGATCGAGATCCTCAAGACGATGCTGCGGCGCGAGCCGGAAGCTTAGGCGAGGGGCAGGTCGAGGTCCTCCGTTCGCCTCTATGCTCCGACATAGGCCGACTTGGCCGGCGGCGTCCCCTCGCGCGGCCACTCGGATCG
>DASWRT010000338.1:0-4349 GCA_036403035.1 Allostellaceae bacterium | reverse complement strand
AGCGCCTGGGCGGCGCGAGCGATGTCCTTCTGCGAGCCGAACTCGTAGAAGTTGTTGTAGGTCGTGACGTACTCCTCCGCGGTGACCGGCCGATCGAGCGCGTAGCGCTCGTTGCGCTTCGCCGGATAGAGACCGGCGGTCGGGTCGGACGGCGGCGCATCGCCCGCGGCGGCGGCGGCGGCGAGCGCGGCACCGGCACTGCCGCCGAAGCCGGGCACCGCCGCCGTCGCCGTGGCGGCGATCGCGCTCAGCCCCATCACCTGGATCAGGCGGCGGCGGTCGCGGAACGCGGCTTCCGGCGTCGCCTCCCGCTCCGGCATCTCCCAGCCCCGCCTGCGCTTCGTCAGCATGTCTCTGTTCCCCCTCGTCGGCTGGCCAAGAGATAGGGGGCGGGCCGCAGGCCGCCAACTCACGGCTCGGTGAACTCCCTCCCCGGCCGCTGCCGCCGCCGCGGGCGGGCGAGGGAGTCCGCCGTTGCTTTGCCGCCGCCGCCGCCGTCCGGCGGCGCTACTGCGCCGCGTGCACCGGCCGCGACGCCAGGGTCCGCTCGGCGAGCTTGCCGGTCAACTCCTGGAGATGGTCGAAGCGCTCGCCATAGGTGCCGATGCCGAGCGTCACCGAGCGCAGCTCGACGATCAGGTCGTGCATCTCGGCGAGGGGCATCAGCGCATTGACCACGTCCCAACCGTCCCAGCCGGGCTTCGCGTCGTATCCCAGGATCTGTCCGCGACGCCCCGAAACCACACGCTGCACCCTGGACGTGAAGGCGTTCGGGACCGAGATCTCGACCATATGGATCGGTTCGAGCAGGACCGGCTCGCATTTCGGCAGCGCCTCGGTCATCGCGATCCGGGCGACCGTCTTGAACGCCATATCGGAACTGTCGACCGAATGGAACTGGCCGGTGATCAGGGTGACGGCGATGTCGACGACGGGGAAGCCGAGCGGTCCCTGCTTCAGGAAATCGCGCACGCCCTCCTCGACGGCGGGGATGTAGTTGCGCGGGATCGCGCCGCCGACGACGCTGTCGGTGAAGGTGAAGCCGGTGCCGCGCGGCAGCGGCTTCACCTCGATCTGGATGTCGGCGAACTGCCCGTGTCCGCCGCTCTGCCGCTTGAACCGGGCGTGCTGGGCGGCGCCGCGGCGGATCGTTTCCTTGAAAGGAAGCTGCGGGCGGGCGCCGGTGACGGCGAGGTTGTACTTGTTGCGCATCCGGTCGAGCGCGATCTGCAAATGGATGTCGCCCTGGCCCCAGAGCACGATCTCGCCGGTGTCCGACTGATGGACGAGGCTCAGGGTCGGGTCCTCCTCGACCAGCTTGCCGATCGCGGCCGAGAGCTTCACGTCGTCGCTCCGCTTCTCCGCCGTGATCGCGAGGCCGTAGACCGGCCGCAGCACCGCCGGCAGGTCGAGCGCCGATGCCGCCGGGCTCGCGCCGTCGGTCAGCACGGTCCCCGTGCCGATCCCCTCCATCCGCGCCAGGCCGACGACATCGCCGGCCGTCGCCGACGGGATCTTCTCCTGTTGCGCGCCGGTCAGCCGGATCAGCCCGCCGACGCGCACGCCGTTCAGCGTCATGCCTTCTGAAGCCGTGCCGCGCCAGATGCGGACAAGCGAGAGCTTGCCGGTATGCGGCGCGTGATAGGTCTTGATCACGTGCGCCACGGTCCCGGCGCCGCCGTCCGCCGCCGTTTCGATCCCGAGCCGCTGTGCCGCCTCCTCGTAGGAGGGCGTCTCGTGACGGAGCGCCTTGAGGAGCCGGCGCACGCCGTGGTCGTGCAGCGCCCCGCCGACGAAGACGGGAACGATCAGGTCGCGGCGCAGGTCCGCCGTCAGGTGCCGGTAGATCTCCTCCTTCGATGGCTCGATGTCCTCAAGCAGTTGCTCCAGGAGCTTGTCGTCGAAATCGGCGAGCCGTTCGATCAGGCCGGTGCGCGTCCCGCGCTCGCGGCTCCAGAAATCGTCGGGAAGCTTGATCAGGTCGGACGGCTGCCCGGGCTTGTACTGGTAGGCCCGCTCGCTGACGAGGTCGACATAGCCGGTCACGCCGCTGTCGCCGTCGCGCAGCGGCACGTGGCGCAGGACGAGCGGGCGCTGCGAGACTCCCTGCAGCGCCGCCAGCACGTCGCGCACGCGCGCCGACGAGGTATCCATCTTGTTGATGAACACCATGTGCGGAATTTCGCGATCGTCGAGAAACTTGAAGAGCGGTGCAAGGGTCAGCACCCGCTCGATCTCGGGCTCGCACACGACGATCGCCACGTCGGCGGCAAGCAGCGCGTTCTGCGTCTCATAGAGGAGTTCGACCGAACCCGGGCAGTCGAGAAAGGTCCAGCGGTCGCCGAGATAGGTCGCGGCGGCGACGTTGAGTTCCGTCGACATCTGCCGCGCCCGCGCCTCGGGCGCATGGTCGCCGACCATGTTGCCGTCCTTGGCGGTGCCGCGCCGGCTCGTCGTCCCGCTGGCGCAGAGCAGCGCCTCGAGAAGCGTGGTCTTCCCGGAGAGATAAGGACCGACGAGCGCGGCGCAGCGTAGGGTGCCGGATTGACTGGTCATGAGCGCCTCCTGGGGTCGCTGTTCGCACCGCCGGGACTCACGGTGGGCCGCCGCCGGCGCCTCCCTAAGGCAAATCGTCGCGCGCGGCACCGGCGAGCGCAACGAGAAAAAACAAACGGCGGGCAGCGGCAATACTTTTGCTGAACAAATGCGGTCGGCGCGATCCGCGAGTACAGGAGCGGACACAAAGCGCGGAAGCGCAGGCCGGCGCCGTCAGTTCGGCGACGCGGCGGTCGGGGCCGACGCCATGAGGCGGACTCCGCGCCGCCCGAGCGGATCGATGAAATTGTCAATCTAACGTAGGGGGCGGCGCTCGCCCCGCCCGGCACGGCCTTCGCGCGGGCGCCCCTAGTTTATGGTTTCCACCCCGGCGTACGGGCGACGAATTCCCGCTGCCGCCGCGCTATTCGAGCGCGGCGCAGGCCCGCTGGATGCGGGTGCAGGCTTCGCGCAGCACGTCGGTCGAGGTCGCGTAGGAGATGCGGAAATGCGGGCTCAGGCCGAAGGCCACGCCCTGCACCACCGCGACGCCCTCCGCTTCGAGCAGGTATTCGACGAAGTCGCTGTCGTTCTCGATCCGCTTGCCCCGCGGCGTGACGCGGCCGACCGCGCCGGCGCATGACGGGTAGACGTAGAAGGCGCCGTCCGGCGTCGGGCAGTGAATGCCCTTGGCCTGGTTCAGCATCGACACGACGAGGTCGCGGCGCTCCTGGAACACCTTGCTGTGCTTCGGGATGAAATCCTGCGGGCCGGTCAGCGCCTCGACCGCGGCGGCCTGGCTGATCGAGCAGGGGTTCGAGGTCGACTGCGACTGGATCGTCGCCATCGCCTTGATGAGAGACTGCGGCCCGCCGGCATAGCCGATCCGCCAGCCGGTCATGCAATAGGCCTTAGACATGCCGTTGACGGTGAGCGTCCGCTCGTAGAGGCGCGGCTCGACCTGCGCGATCGTCGCGAACTCGAACCCGTCATAGACGACATGCTCGTACATGTCGTCGGTCATGACCCGGACGTGCGGATGCTTCAGCAGCACCTCCGCCAGCGCCTTCAGCTCGGCCGCCGTGTAGGCCGCGCCGGTCGGGTTAGACGGAGAGTTCAGGATCAGCCACTTGGTCTTCGGCGTGATCGCCGCGTCGAGATCCTCCGGACGGAGCTTGAAGCCGTTGTTCTGCGGGCAGGTTACGAAGACCGGCGTGCCGTCGCACAGCGACACCATGTCCGGATACGAAACCCAGTAGGGCGCCGGGATGGCGACCTCGTCGCCGGCATCGAGCGTCGCGGCCAGGGCGTTGTAGAGCACCTGCTTGCCGCCCGTGCCGACGGTGATCTGCGACGGCTGATAGTCGAGCCCGTTCTCGCGCGCGAACTTGCCGCAGATCGCCTTCTTGAGCGCCGGCGTGCCGTCGACCGCGGTATAGCGCGTCTCGCCGCGCCGCATCGCCGCGATCGCGGCTTCGATGATGTTCGCCGGCGTGTCGAAATCGGGTTCGCCGGCGCCGAGGCCGATCACGTCGCGGCCGGCGGCCTTCATCTCGGCCGCCTTCGTCGTGACGGCGATCGTCTGCGACGGCTTGATGCGGGACATGCGCTGGGCGAGGAAGGACATGGCGTAATTCTCGGAACTGTTGCGGCGCGTCGGCAGCGTAGCCCTGGCCTTCGCAGCCAATCAAGTGCCGCTGAAAATCGGTCGGCGTGCTGCGGCGGACACGCCTCCCGGCCGGCGCGGACGAACCCCCATCCGACCGTCGGGTTCGATGCCGTCGGCCTCGGTCGTTGACCGACAACGAGTTGGC
>DASWRT010000337.1:0-15733 GCA_036403035.1 Allostellaceae bacterium | reverse complement strand
GCGGATCAGCGTGCGCGGCACGGAATCGACACCGCTATAGGTCGCGATCGTCGTCGGGAAAAAGACGCCGAGGGCGATCGTCGCGATTTTCGATGGCTCCCCGATGCCGAGCCAGAGGATGAGCAGCGGCAGAAGCGCGATCTTCGGGATCGGGAACAGCGCCGAGACGACCGGCAGCGCGACCGACCGGGCGATCGAGAACAGCCCCATCGCGACGCCGACGGCGAGGCCGCATGCCGTGCCGATCGTCCAGCCCGCGGCGATGCGACCGAGCGAGGCCGAGAGGTTCGCCCACAGATCGCCCGAAACGGCAAGGCCGTACCACGCGACCAGGATGCTCCACGGGCTCGGCAGGAAGACCGGACTGACGACGCGGAACGAGATCGCCGCCTGCCAGAGCGCCACGACGGCGACGAACGCCGCCCACGAGGCCCAGCGTTTCCGCTGCGGCGCGAAGCCGCCGCCGCGGAACGCGATCTCGCGGCGCGGCTGGTGGAACGGGTCCGGAGCGGCTATGCGGGGCTGCGCAGCGTCAGACATGCTCGTTCCGTCGAACCGGCCGATGACCCGCCGCCCGCCTATTGCGGCAGGTCCAAGTGCTTGTCGACGAAGGAGAGGTCGATCACCGATTTTGCATCGACCGATTTGTCGACAAGCCCCTGCGACTGGTACCACGCGACCTGATTGTAGACGTCGCGGACGAGCAGGCGTGCCTGCGGATCGATATAGGCGATGCCGAGACGCAAGGTCGCGGCATCCTGCGCGGTATATTTGCCGATGATGTGGAGCAGGGAAGCGGCCTCAGGTCCCTCGACGGGTTTGCCGTCGGGACCGAGACGCAGGAACGCCGCTTCGAAATCGGCGGCGGCATGCCGATACGCTCTGACATATTTCTCCAGCACCGGCCGCCGTTCGGAGATCGTCTTCGGCGCGGCGAAGCTGGCGCCGAGCTGCCACGGCGTCTCGTCGCCGACCCAGCCGAGCAGCTTCGCGTCGCCATGCTCGATCAGCGGCGCCGCGACCGTCGCTGGGATCAGCGCCGCGTCGACCTGTCCGCCTTTCAGCGCGGTCGCCATGTTCGGCATCGACTGGAGCGGCACCAGCTTGAGCTTCGACAGCTCGAACCCTTCCTTCCGCGCGAGCAGGCCGAGGCTGTAATGGAAGGTCGATCCGACCTGCGTGATCCCGACCGAATGTCCCGGCAGGTCCTTGAGGCTCCTCAGCCCCTTCTCGTAGGCGCCGTTGCTCGCGAGATAGGCGGTCAGGTGATAGCCCTTCTCCTCCCGGCTCTGCGCCGCAATGATCTTGAGCGCGCCTTTTCCGGCGAGATTGTAGAAGCCGGCGGTCAGGCCGGTGATGCCGACATCGACGTCGCCCGACACCGTCGCGACGGCGATCGGCTGCGCCGCCTCGAAGAATTTCAACGCGGTATCAAGGCCCTCGTCGCGGAAATAGCCCTTGTCCTGCGCGATGAAGATGGGACCGGACGACGCGAGGCGGAGCACGCCGATGTTGAGCTTCTCGGCGGCACGCGCCGACGGCCCCGCCGCGATGGCGGCGCTTGCCGCCAGCACGACGGCGCCGAGGAGCGCCGCGAGACCGCGTCGTCGTCCCATTCTTCCCTCCCGCTCCGGAGCGGCCGCGTTCGATCGGCAACAGTGTCCCTGCTGGACACGATGCGGTCCTGCGGCGTCGGTTACAAGAGCGCCGCGCCGATCGTCAGCGGCAGACTCGATAATAGGGCTGGTTGGTGACAGCACGGGCGGCGGCGTAGCGCCGGAAGCCCTCGCCGTCCAACTCGTTGCCGACCGCCAGGAACTCCTTTGCCTGGCTGCACAGCGTCGGCACCGGGGTCTGGCCGTTGCGCAGCGCCGACTGGTTGGCGAGCCGCGTCTGGTAGCTGTCGAAGGACGCCACCGCATTGCCGCCGCCCGCACGGCGGAAATGATCGATCATCTGCTTCTGGTAGGCGATGACCGCTTGGCGGTTGCGCTGCGTGAAGTTGACGTAGCTGGGAACGCGGCACGCCTCGGCGATCACCATGAGTTCCGTCTGGAACAGGATCGCTTGCTCCGCCTCGATGTCGGCCGGCTTGAAGCAACGTCCTGCGGCCGGCGCCGGCGCCGCGTGCGCGACGTTGATCGAGAACGCGGCGGCGACGAGGCCAGCCAAATACTTCTTCATGAACGATCTCCGAACCTATGCGTGACCGCCGGTGGTACGGGCGGAGCCGCCCTCGGCGCGGCAGGACAATACCGCCTCATCCTGCCAACGCAAGCGGGACCGGACAACCGCGCCGGGGCAACCGCGCCGCGCAGCAGGAGAAGGCAAGAAATGATCCGAATTCGCCGCAACAGACGCTCCGATTCAACGAATCGTTAAGCAAGTTCCGCGACCCTGGTTCTACCAACGGGAGTGGACTATGCAGCAGACCGCCGGCGCGACGCATCAGACCATGGCGAAGATCGGTGCCACGGCGCGGAACGAGATGGCGACGGCGTTCGCCGCGTTCGACGCGATCGGGCTGGCCGCTTCGGAGCGGCTTTCGGCGATCGCCGGCGTGATCGCCGCGACGGCCGCGAAGCGCCATGCGGTGGCGCCGACGCGCTTACTCGGCGCGATCCAGGACATGATGCGCCCGGCGATCGGACGGACCGGCGAGCCCTGCGCCTCCTCCACGGCGGATGCCCGGCCCGCGCAGATCGCGGACGGCGTGCGCGTGCTCGATACGGCGCTCGACCGGCTGGCGCAGCATCTCACGGCTGCCGGGCTGCCCGGCGACGAGGCCGCCTTCGTCGAACGCGTCTTCCTGGCCCGCCTGCTCTCGGCCTACCGGCCGCAGGCGATCCGCACTACCCTGCTCGCCGTCGGCCGCGCCGGTGCGCGGCCGGGCTATTGCTGCGGCGACCCGGTCCACCTCGCCGAGGCGGAAGCCGTCCCGGCGGCGGACGTAGCCGCCGCAACCTGATTCCGGGCCACCATCGATCACCGGCCACCCTGCGAAGCCGGTGATCCTCTTCGATCGGATAAGCGTCGAGTTACAGCGGCTCGGCCTGAGACCGGGCGGCTCCATTCCGAGGCGACGGCAGCGGCGCCGCCCGTTATCCCTTCTCCTGGAAGTGCGCTTGCCAGCGCAGCAGATAGTGCTGCAGCTGGCGGATGCCGATCGAGAGGACGACGCCGACGACCATCAGCACGAAGACCGCGACCATCATGTCGGCGGCCTCCGCCCGCGCCTCGGCTTCGACGATCAGCTTGCCGAGGCCGCGCTCGGCGCCGATGAACTCGCCGACGATCACGCCGATCAGCGAGAACGAGATGGCCGGCGTCAGCGAGGCGAACACCCAGGCCATCGTCGACGGGATCACGACCGTCCGCAGCACCTGCCACTGCGACGCGCCGAGAAGCCGGGCCGCGGCGATGTGGTCGCGGTCGACCGCCCGCGCCCCCTCGAACGTGTTGAAGAAGACCAGGAAGAACACGATGACCCACGCCGTCATCACCTTCGACATGTCGCCGAGGCCGAACATCAGGATGATGATCGGCACCAGGGCGATGCGCGGGATCGAGTTGAACGCGATGATGTAGGGCTCGAACACGCGGGCGAGAAAGGCCGATCGCCCGAGCAGCAGGCCGGCGGCGACGCCGCTGGTGACGCCGGTGAGGAAGCCCCAGAAGGTGTTCTTCAGCGTGACCAGCGTCGCCATCCAGAGATTGTTGCTGGTCTTGTCGAGGCAGGTCGCGATTCCGCCGCTGTCGAGCCATGCGCCGCCGCGGTCGGTGAGGCAGCCGAGCCGCAGCAGCCGGCTCCAGATCTCCTGCGGCGTCGAGATGAAGTACGGATCGAGCAGATCCGGTACGAGCCACGGCGCATAGGGCCGCAGGCGGTAACCCCACTGCCAGACCACGAGCAGCGCCGCGAGGATGAGGATCCGCCAAAACGCGACCCAGGCCGTCGAGCCCGCGCCGCCGGTCGAGGCCGGCGGCGCGGCTGCCGCGGCGGCCTTCTTCCGCGGTTCCGTCCGCTTCGCCGCAGCGGCGGTCATTCCGGCCGTCCCCGCCGGAACTCCTCGCCGAGCGAGTGCCAGATATGCGAGAAGGCGTCCGCGTATTCCGGCGTTTCGCGCAGGCTCACGGCGTCGCGGGGTCGGGCGAAGGGCACCCTGATGTCCTCCTTGAGCCGCCCCGGCCGCGCCGAGAGCAGGATGATCCGATCCGCGAGCGTCAGCGCCTCGCCGAGATCGTGCGTGACGAACAGCACGGTCTGCCGCTCGCGCTCCCAGATGTCGAGCAGGATACGGTGCATGTCGAGCTTGGTGTGGGTATCGAGCGCGCCGAACGGTTCGTCCATCAGCAGGATCTCGGGCCGCGTGATCAGCGTCCGCATCAGGCCGACGCGCTGCCGCATGCCGCCCGAGAGCGTCAACGGAAAGGCATCCTCGAACCCGCCGAGCCCGGCCAGCGTGACCGCTTCGGCGACGCGCCGCCGCCGCTCCTCGCGTGCGACGCCGGCAAGCTCCAGCCCGTAGCCGATATTGTCGGCGACGGTGCGCCACGGAAAACAGGTGTCGCGCTGGAAGACGTAGCCGATCTTCGGATTGACCGCGCCCGGCGCGACGCTCGCGCCGGCGATCCGGATGTCGCCGCCGGTGCGCGGGATAAGTCCCGCCACCATGTTGAGGATCGTGCTCTTGCCGCAGCCGGACGGCCCGAGCAGCGCGACGAACTCGCCGCCGCGGATCGCGAACGAGACGCGGTCGACGGCGACGAGCCGGCGCCCGCCGGCTCCGAACGACTTCTCGACCGCATCGACCTCGATCCGCGCGGTCGCGGTTGCGGGCGCCGGCCGGAGCGACACCGGCGACGACGACGCCATTCCGGGCTCAGCCGAACTTGCGCTGGGCATTCGCCAGGAAGCGCGGCTCGACGGCGTCCTTGTAGGTCGTCTCCTTGATGTCCGTACCCTCGCGGTACCAGACCTGACCGCCGCGCTTGAATTCTTCCTCGGTGACGGCGCCGCTGTAGTTCCACAGCTTCTTGTAGAAGCCGATCTCCTGCTTCACCACGTCCGGATCGAGCTCGCCGATATATTTCTGCCCGATTGCGACATAGATGTCGTCGACGGAGGCTGCCTTCAGCCATTGGATGGAGCGGTAGAGCGCATTGACGTAGGCTTGAGTCTCGGCTTCGTGCGCGGCGATCGTCGTGTCGAGCGCATAGACCACCGAGACCGGCAGCGGACCGCCGAACGTCCTGTTCCAGGCGTCGCGGTCGGTGACGTCGTAGATCACCGCGCCCCAGCCGCGCTTCTCCGCCTCGATCTGCCACGCCGGAAGCGCCATGATCGCGTCGAACTGCTTCGAGCCGAGTCCGCCGAGCATCGTCTGCGCGCCGCCGCCGCCGATCCAGTTGATGCTGTCGCCGACGCCGAGCTTGTCGAACACGTAGGTGCCGAACATCCACGTGCCGGACCCGACGGCGGTCGCCGCGACGATCGGCTTCGCGCCGTTCGGCCGCTTCCACTCCGCCAGCTTCGCCGGCGTGGTGATGCCCTGGTCATAGAGATCCTTGCGGATCACGATGTTCGAGTAGGAGGCGTAGGTTTCGGTAGCGAGGAGCATCTTGGCGGGCTTGCCGCGATTGCCGATCTGCATCGGATGCACCGCGTCGCCGTGCGCAAAGTCGGTCTGGCCGGCGGCGAGAACCTGACGGGACTTGGCGCCGCCGTCGGTCACGACGAGCTTGACGTCGAGTCCTTCCTCCTTGGCGAACCCGCGCTCCACCGCGACCATCGTTGCGGCATAAAGGATGCCGGTCGGACCGAATGTCGCCGACACCGATTTCGCCTGTGCGAATGCCGCACCGGCGCCGCCGAAGTTCCAAACGATGCTGCTGCCCAGCGCCGTTGCGCCGACGACGAATTGCCGCCGATCACATTGCATCGGTCCTCTCCTCCCCATGCCTTCTTTATCTTGGGGAGGGGATGATAGACCCTTTCCAAGGGAACGCAAATCCTGGCCGGTCAACGGACCGTCGCTGTCGCTACGGTTGAGAGGGATGCTGAATACGGAACCGGCCGCACGCGGCGGCCGGCAGACGAAACATCGGATGGAAGCCGGAGCGGCGACCGGACGGACCGCTTACCGGGGCGGCGTCACGACGGTGGCGGCGTTGACCGGCGGCACCGACATGCGCCGCTTCTGGAGGCGATGGAGGAGATACATGCCGCCGCCGATCATGACGAACACGCCGAGCATGATCAGGCTGAAATCGCGGGCGATGTTGCCGAGCATCGACTTGAAGACGTGGCCGAACATGTAGCCAACGCCGATGAAGCCGACGGCCCAGATGCCCGCGGCGACGAGGTTGAGCCAGAAGAAACGCTGCCAGGAAAGGCCGCTCATGCCGAGCGCGAAGGACGAGAAGTTGCGCACGCCGTAGATGAAGCGGAAGGTCAGGATGAACCCGGTGTTGAACCGCTTCAGCCAGTAGAGCGCGGTATCGACACCCGGGCGCCATTTCGGGAAACGCTGCAGAAGGCGGGGGCCGAAATGCCGACCCGTCCAGAAATAAAGCTGATCGCCGCTGAAACTGCCGAGCCAAGCACAGAGTAGGAGAAGCGGTGCGTTGACGAGGCCCTGAGCCGCCAGAAACGCCGCGCAAAGAACGAACGTCTCGCCTTCAAGGAATGTCCAGGCGAAGGTGATGACGTAGAACCAGGTGCCGTGCTCGGCGATAAGGCGTTCAAGCTCCATACGCCGGCAGCCCCTCCCCCGACATCGCCACCCCCAATATCATTCCGTCCACTATGGCCGCTCCGGATGTATCGGTCGAGTCGATAATGCGGCCCCAAGAGAGCTTAGCTCGTATTTCTTACCAAGACGGACACTACGCGTCACGTGCACGCTCTGACGCCGGTAGGCGTCGCAGCGTCTTTCCTGGCGAGAATGACGAGCTAGACGGCTCCTTGCAGCCGCAAGACAACCCGAATGTAAGGGGGCTCCAGGCCGTTTTCATCCCATTTTCTGTCAGCGTGTGCCGAAAAGCCGATCGCCCGCGTCGCCCATCCCCGGCACGATGTAATGATTCTCGTCGAGTCGCTCGTCGACGGCGGCGGCGTAGACGGGCACGTCCGGATGCGCCTCGTGGAAGGTCGCGATACCGTCCCGCGCCGCGAGGAGCGTCACGAACTTGATCGAAAGCGGCTCGCTGTCCTTCAGCCGCTGCACCGCGGCGACCGCCGAATGGCCCGTCGCGATCATCGGGTCGACGACGATCGCCTCGCGCTCGGCGATGTCGGCGGGCAGCTTGTGGTAATACTCGACCGGCACCAGCGTCCCCGGATCGCGGTAGATGCCGATATGCCCGACCCGCGCCGCGGGCAGCAGGTCGAGCATGCCGTCCAGGATGCCGCTGCCGGCGCGCATGATCGAAACGAGGCAGAGCTTCTTTCCCGCGAGGAACGGCGCCTCCATCGACGCGATCGGCGTCACGACGGGCCGCGTCGTCAGCGGCAGGTCGCGCGTCACCTCGTAGCCCATCAACAGGCTGATCTCGCGCAGCAGGCGCCGGAATTCGGCGGTCGGCGTCTCGCGTTTCCGCAACAGCGTCAGCTTGTGCTGGATCAACGGGTGGTCGACGATTCGCAGGAGCGAAGTTTCGGTCATGCCGGACCTTTAAAAAACCGTGCCGTCGCTGTCGATCCGGATCGGCGGATCGCCGCCGGGCGGCCGCCGCGAGGCGGCGAGGCGGCGTCCGGCGCTCCACGTGCCGCCTTGCAGCACCTTGGCCAGCGGGAAAGCGATCCGGTCAAGGCCTAGCGCGGCGCGTACCCGCGTTGCCAGTTCGTCGAGCAGGATCACGGTCGCGGCGCGCCACTCGACGACGATCTCGGAGTCGGGCCGGTGCGGCCGGCCGGTGACCGCCTCGTACCGGGGCACCAGCACGCCGGCATCGACGAACAGTCCGCCGTTGCGGTACTCGGGCAATCCGGTCAGGCCGTCGAGACCGTCGACCGCGATCCCCGCCTCCTCCAGCGGCTCGACCAGCGAATAGGCGAGCCATTGCGAGAGCTTGTGGAACGGCACGAGCCCGCCGCAGGCGTCGTCCGCGAGCGCCGCATGACGCCACGTATCGCCGAGATCGACGCCGCCGAGCGCCAGCCGTCCCGGCCAGACGCCGCCGAGGTTCCGCAGGACGGCCGACAGGATCGCCTCCGCGGGAAGCCGCCGCGCCGGACCGGCCTCGGCCGCGAGATGGTCGTAGAGATGACCGAGCCGCGGCTTCCTTCCATCCGGCGCGAAACAGTCCGGCCGTGCCGCCATGACGGCTGACAGGCCATGCAGCAACCCGACCCGTCCGTCGATGCCGACCAGCGGATTGCCGTGCGAGACCTGGAACGCGGCCGCGAATGCCTCCGGCGTCACCGCGGCGAGGCGTTCAGGCTCGACGCGCCACGGGGCGGTGGCCGGCTCGGTCGAGAAGGCCCCCGCAGTCACCCAGGCGAAGCTCGCCGCGGCGAGTCCTTCGGAACGCGCCCACACCTGTCCCGTCGCCGCTTCGCGGTAGCGCCAGTCCGGGCCGGCGCCGGCATCGAGCAGCACGCTTGCGATCGCCAGCTCGATGCGGGCGCGGGCGCGCTCCGCCGGATCGGACGGCGACGGAAGCCGTGCCGCGAAGCCGGCCCAGCGGTCGACGCCGCCCATCTCGAAATGCCGCCATCGGCTGTGATAGGGCACGTTCAGGTCGGGATAGGCTTCCCGCGTGACGTTGACGACGAATGCCGCTGCCGTGTCGAGCGCACCTTCGTCGATCGTGAAATGGTCCGACAGCCTGTTCCGGCAGCGCTCGAACAGCAGGCGCGAGCGGTCGCGCACCGCCCGAGCGCTCAGCAGATAGCCGGCGGTGCCATCACCATCACTCACTGAGCGCACGGCCCTTCGCTGCGGCGAGGTCGGCCGGATCGGCGACGAAGCCCGGCGCGAAGTAGCCGGCGGCGCGCTTCGCATCCATCTCGACGCGGGCGTCGGGCGGGATCAGCTCGTCGGGGATCGGTACCTGCTCGCCGATCTCGATGCCCTGCGCCTGGAGCGCGCCGCTCTTCATGTTGCTCATCGAGGCGAAGCGGTCGATGCGGCGGATCCCGAGCCAATGGAAGATGTCCGGCATCAGCTCCTGGAACCGCATGTCCTGGACGCCGGCGACGCATTCCGTCCGCTCGAAATACGCGTCTGCACGGTCGCCGCCCGGCTGCCGCTTGCGCGCATTGTAGACGAGGAACTTCGTCACCTCGCCGAGCGCGCGGCCTTCCTTGCGGTTGTAGATCACGAGCCCGACGCCGCCCTGCTGCGCCATCTCGACGCAGACCTCGATGCCGTGCGCAAGATAGGGGCGGCAGGTGCAGATGTCGGAGCCGAAGACGTCGGAGCCGTTGCATTCGTCGTGGACGCGGCAGGCGAGCCGCGCGCTTCCCAGCTTCGCGACGTCGCCGACGATGTACAGCGTGTGGCCGCCGATCGGCGGCAGGAACACCGAGAGATCCGGGCGGGTCACCAGCTCGGGGAACATCCCGCCCGTCTGCTCGAACAGGTGCCGCCGCAGCATGCTCTCGGCGATGCCGAACCGCTTCGCGACGCCCGGCAGATACCAGACCGGTTCGACCGCGACCTTGGTGACGCGCACGTCGCCGCCCGGCAGCAGCACGTGGCCGTCCGCCGCCAGCCGCCCCGCCGCCATCGCCTGCCGCAGCTCCGGCATGTTGATGTGCGCCTTGGTCACGGCGATCGTCGGCCTGATGTCGTAGCCTTCCTTGAGCCGGTCGGCGAAGACCTCGCCGGCGACGTGGCCGAACGGGTCGAGCGACACGATCAGCTCGGGGTCGCCCCATTGCGGGAACGGACCGATCGGCTCGGCCGGAGCGGTGTTGCTGAGGTCCGGCACGTGGTCGGCGCGCAGCCGCTCGGCCGCCACCGCGAGCGCCCGGTAGACCGAATAGGAGCCTGAATGCGCGCCGATGACGTTGCGGCGGGACGGATCGGTCAGGGTCGCGACCACCGGGCCGCGCTCCGCCGGATCGGCGGCTCCCCACCGGATCGGCAGCACCTTGTCGCGGCGCCCCGGATGCGAGGTGAGGATGATCGGCCGAACCGGCGGTTTCTTCTGGTCCATAAAGCGATACCATCGCCGCCGCCCGCCGCGCGCGCGACGATTCGACGGCTCCTGCCTGTCAAAATACGATGGTTGCGCGGCGCTCGCGTCCGTGTCAAGCAAGCGCCCCGACTAGTCCTGTCCCATGCCTCTTCCTTCTGCGGGAGCCGTATCTTGGAAGTCCACGAGGCGCACGAGAAGATCCACGAGGCGGGGCACGCCAACAAGGGCGTCGCGATCCTGATCACGGTGCTCGCGGCGTTGCTCGCGATCTCCGAAATGGGCGGCAAGAGCGCGCAGAACAACTCGGTATCCGCGAACATCGAGGCGGCGAACCTCTGGGCCTTCTTCCAGGCGAAGACGATCCGGATGACCACCGTCCGGACCGCCGCCGAGGCGCTCGACGCGCTGGGGCCGGGCGCGGCGCCGCCGGACCGCGCGGAGATTGTGGCGAAGCGGATCGCGAAGTGGCAGGCGGCGGCGGAACGCTACGACACCGAGCCGTCGACGCAGGAAGGGCGGCGCGAGCTGGCGGCGCGCGCCAAGGCGGCCGAGGACCGGCGCGACCACGCGCTCGCGGCCTATCACCAGTTCGAATACGGCTCGGCGGCGTTCCAGCTCGCGATCGTGCTGGCCTCGGCGTCGGTGATCACTGGCGTCCTCGCGCTCGTCTACATTGCCGGCGGGCTCGGGATCGCCGGCGTCGCGCTGTCTTTGCTCGGCTGGTTCGCGCCGACGCTGATCCATCTTTGAACCGGGTTTCTCCCAAGGAACCGCGCAAGCCGGCAAGACCGCTCAGAACGGGATCTCGTACTCCAGCCGCCACCGGACCGCGCCGTCTTCCGTGGCCCGGGTGAGACCGAACAGGTATCCGATCTCGTACTTGACCTTGCCGTACCCGAAGAAGTTGTACAGGCCGACCAGCACCGGCCCGATGCGGTGCTGCTGGTCGGCGAGCTTGCCGGGATGCTCGATGTCGCCGACTTCGCCATATATTTCGATGCCGGGCTCGAACAGCGGGTCGAGGCGCAGCCGCGATTGCCATGCATAAAAGAAGCCGGTGTCGTCGGTACGGTTGTGGCCGACCTCCTTCGACACCAAAAGGTTCAGCGTATGCAGCGTGTCGGTTCCAAGGAAATCCGGCAGCTCCTTCTGGACCAGCGGACCGAAGGTGAACGAGTCCGGATCTCCCCGGCTGGCCGCGTGCGAATACTCCGCGAAGAAACCAAGATCGGCCCAGTACTTGCCCTGCGGCGTCAACTGGAAAGTATTCTCGATCGTCGTCGCTTCGTAACGAAGGTTCTCGCCGGACGGCGCCGCCCATTCTCCCTCGAGTTCGACGAACCAATTGGGGAAGGCTCCAACCCCGATTTCGTTCGTATAGCTCTGATTGTTGCTCCGGCCGCTCTTCGCCTTGTCGAAGGTGGTGTCGCCGTTGTGCTCGAACTCGAACTCGCGGTAGTCGACGATCGGAGAACGCACTTTGAATTCCGCACGAGCCCCGGTCGAGGTCAGGCACGACCAGGACAGGGCGGAGAGGAGCACCGCCGCCGCGGCGACAAGGCCTGGAGGCTTCGGCCAGGCGCAACCCGGCATCGGAAGGCACGAAAGGAGACGCATCGCGGCCGCTCCTACTTGGCCACGATATGACCGCGCGCGGTCTTCGGGTTGAAGTCGCCGAAGAACTCGTACCGGCCGGGCCGGAGCGGGCCGATATAGACGACGATCTCCTGGCCGCCCGCGACGACCTTCTCCCGCCGCAGTTCGGTGCTTTCGAACTCTTCCGGCGTCGGATCGAGGTTCTTGACGGTGATCGCCACCTTCGTGTTCGCCGGGATGGTCAATTCCGTCGGGTCGAACCGGTGGTCCTTGACGGTCAGGATGTAAGCGGGCTCGTCGGCGGCACGGGCGGTCCGGAGCGAGACGGCCCCGCTGCCGCCGATGGCAGCGATGGCAAGGACGATCGATACGGTGTGACGCAAGGAACGATGCTGCACGGCGCTTTTTCCGTTTAAGAATGAAACGCACTATCAGTTATATTGCGAGTCATTCGCGCTTTCAAGAGCAATCATACCTTGTTCGTTGTATATTCTAAACCCTCTGACAGGGCAATATCGGTCAGGCGGGCGGCGCGCCGTCGTCCCGAAGCGAGAGCCAGATCCGGTCCATCTCCTGATGGTTCGCCGCGAAGACCGCCAGGAGGTCCGGATCGAAATGGGCGTCCGGATCGATTCGCCCATCGCCTTCGAGCATGATCCGGCACGTCTCGTCATGCGAAAAGCCGGGCTTGTACGGCCGCGCCGAGCGGAGCGCGTCGTAGATGTCGGCGACCGCGACGATGCGGGCGGAGAGCGGGATCGCCTCTCCGGCGAGCCGAGCCGGGTAGCCGCTGCCGTCCCATTTCTCATGGTGGCAGCGCGCGATGTCGGCGGCCATCGCGAGCCGCGGCGACTGGCGCAGGATCTCGTAGCCGTAGAACGGGTGGCGCCGCATCTCCCCCCACTCCTCGGACGTGAGCCCGCCCTTCTTCTTCAGCACCGCCGCGTCGATGCTCATCTTGCCGACGTCGTGGAGCTGCGCGCTGTATCGGATCTCGTCGCACCATGCCTGCGCCTGCCCGGCATGGCGCGCCAGCGCATAGGAATACTCGTTGACGCGCACGATGTGGTTGCCGGTGACCTCGTCGTGCAGCTCGGCGGCCTTGGCGAGGAGCCGGATCGACAGCATGAAGGCGTCTTCGGTTTCGGCCTGGAGCGCCAGGATGCGCTGCCGCTGCGCCCTGAGCCGGCGGTTCTTCTCGACAATCGCCTCGCTCATCGCGGCGCGTTCGATCGCGCGGCCGGCGAAATGGTTGACCGGGGCGATCAGGGCCGCATGGCGCGGCTCGAACGGCAGCGGCGCCGCGCTGCCGTTCGGCCGCCGGTTGATGAGCTGCACGACGGCGGCGACGCTGCCCCGGCCGTTGGTCAGCGGGAAGGCGAGCATCGTCTTGCTGACGTAGCGGTTCCGGCGGTCGAGTTCCTGCCGGTGCGCGAATGGCCGGTCGGGCGGGATCGCGTGCAGATCGTCCAGGAACAGCGTCTCGCCGGTCGCCGCGACGTAGCCGGCGATCGAGCCCCGCGACACCGGCAGCGAGAACGACGACGCCGGCACCCTCACGACATCGTTCTGAAGGCTGCCGGGCACCAGCCGCCGGCGCTGGCCCGTTCCCTGCACGAGGAAGATCGAGCCGGCTTCGGCGTCCGTCAGCTGCCGCGCCTTCAGCAGCACGCGATAGAGCAGGCGCGGCAAAGGCTGCGTGCGCGCCTCGTCGATGAAGTCGAGGAACTCCAGCACGGGATTGCCATGCACGCCCGCGGCCTGCCCGGCAGTGGAATTGGCGCTGTCGTCGGGTGGCGACGCGGCGGCACGCGGCATGATCCGAACCTGTTTTCTCCTTTAAGTTGATCGGAACGTTATCACGAAACACGCGAAAGCATCAGGCGCCGCCATGAGCAGCGGCGGCGGCGCTGGCTCATCCGCCCAGCCGATCCTATGCTCGAAACCGACAACACGGGAGGAAACGTTGCCGATCCTGTTCGGAGCGGTCGCCGACGACTTTACCGGCGCGACCGATCTCGCCAATACGCTGGTCCGCGGCGGCATGCGGACGGTGCAGCTCATCGACGTGCCCTCGCCCGGCGCCTTGCCGCCGCCGGATGCCGACGCGGTCGTCGTCGCGCTGAAGAGCCGCACGATTCCCGCGGACGAGGCGGTCGCGCAGTCGCTTGCCGCGCTGGAATGGCTGCGGCGCACCGGCGGCATCCGGCAGGCGATGTTCAAGTACTGCTCGACCTTCGATTCGACAGACGCCGGCAATATCGGACCGGTCGCCGATGCGTTGCTCGACGCCATGGGCGGCGACTTCACGATCTTCTGCCCGGCCTTCCCGGAGAACGGGCGGACGATCTTCAACGGGTATCTCTTCGTCGGCGACGGGCTGCTCTCGGAGTCCGGGATGCGGCACCACCCGCTGACGCCGATGACCGACGCGAGCCTCGTCCGCGTCCTCGCCCGCCAGACGCCGCACCGCGTCGGCCTCGTCCGCTTCGCCGACGTCCGGCGCGGCCCCGATGCGATCCGCGCCGCGTTCGCGTCGTTGCGCGGCCAGGGCGTGCGGCATGCGATCGTCGATGCGGCCGGCGACGAGGATCTGCACGCGATCGGCGCGGCCATGACGGACCTGCCGCTGATCACCGGCGGCTCGGGGATCGCGCTCGGCGTTCCCGGCAATTTCCGCCGCGCCGGGCTCCTGCCCGAAGGGCTGGCGGCGGACGCACTGCCCGCGGTCGGCGGCCCCGTCGCCGTGTTGTCCGGATCGTGCTCGACCGCGACGCTGGCGCAGGTCGAGGCAATGCGCGCCGCCGGCCGCCCCGTCTTCGAGATCGACCCGCTTGCCGCCGTGGGGAGCGGCGGGCAAGCCGCGGCGGCGCTCGACTGGGCGATGCAGCGCCTCGGTGCGGGAGGAGGACCGGTGCTGGTCTCGGCGAGCGCCCCGCCGGAGCGGGTGCGCGCCGCGCAGGAACGGCTCGGCCGCGAACAGGCAGGCGCGCTGGTCGAGGCGGCGCTCGCCGCGGTCGCCGCCGGGCTGCGCGAGCGCGCCGGCGTGCGCCGCTTCGTCGTCGCGGGCGGCGAGACCTCCGGGGCCGTGGTCAAGGCGCTCGGCGTCACCGGGCTGCGCATCGGCCCGCAGATCGACCCCGGCGTGCCGTGGACCGCGAGCCTCGACGAACCGCCGCTCGCGCTCGCCCTGAAGTCGGGCAATTTCGGCGCGGCGGACTTCTTCCTCCGCGCCGCGGAGACCGCGCCGTGAACGGCGCCGCCCCCGCCGCCGAGGACAAGATCCGCGAGGAGATCTGCCGGATCGCCGCCTCGCTGTTCGAGCGCGGCCTGACGCCCGGCAGTTCGGGGAATATCAGCGTGCGGCTGCCGGACGGCGGCACGCTGATGACGCCGACCGGCTCGTCGCTCGGCCGGCTCGACCCGGCGCGGCTCTCGCGGCTCGACGCCGCGGGCGCGCTGCTCGCCGGCGACAAGCCGACCAAGGAGAGCTTCCTGCACCGCGCAATGTACGAGGAGCGGTCCGGCGCCGGCGCCGTCGTGCACCTGCACTCGACGCACGCGGTCGCCGTTTCGTGCCTCGCCGACCTGGACCCCGCCGACGCGCTGCCGCCGATCACCGCCTATTACGTGATGCGCGTCGGCGCGCTGCCGCTCGTGCCCTACTACCGGCCCGGCGACCTCGGCCTCGCCGACGCGGTGCGCGCCCTCGCCGGCCGGCATCACGCCGTGCTGCTGGCGAACCACGGCCCGGTCGTCGCCGGCACCTCGCTGAGCGCCGCCGCCGACGCGATCGAGGAGCTTGAGGAAACGGCGAAGCTCCACCTCCTGCTCCGCGGCTGCCACGTCCGCCACCTCACCGCCGAGCAGGTGCGCGAATTGCGGGAGGCGTTCCCAAGCTGAGGAAAACGGAACCTTGTAAGGGGATCGGGGGGATGGTTGGGGATCGGGGGATAGAAGAATGGAAAACGCTTTAACGCGACGGACG